>CAMVLL010000011.1 GCA_947168315.1 uncultured Bacteroidota bacterium | reverse complement strand
TCGGGAGTTCTGCGAACGGGAGGGTGAAGAAATCGCTTACCGCAAGGGTGACCAGCTGGAGTGCGAAGGTGATTTAGCACGGTGGTTTACCTCTTGTCACTGAAGGATGTTCCATTAATGAAATAAAAAACATTGTAATTACAATTATTGCAGCCGCATTTGTTGTTCATGTAATAATTGACTTCAGGAATGATGTTATCTATTCAATATACAGTTGGACAATTAAACTCTCCTATTGAACAATTTGTACAACTTATTTATGGTTAGCAGGATGTAAAAATTAGTTAGGAACGTATGAAAGATATTAAAGAGCGAACAGGCGAAGACACAAAAAACACAATATTTGTTTTTCAATTAAAAAATTTTTTCTATACTGGGATTATTCCAATGATTGAGAATGTTGCAGATCGGTTATGACTATCTATACATGTAATTTGTTGCAGATGTGGGGAAAATGTGGGGAAATTCGAAAAAAGAAAAATTGCTAAATCCTTGTCAATAAAGGATTTAGCAATTCTGTTCAGGCTAACCTTGTACCCAGACCCGGGGTCGAACCGGGATGGAAGTGAATCCACTGGTGTTTGAGACCAGCGCGTCTACCGATTCCGCCATCTGGGCAATTTTTATCGATTGCGGATGCAAAGGTACGCTATTTTTTTATATCTGCAAATTTTATATCACTTTTTTTATAAAAAGATGGGCTTTCAACTTTTTAAACTTTCTTTATGTTGGATTATAAAAAATAACCCTTATATTTACAGCATATATTAATCGTTCGCTCATGGATAATAAGTGTTATTGTATTATTATGGGAGGGGGCGTTGGACGCAGATTCTGGCCCGTCAGCAGATATTCGTTACCTAAACAGTTTATGGACTTTTTCGGGACAGGACGAACCCTTATCCAACAGACGTTTGACCGGTATAAAAAAATAATTCCTATAGAAAATATTTTTGTCACGACAAATGAAAGCTATAAGCAATTGGTACACGAACAATTACCGGAACTAGACGAATCGCAAATCATATTGGAACCTTCACATCGGAATACCGCTCCAAGTATTGCTTTGGCTTCTTATCATATTGCCCAACGTGACAGGAACGCAAATGTCATCGTGGCTCCAACCGATCACCTTATCATTAAGGAACCGGAATTCCTGGAGGCTATCCAAAGAGGATTGAGTTTTGTTGATCAGAAGCCGTATTTGCTTACTTTGGGTATCCGACCAAATCGTCCGGTGACAGAGTATGGTTATTTACAGGTAGCTGATGAGGCTATCGATGGGTTCTTCAAAGTGAAGACCTTTATTGAAAAGCCGGAGTTGGAGTTCGCTAAGATGTTTGTAGATAGTGGTGAGTTCTATTGGAATTCGGGTATCTTCCTCTGGAATGTGCAGACAATCCTCGAATCGTTCCGAGAACTGACTCCGGATATTTGTGCCAAGTTGGGAGGACGTGAGGAAGGTGGTTTCTCTTCTTGTCCAAACATTTCAATTGATTATGCAATCATGGAAAAAGCCAACAATGTTTACGTGCAGTTGTGCGACTTTGGCTGGGCCGACCTCGGTACTTGGGACTCTCTCTATGAGGAGACACCGAAAGATGAGGACAAGAATGCCGTCATGAGTGGTGAGGCTTTGTTGCATGATAGTCAGAACAACATGGTTTCCATGCCGAAAGATTCGGTCGCTATCATCCAAGGATTGGATGGCTATTTGGTGGCCTATAATAAGGGTGTTTTGCTGATATGTAAAAAGGAGAACGTGGGCTCTCTTCGCAAATACTTTAATGAGTTGCAGATGAAGAAGGGAGATGATTTTATCTAAGCAAAATTGAATAAAATAATAAAGCCGCTTGTAAACTCAAGCGGCTTCTTTTATATAAGAAAGAGGGTTTTTAACGGTTGCTTTCCCAAGCAGCATGGATGGCTGATGCAATCTTCTGGAACTCTTCTTGAGTGAGTTTCAACTTCGGATTGGAGAACAGCATGTCTGTTTCCTTGTTGATAGGAATCAGATGGATGTGTGCATGAGGGACTTCCAAGCCAAGAACAGCCTGTCCGACCTTGATACAAGGACAAACCTGCTTGATGGCAGCAGCTACACCTTTGGCAAATACTTGCATAGCGGCTAAGGTGTCATCGTCTAAATCAAAAAGATAGTCTACTTCCTTCTTAGGAATGACGAGCGTATGACCTTTTACCAGCGGATTGATATCCAAAAATGCATAAAAGCGGTCATCTTCTGCGATCTTATAGCTGGGAATCTCTCCAGCGGCAATCTTACTGAATATGGTAGCCATAATGGTATAATGTTAAAAAGGCAAGCCCGCATAAAGCAGGTTTGCCTTAGTGTTAAAACGAAATGTTCAATACTTCTAATGTGATAGTTCCCTTCGGAATCTGAATCTCAACAACATCACCAACTTTCTTACCGATCAGACCTTGTGCAATCGGAGTGTTCACAGAAATCTTTCCTAACTTCAGGTTAGCTTCCTGCTCTGGAACGATGGTGTATTCCATCTTCATCTTGTTCTTGACGTTCTTCAACTCAACCTTGCTAAGGATCTGAATGGTATCGTTCTTCAACTTCGATGTGTCAATAATCTTAGCATCGCTGATATCACTCTTCAACTTGTTGATTTTTGCTTCCAGAATACCCTGAGCCTCTTTGGCTGCATCATATTCTGCATTCTCTGACAAGTCTCCTTTGTCGCGTGCTTCTGCAATAGCCTCCTTTATCTTTGGACGCTCAACGGCCTCTAAGTACCGTAATTCTTTTACCAATTGTTGGTAACCCTCTTCTGACATGTATGCCATAATATTTCCTCCTTATTTCTTATTTTCCAAAATGAGACAAAAACAAAAAGAATTCCGACATTCTGCATGTCGGAACCCCTTTGCTATAATGTTTTGCAAATATACAATCTAAATATGATAATTCAAAATTTTTATGCTGTTTTAAAACATTTTTATTTGAAAAACATTCTTTTTTCAACTTAAAGCATAGATTGAATATCTTTTTCGATATCTACTTGGCTATCAGCATCGTAACGTTTCCTCAACTCGTTATCCTTATTGATAAGGAATAAAGCTGGTAAATTGTTCACACCGTATAGTGAAACATATGTTGAATAAATACCGTTAGCATCACGAACACAAATCCATGGCAAGTTGTCTGCTTGAGTCTTCCAGAAATGCTCGTCGCCATCCAGAGAAACCTGATAGATCTCAAGTCCTTTTGAAGCATATTTGTTATACAACTCACGTAATGCCAGGTTGTGTGCAGGTGACATCGCATTGTTGTATACGGTAAAATCGAGCAATACGACCTTGCCTTTTAAGTCGGTCAAGTTGTAAACCTGATTGTTCACACCTTTCAACTCGATATTGATAAGGCTTGTCTCACTGATCTTGTCTTCCGAAACATTGATTTCCTCAACTTTCGGTGGACGAGTGTTCTTCATACCCTTGATAACCATGTTATATAGGTTCTTTGAACGGTCGGAGTGTGGATAAGCATTATTCAAACTCGTTGCTACGGCTGCAAAGCACTTTATATCTTCCTTATCAGAAAGTGGATTGTAGATAAGGTAGCCGTTCAAAGTCTGGAACAATGCGAAGTATGCGTATGGCTCGTTAGGCTCAGCAAAGATATAGTTCTTCTTAACGTGATCCTTGTATTCGTTAACCAGTGTGTTGATATTCTCCTGCAAGATACCGGCAGGGATATCACGGTTCTGTGAAAGTTGATTTACCTTCGTTTGAAGTTCGGACTGAAGCAAAACCAGTTCTTTAATCTTCTTATTGCTGTTTGATCCTTCGATGGTATAGCCGATAGGGAAGTCGCTTGCATTCGCCTTGATCTTAACGGTTTCGGTAGAGTCGACAGCGAAATTGATAACATTGTTATTGAGACGGATACGGTAGAACTCAGGAGCTTCCGGACGTTTTTGCGTGAACCGGAAAGTACCGTTTTCCTTTAGCTTCATTGAATCCAAAGTGACAATTCCCTCAAGGCTTGATTCCTCAAAGTATAGTGTCTGGCTTTCGGCACCGTTCACTTCACCTTCGACGAGAAATTTAGGTTCGCTGTCACAAGCAGCAAGGCCTAGAAATAAAGCCATGATTAAATATGCGTTCTTTTTCATAAATTGTATTTTTAATTTCATCGTGCAAATATAGTGCAAACTTTCGTTTTTATGACGACGAAATGAAAAAAAACGATAATTTGTGTAAGATTTTATGCAAGAACCCGTTCCGTATGTAAATAAATGGTTATCTTTGCACGAATTTTAGATGTATAAAGATAAAAATTTTATTATGATTAATCCTATTGTGAAGACAATCGAGCTTTCTGATGGAAGAACCATCACACTCGAAACGGGAAAGCTGGCAAAACAGGCAGACGGTTCTGTTATGCTCCGCATGGGCAACACCATGTTGTTGGCTACTGTTTGTGCAGCAAAAGATGCAGTTCCCGGTACAGATTTTATGCCGCTGCAGGTTGACTATAAGGAAAAGTTCTCAGCTTTTGGACGGTTCCCTGGCGGTTTCACGAAACGTGAAGGTAAAGCTTCTGATTATGAGATTTTGACGAGCCGTCTGGTTGACCGTGCTCTCCGTCCATTGTTCCCGGACAATTACCATGCAGAAGTTTATGTAAACATCATTCTTTTCTCAGCTGACGGCGTAGATATGCCTGATGCATTGGCTGGTTTGGCTGCTTCGGCTGCACTGGCTGTCTCTGATATCCCATTCGGTGGCCCGATCTCAGAGGTAAGAGTAGCAAGAATTGATGGCGAATTTGTTATTAATCCTACATTTGACCAACTTGAGAAGGCAGATATGGATTTGATGGTTGGTGCAACATATGAGAATATCATGATGGTGGAAGGTGAGATGAACGAAGTAGGTGAGCAAGACTTGCTCAACGCTTTGAAAGCTGCTCACGAAGCTATTAAGGTTCAATGTAAGGCTCAGATGGAATTGGCAGAAGAAGTTGGCTCTACTGTGAAACGTGAATATGATCATGAAGTAAACGATGAGGAACTTCGCGCTCAAATGGAGAACGAACTCTATCAGCCTGCTTATGATATCACAGAGAAAGCCCTCGACAAGCATGCTCGCGCTGAGGCTTTTGATCAGATCCTTGCCGACTTCAAAGAGAAGTATATAGCTGCTCATACTGAACTTTCTGAGGATGAGTTGGCAGAGAAAGAGGCAATGATGGAACGTTACTATCATGATGTGATGCGTAATGCAATGCGTCGTTGTGTATTGGATGAAGGTAAACGTCTCGATGGTCGTAAGACTACTGAGATTCGTCCTATCTGGTGCGAGGTTAGTCCGCTGCCAGGTCCTCACGGATCTTCTATCTTTACACGTGGTGAGACTCAGTCCTTGTCAACTTGTACACTCGGTACGAAGTTGGACGAGAAGATTATCGACGATGTACTCGACCAAAGCAAACAACGTTTCTTGTTGCACTACAACTTCCCGCCTTTTGCTACAGGTGAGGCTAAGGCTCAACGTGGCGTAGGCCGTCGTGAGATTGGTCACGGTCATTTGGCATGGCGCGCATTGAAGGGTCAGATTCCTGAAAACTATCCGTATTGTGTTCGTCTGGTTTCAGATATCCTGGAATCTAACGGCTCATCATCTATGGCAACCGTTTGCGCTGGAACATTGGCATTGATGGATGCTGGTGTACCTATCAAGAAGCCGGTTTCTGGTATCGCAATGGGATTGATCAAAGATGATAAGAGTGATAAGTATGCTGTCCTTTCTGATATCTTGGGTGATGAGGATCACTTGGGTGATATGGACTTCAAGGTAACTGGTACTCGTGATGGTATCACAGCTACTCAGATGGATATCAAGGTGGATGGTCTTTCTTATGACATTCTTGAGAAGGCATTGCTTCAAGCTAAGGAAGGTCGCGAGTTCATCTTGGGTAAGTTGACTGAATGCATCGCTGAGCCTCGTGCAGATCTGAAACCACATGCTCCACGCATCGAATCTTTGGTTATCCCGAAGGAGTTTATCGGTGCAGTGATTGGCCCGGGCGGAAAGATCATTCAGAACATGCAGGAAGTAACAGGTGCTACCATTACTATTGAGGAACAGGCTGATGGTGGTCATGTAGAAGTAGCTGCTGCCAACAAAGATAGTATTGATGCAGCTATGAAGATGATCAAGGGTATTGTAGCAGTTCCTGAAGTTGGTGAGGTTTACGAAGGTAAGGTTCAGTCAATTATGCCTTACGGTGTGTTCGTAGAGTTCTTGCCTGGTAAGGATGGTTTGTTACATATCTCTGAAATCGATTGGAAACGTTTGGAGACTATCGAGGAATCAGGTTTGAAGGAAGGTGATACCATCAGCGTGAAGTTGGTTGATATCGACCCGAAGACTGGTAAGTTCAAATTGTCTCGTCGTGCTTTGCTCCCAAAACCGGAAGGTTATCAAGAGCGCCCAGAACGTCCGGAACGTGCTGAACGTCCAGAGCGTCCTCAAAACAGAGAGCGTCGTCCACAGAACGGTGATCGTAGAGAGCGCCGTCCGAACAGACCTCATCAGAAAGAGCAACGCAATAACGAAGAATAACAAGTTATCTTCTATATGAAAGCGTACCTTACCGGTACGCTTTTTTTGTTTCTATTAAGTTTGTGTGAATTATTTTCGTTTAGAAACTGGTATTAAATGTTTTTTTGTATTTTTGTAAAAATAAACAAGTGTGGTATTTGTCTATATTAAATAATGTATCATGAAAAAACTGATTTATCTTAGCTTGGCATTGTTAATTGCCATAGGTTTCTCCTGCAAGAATGAGCCTGCAAAGGATTCATTACAGGGAATGATTGATAAAGGTCTTGACCGTAGCTTGGCTCAAGTGAAGTTAATGGCTGCCGACCTGATGAGCCAGCCTGATAAACTTCCACGTACCATTGGAAAAGACGGTGCTTTCGTTACTTCCAACTCTAGTTGGTGGTGCAGTGGGTTCTTCCCAGGCGAACTTTGGATGCTTTATGAATACACAGGTGATGAGTCTTTGAAGACTTTGGCTGATAATTACACCCGCAGGGTAGAAAAGGAGCAGTTCAACACAGGTACACACGACCTTGGTTTTATGCTGTATTGTAGTTATGGACATGCTTATCGGCTCTCAGGTGACGAATATTATAAGAATGTACTTATCCAAGGTGCTAACTCTCTTTGTACCCGCTTCCGCCCGAATATCGGAATCATCCAGTCTTGGGGCTCAAGCAAGAGATGGCAATGCCCGGTTATCATCGATAATATGATGAACTTGGAGTTCCTGGAGGAAGTAAGCAAGATTACAAAGGATCCAAAATATGATGAGATTGCTAATAGCCACGCTCACGTAACTATCAAGAATCACTTCCGTGATGATTTCAGCACATATCATGTGGTGAATTATGATACATTGACAACAGAAGTACTGGCTCGTCAGACAGCTCAAGGCTATGCCGACGAATCTTCTTGGGCAAGAGGTCAGGCTTGGGGACTTTATGGTTTTACAATGATGTATCGTGAGACTAAGAAAGCTGAGTATCTGGAGCAGGCAAGACATATTGCACAGTTTATCATGAATCACCCGAATCTTCCAGCCGACAAGGTTCCTTACTGGGACTTTAATGCACCTAATATTCCGAATGAGGAGCGTGATGCATCTGCAGGTTCTATCATCGCATCAGCATTGATCGAGTTGAGTCAGTTCGTTGAAGGTGATGAGTCAAAGGCTTATTTCGATTTGGCATGTCAGATTCTGAAGACCTTGACATCGGATGATTTTATGGCAGAGGTTGGTACTAACTGCAACTTTATTTTGAAACATTCAGTTGGTAGCAAGCCGGGGCATTCAGAAGTTGATGTTCCTTTAACCTATGCTGATTATTACTATATCGAGGCACTGCTTCGTTTGAAGAAGTTATTGCAATAAGTTTTTTTCATCAAGATAATAGGCTGCATCTAAAAGGGTGCAGCCTTTTTTTCTTCATCCACCCTTTACAAAACTCGATGTTTGACTTCAAAAACTTGAATTTTGAGCTCAAAAACTCGACATTCGGCTTCAAAAACTCAAATTCTGAAAAGAAAAACTCGATAATAGAAAGTTATTATTGAATTTCTGTAGGGATGACCTTGTGTTATCGTTAACGTTCCCGTTATCGTAAAACCTCCCTATGCACTGAAATAAAAAAATACCCTTCACCTTCACCGACTTTATAATTCATTTATAATCAAATAATTGTAAAGTCGAAAAAATCAAAAAGGTGAACCCTTAGGGTTCACCAGGCCGAAAATCCGCAAAATGACCTATGAGGATAATACACACTCAAGTTAAACTAGAACCATAATAAAATAAATAGGGCAGACTCACAAAGAGCCTGCCCTTCATCACGTTATACAAATTCAAATTATTGTTCTTCAAAGTCTTCTTTGCCAACACCACAAAGTGGACAAACGAAATCTTCTGGAAGATCCTCAAAAGCAGTGCCCGGAGCAATGCCGTTTTCTGGATCACCTACTTCAGGATCATATTCCCAACCACATACTGTGCAAACATACTTCTTCATAACTGTTAGTTTTTAGTTTTAGATAAATAATAAATTTGATAAAGCAAATATAGTAGAATTTTAGTAGAAATACTCTATTCCTCCATTAACTTTTTAAATTCTTCCATTCCCTTGGATGCGACATCCTGAATGACATGAACTTTGCGGTACGAGGGAATATGTACTTCCTTCGGGTCGATGAGGTAAACAGGAATATCAGTTGGAGCATAATTGAGCAGGCCAGCAGCCGGGTAAACATTCAACGAGGTTCCGACAATCAGGAAGATATCCGCTTTTTCTACATAAGTGATAGCTTCCTCAATCTTCGGAACGGCCTCACCAAACCATACGATGAATGGACGGAGTTGACTTCCGTCGGCAGCTGTGTCGCCAATCTTGACTTCCCATTCTTCTGGCTTCAACGTACGGATATATCGTGGGTCGTTCGGACTGAATGATGAGGTAACCTTCATCAACTCTCCGTGAAGATGAATAACATGCGTACTTCCTGCCACCTCATGAAGGTTGTCGACGTTTTGAGTAATGACGGTTACATTAAAATCCTTCTCCAGTTCCGCGAGAATTTCATGCCCACGGTTGGGCTTTGCATCAATCAACTGTTTGCGTCGGATATTATAAAAATCGGTCACCAACTTAGGATTGCGATTATAGCCCTCCGGAGTAGCTACATCTTCCACATTATATTTCTCCCAAAGTCCGCCAGAATCACGAAATGTACTGAATCCACTCTCTGCACTAATTCCTGCACCTGTTAATACGACTAAGTTCTTTTTCATATCTTTTCTCCTTATAGGTTGTAATATTACAAATGTAATAAAATAATTTTTAAAAGAGGATTCAATCAAAAAGAATACTAATTTTGGCTTCGCCTAAATTACTCGCACTCGTAAAAAGCGGTTTTTATTTTTTACTTGTTCTCGCAATTTTGGCTTCGCCTAAATTACTCGCACTCGTAAAAATCAAAAAATGTTTTTGTTTTTCACTCGTTTATGCGTAATTTTGTCGCGTTTTTATGAAATGGAATAAAAAGGTATGGATAAATTCAGTTATGCTATAGGAATGGGCATTGCTCAAAACCTGGTGAGTATGGGTGCTGCACAAAATATTGATGTGGATGTTTTCGCTCAGGCTTTGAAGGATGTATTCGGAAAAGAGAAGACTCAGATGACCTTTGTAGAGGCTCGTGACCTGGTGAATAAGTTCTTTTCTGAGATGGAAGCAAAGATTAATGCAGAGAATATTGCTAAGGGTAAGGCTTTCCTTGATGAGAATAAAAAACGTGAAGGCGTGGTTACCTTGCCGAGTGGCTTGCAATATGAGGTGTTGAAAGAAGGTAATGGTAAAAAGCCGTCTGCTACCGACAGAGTGAAGTGTCATTATGAAGGTACTTTGATTGATGGTACAGTATTCGACAGTTCTGTGAAGCGTGGCGTTCCGGCGGTGTTCGGCGTGAACCAAGTTATTCAAGGATGGGTTGAGGCTTTGCAACTGATGAGTGAAGGTTCAAAATGGCGTTTGTACATCCCTTCCGAGTTGGCATACGGTGATCAACAGGCTGGTGAATTGATTCCTCCTCACAGCACATTGATCTTTGATGTTGAATTGTTACAAATCGTTTAATTTAATAATAATAAAAATGAAAAAATTAGCTTTTATTGTAGCTGTTATTGCAACAGCTGGGCTTTCTTCTTGTGGAAATGCCCCTAAAGCAACTTTTAGTAATGAGATCGACAGCCTCTCTTATATGGCTGGTATTGCTAATACACAGGGTTTGGATATGTATTATGAGCAGCAGTTAGGCTTGGACTCAACAGTGTATGCAGATTTCGTTCGTGGTGTCGAGGCTGGTCTGAAAAAGACAACCAAGAAAGACGAAGCTTATATGGCTGGTCTTCAAGTTGGTCAATCTGTAGGAAGCCGTATGTATGAAATGATGAATGGACGTCTTTTCGCTAATGACTCTGTCAATAAGCTGAATAAGAATAACATGCTCGCTGGTTTCGTAGATGCTATTAAGCACCATGTAAAGGTTTCTCCTGATAGTGCTAACATTTATTATGAAGCTAAGAGCAAGGCTATCAAGGCTAAGATCAACGAAGTGAAATATGCTGACAACAAGGCTGCTGGTGAGAAGTTCTTGGCTGAGAATGCAAAGAACGATAGCGTTCAGACTACTCCGAGCGGTTTACAGTATAAGATCTTGAAGGTTGGCAATGGTCCTGTTCCAGGAGAAGATGCAACTGTAAAGGTTCATTATAGAGGTACAACTATCAATGGTGAGGAGTTTGATAGCTCTTACAGCCGTCAGGAACCTACTTCTTTCAATGTCAACGGTGTAATCCCTGGATGGACTGAGGCTCTGAAGATGATGCCGGAAGGTTCTAAGTGGATGATTTATATTCCTCAGGAATTAGCTTACGGTGCAGAAGGTGCTGGCGCAAAGATTGATCCGTATTCTACATTGGTTTTCGAAGTTGAATTACTTGATGCTGGTGCAAAGAAATAAGTTTTAATCTGATAGGATATGAAAACGGGAGGTCATCATTTGACCTCCCGTTCTATTTTTATCTATTCATCATTTCAAGATTCGTTTCATACGATCAGTTGCCCTTTGAATCATGTCGTGGGTACCGCTACCGTCGCTCACATATCTGACTACCATCTCGGCATATCCGATTGCTTGTTTCACCCCATCATTGTTGGCATCGGCCGATGCCTTTGCTTTCTCGATGAGAGGAAGGAGATCTTTCAGGTCTTCCAACTCTGGTAGGTTACCTGGACGCATTGCATTGATAGCTGCATTCAAAGTTGCTGCTGCCTTGTCTACTTCTTCCTGACTATAGTTCTCGGATGGATTGTTCAAGATTTCGTTGGCATGATCATATTCTTCCATCAGTCGAGCAAACCCGTGAGGTGCCCAAGGTGCATACTCAGGAACTTTCACAGCCAATTTGTTCCATGCCTGTTGGGCATCCCGACAACTCTTGGCAATCTGCATGACTTCTTCCAAACCACTCTTGTCAACACTGCTGGCTGGAACGAGGTCGGTAATCGCATTATTCAACTCAAAGGTCTTTAAATCGATATCACTTTGTACATTACCTTGTCCAATCAACTCCTTGGCGGCTGTTAGAATGGATTGGAGCTTGTTCCAACTGTCGGAAGTATACTGTTTCATGTCCAAAGAGGCTGCCTTCTGAACAACTTCCTCCAAAAAGGCTTTATTCAATGCTTTCTGCTTCAATCCTTGGACAGCCTGACGCAATACTGAAATAACCTTTTCTGTATCTGTCTGAGTGATGGATGAGGACTCGTATAACTTATCTGCTTCAGCAATCGCATTCTTCAAAGCAGCGAATGAAGCTGGTTCGTAATTCTCTTCCATGAACACTTTGGCCTTTTGAATCTCCGGTTGCAATGATGCTCTGAACGTAGCGTTCGGATCACCTAAAATGTTCATGCGGAAATAGTGAGTGATGTTCTCATCGCCATAGTAATCTGGAATGAAAGTCTTGCCGTTGAAGGTCAAAGTATAGACATTTGCATCGGCACCCTTACCACTCTTTGCTTTGTTTAACTTGATATCACTGAGGTCGGACTTCACGTCGATAGTGGCATCTTCCCAAGTTTCATATCCTGTTGTTGCCATTACCAGCGGACCGTACATAAAGGCACCTGCCCACATTGGCTCAAAGCTGGTTCTTCCACCGCCGTTTGCGACAACGGCTGTCTCCATCTTGTCGGGTGCAAAGTCGATATGTTTTGTAAACGGCATGATGACTTCCACCTTGTCGCTAGTACTCCATTCACGTTCTGGAATAGTGACATATGAACTAGGTTGGTAGCTCTCTGAAACCGACTTGCCATTCAATTTCACGTCGAAGCCATTTGTTGCCCAATAAGGAACACGAAGTTTCATGGCGAACGTTCCCGAACCTTTGGATACTCGGATCACTGAACGCTCAGCAGGCCATGCACATTCCTGTTGCAGAGTCACACCTTTGGCATCCCATTCTGCGGTAGTCGGCATATAAAGTCCAATCCATATGGTGTTCTCTCCAACAAAATAAACGGCTTCCTGGTATTTAACATGGTTCTCGGAGCCTGTTCCACCGCAACAACTCTCTTGTGGGGTCGCATTACCCCAAGGCTTCGAAGCATTCAATCCAACAGCATACTGATAAGTCGTCTCATACTTGTGAGGATTGACAGAACCAACAATCTGATTATAGAGTATCCGTTCGTAATAATCCATATAGGAAGCGTCATCAGGGTTGAAGCAATTCAAGTCTTTCGTCAGTTTCGCAAGATTATATGCGCAACAAGTCTCGTTGATGGTCGGCTCAGGCATCAGACCTTGGCCACCCCATGATGAAGCGTTGGTTGCCATATTCAGCACTTGGGTATAAGGTTGGCGGAACATCTCCCCATTGCCAACGCCACCCATCGCATAACGATAACGACCTTGGATAAACGACCAGAAATTCTGAGCGATATTATAATAATAAGGATTATTATTGTAGCGATAACTACGCAATGCACCGATTATCATTGGGATATGCTGGTTGGCATGACGGGTACGTATCGCATCTACGTTGACGGATAACGGTTGGAAGAATGCCGGACTGTCGAAGAAGTTGGATGCCTCGAGCAGACGTTCCTTCTCTGTAGCATCAGTAACCATACCAGAAAGCCGAGCCAATGACTCACTCATACCGCCAACCTCACCGGCAATGTACATATTCCACATCTCATAACGGTTACCCGGCTTTGCACGACGTTCCTCTTGGGTACCGTCACTTTTGACATAGGTACGATAATGCAAACGGTTCCATACCCACAATCCCATGTCTTTGGCAATCAGCAAAGCTTTGTCGGCAATTGCCTGATCATCTATATATGTGGCAATGTCGATAAGACCTGCCAATTGTTTGTGAATGGTATAATAAGGTGCCCATACCCAATTGTCATTATTGTATGCCCGGTACATTTCTATCAAGGCAGGATGTTGAGCCGGTATGGCGTTGAGATAGCCGTATCCATATTTTTGATAGTCTTTCTTGTACACGTCAAAGTCAGCCCACGTACCATTCAATTGTCGTAACTCAGCTTCAGGAGCCAAGTCGCGTGCCTCCCAATAACGACCTAGCTCATCGCTCCATACAAATGTCCTTTCTTGGCACTCACGCAATTCGTTTACCATGCGCGTGATATTTTGTTTGAGCTGCTCTTTCTTGGTCGGATCTTGACAACTGGCGAAGGCAAAGGCTAAAGCCGACATATAATGACCTGTTCCGTGTCCTTTCAACTTCGTGGTTGGAGAGTCCCAACCATCAGATTCCTTATAACCTTCAGTGCTGAGACCGTATGTGTCACGATAGTTATAGAGTTGTTGGCTGACATCCCATTTCAGAATCTCATCAATATCCAAGTCGCGGTTCCATGTCAAGCGGTTATCGCCCGTTACGCTCACCTTGTTGAGAGGTAAGGTCTCAGCAACAGGAGCGTTCGAAGGAGTGACATAAGGATGATCCACCACTTTTATAGCAGCGGAAACAGGGAAACCGTTAACAGTGGTGTTGTCACCAATGATAAATCCTTTGATACTGTAACTTGTTCCACTTGGATTAATCTCAGGATTGGCCTCAGCTTCCTCGGTAACAGGAGAAGAGTTGGTCCACTTCACTTGGCGATATTCCTTACTACCGTCCGAGTAAGTGACCCATACTTGGAAAGGTAGGCGAGGAGCAGTACCCACCGGCGCTTCTACGTTGATGGCTTCAACGTTTACGATGTCTTTAAAACCAGAAGAAGCCGTTTGATTTCCTGTTGGCGCACATGAACAACATAAACCTACCATTGCTGTACATAAGAGTGTCTTTACTTTCATAAAACTTTTCATATTGGTTTTGATATTTCATTCAAAGAATAAGTTACAATATTGCATAAAAAACTCAATATTTGCAAGTAAATAACAGAAAAAGGTGAAACCTTAGCTCCACCTTTTTGTATTTTACGTATTATTCTGTTGATCCTTGTAAATTGGTTTGTGGCTCTTACTACAAAGAAGTGATGGAGTTGAAGACTAACTATTACTCGATTTTATACCGTAATTCAAAAGTGCAAGAGTACTGATAAGTTTAAAAAAATCCAAATCGACATATTTTAATTAAATTATGATACGCTTTTCAGCGCTATTTTAAATAAAATGTCTATCTTTAAAACTGATTATAGAACAAAAAATTATACACCAATGAAACAGGTAGTACAGATCTATTGTAAGAATAGTAACAGCTCCAAAGAATTCCCAGTTGGAAGCACTCTTTTGGAAGTTTATCAGGGATTTAATTTATCAATGCCTTATGGTGTGGTCAGTGCAAAGGTAAATAATAAGGTGGAAGGTTTAAAATATCGCATTTATAATAACAAGGATGTCGAATTCTTGGATATTACTTGTGATTCGGGTATGCGAACCTATGTACGCTCCCTTTGTTTTGTATTGTGCAAGGCGGTGGAGGATTTGTATCCTGGAGGTGACTTCGTCTTGGAACATCCTATCTCAAATGGTTTCTATTGTCGGTTGCTTATCGATCGGGAAGTGGGATTGGATGACGCTCTTCGACTGAAAAAACGTATGCAAGAAATTATTGCACAGGATATTCCGTTCAAACGCCACCAAGAACATACCTCAGACGTGGTGAAGCTCTTTATGGAGAAAGGGCGGGAGGATAAGGTGAAGTTGTTGGAAACTTCTGGAAAGATCTATTCCTATTATTATACACTGGAAGATTGTGTCGACTATTATTATGGTTCTTTGGTCCCAAGTACAGGTTTTCTGAAGAACTTCGACTTAGTGAAATACTATGATGGACTCCTTCTCCGAATTCCAAAAAAATCCAATCCTGAAGAATTGGAAGAGGTTGTCAAGCAAAAGAAAATGTTTGATGTGCTGAAGGAATTCCGTCACTTGAATCAAATCGTTGGACTTGGTACTGTGGGTGAGTTTAATGTGGCTTGCAAAAATAAATGGGCATCAGGCATGATTCAAGTTTCAGAAGCTCTGCAAGAAAAGAAAATATCGAATATTGCCGATGAAATCTATAAAAGATACCATAGTGAGAATCCTGTCAGGTTAGTTCTTATCGCCGGACCTTCTTCTTCAGGAAAGACGACTTTTAGCAAACGACTTTCTGTTCAGATTATTGCGAATGGATTGATGCCGTTCCCTGTCTCTTTGGATAATTATTTTGTTGACCGAGAGCATACTCCAAGGGACGAAAAGGGTGACTACGACTTTGAATCTCTCTATGCTTTGGATTTGGACTACTTCAACCAACAGCTAAACGATTTGTTGGCGGGGGAAGAGGTCGTACTGCCACGCTTTAACTTTACTACGGGAAAGAGAGAAGCAGGCGATAAGTTCAAATTGGGACCTAATACCATATTATTATTGGAAGGTATTCACGCACTGAATCCAGATTTAACACCTCATATACCAGATGCATGCAAGTTCAAGATCTTTGTGTCTGCAATGACTACTATTTTGCTCGATGATCATAACTATATTCCGACTACCGATAACCGTTTGCTCCGTAGAATCATTCGCGACTATAAGTATCGGAGCTACTCTGCTGAGGAAACAATCAGTCGTTGGCCAAGCGTGAGGGCCGGTGAGGATAAGTGGATCTATCCATACCAAGAAAATGCTGATGCTATGTTCAACTCTGCACTTCTCTTCGAACTGGCAGTAATCAAAGATGTTGCGGAACCTATCTTGCGTCGTGTACCAGAAGATAATCCGGTTTACTCAGAAGCTTTCCGTTTACTGAAGTTCTTGGATTATATCACATCTGTACCTAGTCGGGAAATTCCACCAACTTCTTTGCTGCGTGAGTTCCTGGGTGGAAGTAGCTTTAAATATTAACACAAATAATGTTTTGGAAGGTGACTTATTCGTGATAAATCACTAATTTTGCGAGCATAAATAAAGAACAATATGTCAGAAAAGGCAGGGCAAATACAGATACAGGAACAGCAACAGTTACAAACACTATCTCCTCAACAGATTATGGTAGTGAAGTTGTTGGAACTGTCGAAGCAGGAATTAGAAGAACGAATTCGTGCAGAAGTACTTGATAACCCTGCTTTAGAAACAGAACCGAATTCTTCTGAAACTGAAGAAGTGGATGAATCAACGGAGGAACTTGAATATCGTTCAAGTGAGGATGATAGCCTGGGTGATTACGCTAACGAAGATGATATTCCGGATTATAAGTTACAAGAACATAACCGAAGTCGGGGAGAACGTGTAGAAGAAATCCCATTTTCGGATACTGACTCATTCTATGATGTTCTGAAAGAACAGTTGGCCATGCAGCCATTCTCGGAACATGAGAAGGAGATCGCTGAATACTTGATTCTATCATTAGATAGTGATGGTTTCCTGCGAAGAGATTTCCTCCCAATGATTGATGATTTGGTGATTAACTATGACATTGAAACCGATGAGGCTGAGCTAGAACGTATCCTAAGTATTATTCAGGAGTTTGACCCAGCTGGAATCGGTGCTCGTTCCTTGCAAGAATGTCTGTTGTTGCAGATAAAGCGGAAACCAGATTCTCCACTTAAGAATATCGAACAAGATATTATTGAGAATAATATGGACGATTTCACTCGAAAGAACAAGGAACGCATCATGCAACGACTTGGTCTTTCAGAGGAGGTTTATGCACAGGCGTATGCGGAATTGGTGAAACTGAACCCTCGTCCTGGAAGTGCTTTGGGTGAGGCCATCGGAAAAAACTTACAACAAATAGTACCCGACTTTATCGTTGAGAAAGATGAAGAAGGACAAATCACGGTAAGCTTGAATAACTGGGACGTTCCTGTGCTTCGACTTAGCCAGGATTATAAAATGTTACTGGAAGAATATACTAAGAATAAGGAGAACCAAAGTAGAGACAACAAGGTCGCTTTTAGTTATTATAAACAAAAAGTAGATGCGGCAAAGGGATTTATCAATGCCGTTAAACAGCGTCAGCATACGTTGATGATGACGATGAATGCAATCGTTAAGTTACAAATGCCGTTCTTCGAAGATGGTGATGAAGCTCTGCTTAAACCGATGATCCTAAAAGACGTTGCTGAAATTGCCAAGCTGGATATCTCAACTGTCTCTAGGGTTAGCAATAGCAAATATGTTCAAACCGACTATGGCATTTTCCCGCTACGGTTCTTCTTTAGCACTGGGTATAAGTCATCTGAAAACGGTGAGCAACTCTCGTCAAGGGAGATTAGACGTATCTTACAGGAATTGGTTGATCAAGAAGATAAGCAGAAACCGTTGACGGATGAACAAATTGTGGATATTTTGAAGAGTAAAGGATACCCTGTCGCAAGGAGAACTGTTGCCAAATACCGTAAGACTTTAAATATTCCGGTGGCGCGATTAAGGAGAAAATAATGGAACAGATAGAAGAACAAAAGGTTGTTGAACAGCCCATGAACAAATGGTTGCTTTATTGTGCCCGATTAGTATCGGTCATCTTTACGCCATTCTTGGTCCCTTTGATTGCTTTTTGCCTCTTGTTCTTTTGTACATATCTGCGAATTATTCCATTCCAAGCTCGAATACAAGTTCTCAGTCTGGTGGTTTGCTTTACCATTGCTATCCCCTTATTGGCTATTTATGTTCTGCAATGGCTTAAAGGATGGAGTTTTAAGGACCTTGGGAAGCAGGAACATCGCCCTCTTTTGTATATTCTGACGATTCTTAGCTATGTCACATGCCTGATAGCAATGTATCGCTTACGTCTGCCACGCTATATGACAGGCATTATCATGGCCTCTTTGTTGTGTATGGTGATGTGTATACTTATTAATTGCAAGTGGAAAATCAGTGTACATGTGGCCAGTGGCGGACTGATGATTGGTGGTTTGATATCGTATGGCGTGATGTTCAACTTTAACCCGGTTTTTTGGTTGGGATGGTTTATCCTCTTAACCGGAATTTTGGGTACTGCCCGAATGATTCTTTGCCGACATACCCTTTTAGAGGTTTTTATCGGATTTCTAGTCGGTTTGTTTTGTGGAGTCATTGGAATTTTGTTTATTTGAAGAAAATTTTGATATTAACCTTATTTTTAAATTGAAAGATTATGAATTTTCCTAACAATGTAAAGTACACCAGCGAGCATGAATGGATTCGTGTTGAAGGTGATGTTGCTTATGTAGGTATTACAGATTACGCACAAGACCAATTGGGTGATATCGTCTTTGTAGATATTCCAACAGAAGGTGAAACTTTGGAGAAAGGTGAAGTTTTCGGAACAATTGAGGTTGTAAAGACTGTATCTGACTTGTTCCTTCCGGTAGGTGGTGAAGTTTTAGAGCAAAATGAAGCATTGGCAGATCAACCTGAGTTAGTAAATACAGATCCTTATGGAGAAGGCTGGATTATTAAGATTAAGCCATCCAACCTTTCTGAAATGGATGAATTGTTAGATGCTGAAGCTTATAAAGCTTTGATTAGCGAATAATGAAGAATAATGTATAAAGGTATCGTGTGAGCGGACGCTGAGGCTGTCTACTCACACGATTCTTATAAAAAGATAGTATATGAAACCTCTTGTAAGTATTATCATGGGAAGTACATCCGACCTCCCTGTTATGGAGAAAGCGGCAAAATTGTTGGATGAAATGCATATCCCATTCGAAATCAACGCATTGTCAGCACATCGTACACCCGAGGCTGTGGAGTCCTTTGCAAAAAACGCTGCAGGACGTGGACTAAAAGTCATCATAGCAGGCGCTGGAATGGCTGCAGCTCTTCCTGGTGTTATCGCTGCCAATACCACATTACCTGTGATTGGTGTTCCAATCAAAGGCTCGGCTCTGGATGGTGTTGACGCTTTGTATTCTATTCTTCAGATGCCTCCAGGAATTCCTGTTGCAACGGTTGCAATCAATGGCGCTATGAATGCAGCTATTCTGGCTGTACAGATGTTGGCACTGTCGGATGCAGAACTGGCACAGAAGTTTGCTGATTACAAAGAAGGCTTGAAAAAGAAAATCGAAAAAGCAAACGCTGAATTAAAAGAAATCAAATACGATTATAAAACGAATTGAACCTTAGATGATGGATCTTTTCAACTATTCCCGCCGTGAATCTTCAGTGGTTCATGTAGGTGCTACTCCTTTGGGCGGTAACAATCCAATCCGTTTACAAAGTATGACCAATACATCCACAATGGACACGGAGGGTTGTGTGGAACAAGCGAAACGAATTATTGAGGCAGGAGGAGAATATGTCCGACTGACAACGCAGGGCACTCGTGAGGCTGAGAATCTGCAGTGGATAAATAGTAGATTACGTTCGCAAGGATATGACACGCCTTTGGTAGCAGATGTGCATTTTAATCCGAATGTGGCGGATGTAGCTGCTCATTATGCGGAAGCAGTTCGAATCAATCCCGGAAACTATGTTGATCCGGGACGTACCTTCAAGCATTTGGAGTATACCGATGAGGAATATGCAAAGGAAATAGAGAAGATCAGGAATCGTTTTGTTCCTTTCTTGAACATTTGTAAGGAGCATCATACTGCTATTCGTATCGGAGTAAACCATGGTTCACTGTCGGACCGTATCATGTCCCGATATGGAGATACACCGGAAGGAATGGTGGAGTCGTGTATAGAGTTTCTCCGTATATGTGTGGCTGAACATTTCATGGATGTTGTCATTTCTATTAAGGCATCCAACACTGTTATCATGGTGCAGACAGTTCGTTTGTTAGTCGCACAGATGGATGAAGAAGGAATGCAATTCCCACTGCACCTCGGAGTGACTGAGGCTGGTGGTGGTGAGGATGGTCGAATCAAATCGGCTATCGGAATTGGTGCGCTGTTGGCAGATGGTTTAGGTGATACTATCCGTGTTTCGTTAAGTGAAGCTCCGGAAAAAGAGATACCTGTTGCGAAGAAGTTGCGTGATTATCTTGTTGGTCGGGAAAAACATCCGTATATTCCTGCGAAAGAATCTCCTGACTTCGACTATTTGCATCCTTCACGGCGCGTAACAAAACCCGTATCGAATGTTGGTGGAGATCAAGTGCCGGTTGTTATCTCAGACCGATTGGATGGTTCATCTACAATCCATCCTGACTTTATCCCTGACTACGTTTATTATGGCGCACAACTTCCCAAAAACCGAGACACCTCAATTCCTGCAATTGTAGATGTAGATGCTTGGTCACCAAACATGCAACAGGTCTATCCGGCTTTCACATATAACCGTATGTTGGAACTACATTATTGTCCGGCCACGTTGAAGTTCCTGTTCATCCCTTATGTCGGTTTTAACGATGAGGTGATTGCAGGATTGAAGTACCATCCGGAGGTGGTTCTCATCGTTCAAAGCAATCATGTGAATCGTTTGGGCGAGATGCGGGCATTGGTTCATGAACTGATGAACGAAGGCATGATGAATCCGGTTGTTTTCTTCCAGCATTATCAGGAAGATGAATTGGAAAACCTGCAAGTGAAGGCAGCGGCAGATATGGGTGCCTTGATGATTGATGGGTTATGTGATGGCATATTCTTGTTGAACCAAGGTAATATATCCCATGAGAAGGTAGACGAGACGGCTTTCAGTATCTTACAGGGCGGTCGTCTGCGTACTTCGAAAACAGAATATATCTCATGTCCGGGTTGCGGACGTACTTTGTATAATCTGGAGGATACAATTGCCCGAATCCAGGCAGCAACATCTCATCTGAAAGGATTGAAAATCGGTATTATGGGATGTATTGTCAATGGACCGGGAGAGATGGCGGATGCTGATTATGGATATGTCGGGGCTGCTCGCGGAAAGGTCAGTCTTTACCGTCGGAAAGTGTGTTTGGAAAAGAACATTCCGGAAGAAGAAGCGGTGGATCGACTAATTGAATTAATTAAAGCAAATGGAGATTATCGGGAGAAATAATCTTCTTTTTGTGGGTTGAGTATCAAATTTACTATATAGGAAGTGCACATCAGGGAATCTCCTTGATGTGCACTTTTTTTTATGGATTGTAAGTTTTAAATCTTATCTCCGTATGCCAAGTCGCCAGCATCACCCAGACCAGGAACAATATATTTATGTTCGTTCATTCCAGGATCGACTGTAGCGCACCAAAGCGTTATGTTGTCATCCACATCGTCAGCAAAGAGCTCTTGTAGATGTTTGACACCGTCCAAGCTTGCGATGACACAAGCAATGTGCATCTTCTTCGGGGCACCCTTTGTCAGGAATGCTTTCCATGCGAGTTCCAAGCTTTCACCCGTTGCCAACATTGGATCAACCAACAGAAGGGTCTTGTTGCTTAGAAGAGGGGCTGCGATATATTCAATTTTTACGTCCACTACGCGATGCTCTGTGTCTTTGTAGTAGCGGAAAGCAGATACAAAAGCACAATCAGCATGGTCAAAGACTTGTAAGAAACCATTTTGAAGAGGTAAGCCGGCACGGAATACCGTTGCGATTACCAATTCGTCATCATGTGTGCAAACATTAGCAATACCTAAAGGAGTCTGTACTTCTTTTGTCGAATAACTTAACGTCTTACTGACTTCGTATGCCATCATTTCTCCAATCCGTTCTAGATTTCTTCTGAAACGCATACGGTCTTTTTGAACATTAACATCGCGGAGTTCAGCCACATATTGGTTGATAATCGTATGTTCCTCTCCTAAATTGTATATTTTCATGGTATTTATATTTAATATTTAGACAAAGAAACAAAAAATATTCGGATTTGTAAAGTAGAAATTGCATAAATGTTATGGAAACCTAAATAATTTATGTAAAAAGAAGAAAATCAGTTATCACTTCTTTTTTTGGGAATAAAATGTTAATTTTGCATCGAGTTCAAAAAGGGACTTTCAAGTTCTGACAAAAACGAATCAATTAATAACAAAAAATAACTTTAAATAAATTAAAATGGCAAATTTAGATTTGACGAAGTACGGTATTGTTGGGTCTACCGTAATTGCTCACAACCCTTCTTATGAGTATCTTTTTGAGGAAGAAACAAAACCAGGTTTGGAAGGTTTTGAAGTTGGTCAAGTTACAGAGCTTGGCGCAGTAAACGTAATGACAGGTATTTTCACTGGTCGTTCTCCTAAAGACAAATATATCGTAATGGACGAGACTTCAAAGGACACTGTTTGGTGGACAACTGAAGGTTATAAGAATGATAATCACCCAATGTCTGAAGAAGTTTGGGCAAAGGTAAAGGATCTTGCTAAGAAAGAATTAAGCAATAAGAATCTGTATGTGATGGATGCTTATTGTGGTGCCAACAAGGACACTCGTATGGCAGTTCGTTTTATTATGGAAGTTGCATGGCAGGCACATTTCGTAAAGAATATGTTTATCCAGCCTTCAGAAGAGGAATTGGCAGACTTTACTCCTAACTTTGTTATCTACTGTGCTTCTAAGGCTAAGGTTGAGAATTATAAAGAATTAGGTTTAGGTTCAGAAACTTGTGTTGCTTTCAACGTTTCAAGCCGTGAGCAGGTTATCCTGAATACTTGGTATGGTGGTGAAATGAAGAAGGGTATGTTCTCTATGATGAACTACTATTTGCCATTGCAAGGTATCGCTTCTATGCACTGTTCTGCTAATACAGATATGGAAGGAAAGAACACAGCTATCTTCTTCGGGCTTTCTGGTACAGGTAAGACTACATTGTCTACAGATCCTAAGCGTCTGTTGATCGGTGACGATGAGCACGGATGGGATGATGATGGTGTATTCAATTTCGAAGGTGGTTGCTATGCAAAGGTTATCAAATTGGATAAGGATAGTGAACCTGATATCTATAACGCTATCAAGCGTAATGCATTGCTTGAAAATGTTACAGTTGATGCTAACGGTAAGATCGACTTCAATGATAAGAGTGTTACTGAGAATACACGTGTTAGCTACCCAATCGAGCATATTACAAATATCGTTAAGAAGGTGAACGGTAAGAGCTCAGGTCCTGCTGCTAAACAAGTTATCTTCTTGTCAGCTGATGCATTCGGTGTATTGCCTCCAGTATCTATCTTGACTCCGGAGCAGACTAAGTACTATTTCCTGTCTGGTTTCACTGCTAAATTGGCTGGTACAGAGCGTGGTATCACTGAACCGACTCCTACATTCTCTGCTTGCTTCGGTCAGGCATTCTTGGAATTGCACCCGACAAAATATGCTGAAGAATTGGTTAAGAAGATGGAGAAGAGCGGTGCTAAGGCTTACTTGGTAAATACTGGTTGGAACGGAACTGGCAAACGTATCTCTATCCGCGATACTCGTGGTATTATCGATGCTATCTTGAACGGTGCTATCAACAAGGTTGAGACAAAGCACATCCCTTACTTCAATTTCGAAGTTCCTGTTGTTTTGGAAGGTGTTGACCGTCGTATCTTGGATCCACGTGACACTTACGCTTGCGATTGCGAATGGGAAGAGAAAGCTAAGGATTTGGCTGCTCGTTTCATTAAGAACTTTGGTAAGTATACAACTAACGAAGCTGGTAAGGCTTTGGTAGCTGCAGGTCCACAACTTTAATTGTAAATTATAACCTGACTATAATGAGGGAAGCAGTCTTATGACGCTTCCCTCGTTTTGTCATTAAAATAAAGGATAAGATGAAGAATTTATGTTTCGCCGTTTTGGCAATGATGATGTTTGCTTGTCAGCCACAAGCACAGACTGTTCAAGAAGAGAAGAGTGATGAGGTGAATCCAGTTATCGAAAATATCCTAACGCGTAGAAGTGTTCGAAAATACCAGCCGCAGGCTGTGAACCGTGACACCATGAGCTTGGTTATGAAATGTGGTATCAATGCACCTAATGCGATTAATCGTCAAGCATGGGAAGTACGTGTCGTTGATAATCCTGAGATTTTGAATGGATTGACAGAAATCTACAATAAACAAAACCCAGAAGCAGCGGCGCTTGATAAAGATGCCCGTAATATGTTTCGCAGTGCTCCTACCGTAGCTTTTATCGCTTATGATACGACATTCAGCTATGCACCAGTTGACTGTGCGTTATTGGCTGAGAATATGATGCTTTCAGCATGGTCAATGGGCATCGGTTCTGTTTGTATGGGCGGTCCTGTACCGTTCCTCAAATCTGAACCGGCTGCTGAAATCATGAAGAAGTTAGGTTTCAGTGAAAACTACGAACTTTTGTTGACAATTGGTTTCGGTTATCCGGCAGAAGCTCCTGCTGCTCGTCCACGTGATGACAGCAAAGCAAGATTCGTGGATTAAAATAACATAATGATATTTTTTTGAGGCGTCTTTTGCGTAAAGGGCGCCTCTTTCTTTTTCAAATAGTCATCACATCCTTAAATTTATGTTAATTGTTGCCTGATAAGTGACAAGATGTCAAAAAAGGCATTAAATTTGAACCATAAACAATTAACCTTAAATAAATAGTATCATGATTATTGGTATTCCAAAAGAAATTATGCACGACGAAGCTCGTGTTGCTTGTACTCCTGAAACAGTGGGTAAATTTGTAAAAGACGGTTTTGAAGTCCTTGTAGAAAAATCAGCCGGAGAAGGTGCTTTGCACAGTGATGAAGATTACATTAAAGCTGGTGCCAAGATGGTAGATGATCCAGTTGAAATTTATCAGAAAGCTGAGTTGATTTTGAAAGTTAAGGAGCCTCTTTTCAATGAGAAAGTAGGAAAACATGAAGTTGAGATGATGCATAAGGGTCAATATCTGATCACGTTTATCCACCCGGCTGCTCCTGTAAACCATGAGATGGTTAAGAGATTGGCAGCACAAGGTGTTATCGCAATTACTTTGGATGGTATTCCACGTATATCTCGTGCACAGAATATGGATGCTCTGACCTCCATGAGTACATGTGCAGGTTATAAAGGAATCTTGATGGCTGCCGACCGCCTGACAAAGTTTATGCCTCAAATGTTTACAGCTGTTGGTAAGATTGAGCCTGCAAAGGTAATGGTTATCGGTGTTGGTGTGGCTGGTTTGCAAGCTTTGGCTACAGCAAAACGTTTGGGTGCTATCACTTATGCTGCTGATATTCGTCCGGCGGCTGCTGAGAACGCTATGAGTTTGGGTGCAAAAGTAGTTTCTACCAATGTCCCTGCTGAATTGGCAATAGCTGAAGGTGGTTATGCTAACCGCTTACCAGACGATGTACTGGTTAAGGAGCGTGAGTCTTTGAAGGAGACAATCCAGCAGATGGATATCGTATTCTGCTCTGCTTTGATTCCGGGTCGTTTGGCTCCAATCATTATCACAGAAGAGATGGTTAAGGGAATGAAGCGCGGCTCTGTTATCGTTGATATCTCTATCGATCAAGGTGGTAACTGTGAGTTGACTCCTGCTGGAGACATCGTAGTTAAGCACGGCGTTACTTTGATGGGTGTGAAGAATATCCCGGGTGAACTCCCAACAAGTTCTACATGGATGTTCTCTAATAACATGTACAACTTGGTTAAGTACTTGGTTAAGGATGGTAAGATTGCACTTGACCGTTCTGACGAGGTAATTGCAAAGAGTCTTGTATGTATTGATGGCGAATTGGTACATGCTGGTGCTCGTGAGGCAATGGGTCTTTAATAGCATAGAGTAATAATTCGAGGGGCGGTCGTCAGGCGAAAGCTTGATGAACACCCCTTTTTAATTCATAAAAGCATGATTAGTCCGTATGTACTGCTATTGGTATTTGTTGTTTGTACCGTAGCTGGTTATTTCATTATTAAGACTGTTCCAAGTTTGTTACATACTCCTTTGATGTCGGGCATGAACGCCTTGTCGGGCGTAACCGTTGTTGGAGCTATCACTGCAACAGGTTTCTCTCTCATGACCGGAGGTTTATGTTCTCAATTCGCAGGATGCCTTGCCATTATTTTGGCAACGATTAATGTGGTTGGCGGTTTCGGCGTTACCGATCGGATGCTAAAGATGTTTAACAAAAAGAAGACGGAGGAGTAACAGATGGCACAAATAGTATTAAGCGTATTGCTATCCATTGCCGTCTTGATTGGCATCTCTTTCATGAGTAAGGTAAAGACGGCGGTTCGTGGAAACATGATTTCCGCAATGGCGATGTTGGTTGGTGTGGTGATGACATTGCTCTTCTCTGGTGTGATAAGAGCTTGGACAATTTATCCGGCATTGATTATTGGTGCTTTGATCGGTAGTTTTATAGCACGTAAGGTGCAGATGATCCAAATGCCTCAGACTGTTGCCCTGTTTAATGGACTCGGTGGTGGTGCTTCTGCTTTGGTTGGTATATTATCAGCTACATTTGTTGCGTTCAGTGGTGAGCAGATTATGAAAGGATATATTCCTTTTGTTCGGTTCACTTCTTTACTTGCGATTGCTGTCGGTATGATCACATTGGTTGGTAGTTTGGTTGCCGCAGGCAAGCTGCATCGTGTTTTACCGCAGAAACCTATTATCTGGGCTTCACACTCGGTTATCACTTTGGTGTTGTTGGTTGCAACTGTTTTCTTTATCTGTATTGGAACAACAGCGGGGACGGGTATTGGATGGTGTGTCTTTGGTACTGTGCTCACTTCTGCTTTGTTTGGCTTATATTTTTCCGTGCGAGTGGGCGGTGCAGATATGCCGATTACAATTTCTTTACTGAACTCTCTCTCTGGTGTGGCTGGTGCCATTGCCGGTATGGCAATTAGCGATATTTTCTTGGTTGCAGTCGGTGGTATTGTCGGTGCTTCTGGTTTGTTGCTGACTCAAATTATGTGTAAAGCTATGAACCGTAGTCTGATGAGTATCCTTTTGGGTGGAATGAAAGCGGCTCCTACTCAGCCAAAGGTTGAAGCGGTAGCAAAAGATGATGTACAAAAAGTAGAGACAGCTAAGTCGGAAGAAAAGAAAACAGCAGGCGAAGTTCTTTCATCTGCGAAGAACGTAATCATCGTTCCGGGTTATGGTATGGCGTTGGCACAGGCACAACATCAGGTGAAGCAGTTGGCAGATAAGTTGGAAGCTAATGGTGCAAATGTTCGTTTTGCTATCCATCCTGTCGCAGGTCGTATGCCAGGACACATGAATGTGTTGTTGGCCGAGGCTGATGTCCCATACGATCAGCTCTATGAGATGGAGGCTATCAACGATGATTTTGGTAAGGCTGATGCAGTTGTCGTAATCGGTGCGAACGATGTTTTGAATCCAGCTGCCCGTAATGCCGAAGGAACTCCGATTTACGGTATGCCAGTATTGAATGTTGACCAGGCTCCGGAAGTGATTATCTGTAATTTTGACTTGAAGCCTGGTTATGCAGGTGTAGAGAATCCGTTGTACACTCGTAAAGAAGGTGTTTACCTCTTGTTGGGTGATGCAAAGGAGAGTCTGAACAAATTGATGTCATCCATGAATCCAACCAAGGAAGTTGTCCAGGAAGATAAAAAGGAGAAGACTCCGGGTTCAGTTCTTTCATCTGCGAAGAACGTAATCATCGTTCCGGGTTACGGTATGGCGTTGGCTCAGGCACAACATCAGGTGAAACAGTTGGCAGATAAGTTGGAGGCTAATGGTGCAAATGTTCGTTTTGCTATCCATCCTGTTGCAGGTCGTATGCCAGGACACATGAATGTGTTGTTGGCCGAGGCTGATGTCCCATACGATCAGCTCTATGAGATGGAGGCTATCAACGATGATTTTGGTAAGGCTGATGCAGTTGTCGTAATCGGTGCGAACGATGTTTTGAATCCAGCTGCCCGTAATGCCGAAGGAACTCCGATTTACGGTATGCCAGTATTGAATGTTGACCAGGCTCCGGAAGTGATTATCTGTAATTTCGATTTGAAGCCTGGTTATGCAGGTGTAGAGAATCCGTTGTACACTCGCAAAGAAGGTGTTTACCTCTTGTTGGGTGATGCAAAAGAGAGTCTGAACAAGTTGTTGAGTCAATTCTAAAGCAGTTTATTTTTATATGTAGAGCGGGTTGTCACTTATGGTGGAACCCGTTTTTTTTGCTTATGATTTATTTTAATGATACTTTATACCAAGCATGCAGTATTTGTAAATTATCCCAAGAGGTCATTTTGGGGATTTTCGGCCAGGTGAAGCCTAAGGGTTCACCTTTTCAAATCTTACGCCTTTACAATTGGTTGATTATAAATGAATTATAAAAATGGTGAAGGTGAAGGCTATTTTTTAATATCAGAGTATAGGGGGATTTTCTGTCACCACTCCGCGGTTTGTTTGTGGTATTGATTGTTTACCGCGGGTTACGCTTCGCTTACCCACGGCTAGACACTACTGCCGCTCCGCGGCTTTCTACCTAAAATACTGTCGTCCCCTACAGAAAAACGATAATAACTTTCTATAACTGAGTTTTTCTTTTCAGAATTCGAGTTTTTGAAGCCAAATATCGAGTTTTTGAGCTCAAAAATCAAGTTTTTGAAATCAAACATCGAGTTTCTGAAAGGGGTATTAATATGAAGTCGAATACGGCTTATGATAATGGATTCCAGCCTTGAGCTTTAAGCTCAAATTCTTGATTATCTCGGGTGATCAAACCACAGCCAAGTTCTGCTTTGGTGATATAACCGATCTCTTTGACACCGTTAATCGACTGAACTTTTTCATGCTCAGTCAGAGGTACAGTGAACAAAAGCTCGTAGTCTTCTCCACCGTTGAGGGCACATGTAGTCACATTCATGTTTAACTCTTCTGCCATTACAGCCGTTTGATAGTCGATAGGGATGCGATCCTCATAGATTCTGCAACCAACATTACTTTGACTGCAGATATGTTTCAATTCAGAAGAGAGGCCATCCGAGATATCTATCATGGAGGTCGGCTTAATGCCTAAGCGTGCTAGTTCCTCAATGATATCTTTTCTTGCTTCTGGTTTCAGTTGGCGTTCTAGGATATATTCTTTTCCGGAAAAGTCGGGGTTAGCTTCTTTTTGTCCTCGGAAGACAGCCTTTTCACGCTCCAGTAATTGGAGTCCCATATATGCAGCTCCTAAGTCACCTGAGACGCAGATCAGGTCGGTTTCCTTAGCTCCGTTACGGTAAACAATCTGATTTTTGTCGGCTTCACCAATACAGGTTATGCTGATGGCCAAACCAGTGAGTGACGGTGTTGTGTCACCACCGATAAGGTCGACGTGGTATGACTGACAAGCCAGACGGATACCAGCATATAATGTTTCAACATCTTCTAAACTGAAGCGTCTTGAGATAGCTAAAGAGACGGTAATTTGTTTTGGAGTACCATTCATCGCATAGATGTCTGAGAAATTGGCAACTGCTGCTTTGTATCCAAGATGTTTCAATGGAGTATATTCCAAATCAAAGTGGATACCTTCCATCAGCATATCGGTGGTAACCAATACTGCTTTGTTAGGATATGAAAGTACGGCAGCATCATCACCAACACCATAACAGGTTTCGGGATGTACGAATTGAATGTTCTCGGTTAAGTGTTTGATAAGGCCAAACTCGCCTAATGTAGATATTTCTGTTCTTTTCGTTTCCTGCATATCAGCTTCTTTTAATCATTTCCCTCATGATATCTGTCATCTTTTCTTGAGATGCGTTGGCAGCTTTCTGTACATCCTCATGAGTAATCTTCTGGATTTGACCTTCGACGCCAATATCGGTAATAACAGAGATACCAAATACATCGATACCACAATGGCGTGCGACGATAACCTCTGGAACAGTTGACATACCTACGGCATCTGCTCCAAACAGTTTGAACATCTTGTATTCTGATGGTGTCTCAAAGGTTGGACCTTGCGTGCCAAGATAAACACCTTGTCGAACATCGATGTTCTTCTCTTCGGCAATAGTCAGGGCGAGATCTCTGAGTCTCTTAGAATATGCCTCACTCATATCCGGGAATCGTGGGCCGTCTCCAATATTCGGTCCGTGAAGTGGGTGCTCCGGGAAGAAATTGATATGGTCGGTGATAATCATCAAGTCGCCCACTTTGAAAAGAGGGTTTGTTCCTCCGGAAGCATTTGAAACAAACAAGGTCTTAATGCCCAACTCATGCATTACACGGATAGGGAAGGTGACTTGTTTCATGCTATATCCTTCATAGAAATGGAAGCGACCTTGCATGGCCATGATATCTTTTCCACCTAACTTACCAAAAATAAGTTTTCCGCTATGTCCTTCGACGGTGGAAATCGGGAAATTAGGAATATCTTTATATGGAATGCTATATGAATCAGTGATTTCATCAGCTAAACGTCCCAGACCAGTACCTAAGATAATAGCAGTCTTAGGCTGAGTATTCATTTTCTGCTTTAGAAAGGCGGCTGTTTCTTTGATTTTTTCTAACATAGTCTGAAATATTAAATTTGAATGATTCTTCTTTTTCTTGAAGGAAGGAGACTTCGATTGGCAATACAAAGATGTATGGTTTCAGTTGTTCATCCAATAAAGGATGGTTCATCAGACGGGATGCATCTTTTTCAGTTGTAATAATCATGCGTCGATTCTCCGGTAACTCAAAGAAACGTTCCTTAAGTAATGCCAAATCCGTAGCGGAGAAGTCATGATGATCAGGGAATGTCAAAGGATGAACATGCGAATTATAAGGTTTCAAATCCTCAATCAACTTACTCGGTGATGCAATACCGGTGAGCAACAGGATGTTCACATCTTTTTGGATACTGCTCAAGGAGTGTGTCTTCCCTTCCCGTGAAAGAGGATAGAGATTGCCGTAGTTCAACGTGGTAAAATAGAGCTGTTGATAGCGGTAGAGGTCCATTTTCTTGGTTAGAATACGGTAATCCATTGGACTCATATACTTCGGGCACTTGGTAATGATGACAATGTTGGCTCTTTCCTTGCTTGATTCAGGTTCTCTTAATCTTCCTGCCGGTAAGAGCGCATCGTCACAAAGCAGACGATTATGGTCAACTAGCAAGATGTTTAGTCCAGGTTTCACATACCGATGCTGAAAAGCGTCATCCATCAGTATGATGTCTAGGCCAGGAGCCACAGTCTCTTTCATCAACTGCTCAATGCCATGACGACGGTCGGCATCTACGGCTACGAAGATGTCGGGGAATTTTTGCTTGATTTGATGTGGCTCATCACCCAGTACTGACGTAGGAGTATCTTTTGTAGCCAGTTGGAATCCTTCCGATTTACGCTTGTAGCCTCTGCTGAGGACAGCGACGTGCCATTGTTTGCTCAGTAAACGAATTAAATACTCCGTATGAGGCGTCTTCCCTGTTCCTCCAACGGTGATGTTTCCAATCGAAATAATAGGTATAGGATAACCCCGCTCTTCCAAAATACCGGAATCGAAGAGCTTATTTCTAACTTTTACGATAATCCCATATATCCATGAGAGAGGTAAAAGCCATTTGTTTATTGCATTCGGGTTATCCTCCATGTATTAATGAATGTTTAAATCGAATGGAATCCTTGCTTGAATTGGATCCATCTCCTTAAGTCCTTTTATATATTGCAATCCATTGAAATATTCACCAATATATTCTTGTAATTTACTCTTGACCATTTTGTCTTTTTCTCCTTCAAGGAAGCTACTAAGCATTCCTTCTTTTTTCGGATAGCTGACAACGGAATAACCTTCAATGTCTGCACTATGTGCAGCCAGTTCGATAGCCTTGTCCAGACCACCAATTTCATCTACCAATCCCAATTCCTTGGCACGAATACCGGTCCAAACACGTCCTTCGGCGATTGCCTCGATAGCCTCAGTTGTCATTCCGCGTCCGTCAGCACAACGTTTTACAAATAGGCTATAACCGTTATTGATATATTGTTGCAGAATCTGTTGCTCGTCTGCATTGAACGGTCTGCTCATTGTTCCGAAATCACTCATCTTATTGGTCTTTACGACATCGAAGTTGATTCCTAATTTCTTGTTCATCAACTCACTGGCATCTGGGAATACGCCAAAGATACCGATAGAGCCTGTCAGGGTGGTCTCTTCTGCAACGATTGTGTCGGCAGCACATGAGATATAATATCCACCTGAAGCAGCATAGTCACCCATAGAAACGATTACTGGCTTCTCTGCTTTCAATGCTACAACCTCATTCCATATTTGTTCTGATCCGAACGCACTTCCACCTGGAGAGTTTACTCTCAAAACCACAGCCTTGACAGTTTTGTCTTCTCTTAACTTGCGCAAGTCTTTCACAACCTTTGGTGACTGAATACCGGCAGGTCCCACTGATATAACGCCACCACCGTCGATATCACCGGCCGCATAATAAACAGCGATGATATTGCCACTCTTGTCTTTTGGTACATTGCGTTTCACATTTACCATATCGCTAACGAGGTAAGAACGTATATTTTCGTCATCCTTGCGATTCGTAAGTTGCTTCAGGTATTCACGAACATCACTCTTGTAAACGATAGAATCAACCAACCCATAATTCAAATAAGTCTGTGCCGGTTGGAGATCCATAAATCGGTCAGCATAGGTACTCAATGAATCAACAGTAATATTTCTACTTACTGAGATGTCGTTCAACATCTTGCCCCATAGATCCTCTAAGAAGACCGTTACCTGTTCGCGGTTAGCATCACTCATTGAAGTGGCAATATATGGCTCGACAGCCGACTTATAAGTACCCACTTTAAAAACTTGCATCTTCACGCCAATCTTATCCAGTAATTCTTTGTAGAAAATAGGTTGTGAGGAGAGTCCGTGCCAAGCAAGAGAGCCTTGAGGATTAATAAAGATCTTATCAGCTACACTGGCCAGATAGTAAGTGTCTTGTCCATAGTTGTCAGAGTAGGCTACAATGAATTTTCCACTTTCTTTGAAATCGACTAACGCACGTCGGATAGCTTCGCAGGTTGCAAAAGAGCTCCCTCCAGTGACACCAGCCTCAATGTAGATGCCTTTGATGTTATCATTGTTTTTAGCTTTCTTGATAGAAGAGAGGATATCATCCAAACCATAAGTAGTGGTGGAAGCAGCACCCAGTAATTTCGAGAATGGATCTTCCGCTTGTGAACGTTCTTCGATGGTCCCATCTAACTGAAGTTCAAAAATAGAATTTTCTTTTACTTTCGTTTCTGTGTCAGAGGTTGCAACCATGCCGACTAAGGATATAATTCCTAGAATTGTAAACACGATGCCTGCTAAGAAAATACCGACAACGGTAGCAAGCGTGTATTTCAAGAAATCTTTCATTATCTTTTTTCTTTTTTTGTGATTAATAAATTTCAAACAAAGTTAGGGCTTTGAAATCAAAAAACAAAGAAAGTATTTGTTTTTATGTATTTATTTGGTGTTTTTGAGGATTTTATGCATCTTTGCTTAACAAAAATATAGCATTATGAGGAAATTGCTTTCATTACCGCCTAATCTGGTGGATTGCTTTCATGAAATCGAACATGCGGATGTAAACGAATGGTTTTGTACATCCGATCCTGTAGGTAGTAAACTTGGATCGGGGGGTGGAACGGCATGGCTTTTAGAGGCTTGCCGGCAAAATGATGAACCAACAGCCGATTTCATGAGTTGGCTAGGCCAGGAGAAGCGAATTCTTCTTCATGCAGGAGGGCAAAGCCGTCGCTTACCGGGCTATGCTCCTTCAGGAAAGATTCTGACACCTATCCCAGTTTTCCGCTGGGCAAGGGGACAACGATTAACTCAGAATTTATTATCACTGCAATTACCTCTTTATGAGCAGATAATGGAGAAAGCACCGGATAACTTACACACCCTTATCGCGAGTGGTGATGTATATATCCGTTCAGAGGAAAAACTGCAATCAATCCCTGATGTCGATGTCGTTTGTTATGGTCTTTGGGCGGATCCAAACTTGGCAAAGAATCATGGAGTATTCCTCTCCTCCAGAGCGAATCCGGAACGACTGGATTTCATGCTTCAGAAACCTTCAGTAGAGGAGTTGGGTAAACTGGCTCAATCACATTTCTTCTTAATGGATATCGGTGTCTGGCTGCTAAGCGACCGTGCCGTACAAAAACTTGTGGAGCACTCAAAACGGGAAGGAAAGATTGGCTATTATGATTTGTATTCCGACTTTGGACTGACCTTAGGTGACCATCCTCGCATAGTGGATGAGGAACTGAACAGTTTATCGGTGGCTATATTGCCGTTGCCCGGCGGTGAGTTCTATCATTACGGTACGAGCAGAGAACTGATTTCATCGACAGTTTCAATACAAAACTTGGTGAACGACCAACGTAGGATTATGCACCTAAAGGTAAAACCTCATCCTGCGATGTTTGTACAAAATGCCTTTATTGGAAAGACATTGAAACCAGAGAACTCTGAAGTATGGATAGAGAATAGTTGGGTGAGCTCGAACTGGACAATCCATGCTCAACATATCATTACAGGCGTCCCTCAGAATGATTGGACCTTAGATGTCCCATCGAGTGTTTGTATCGACGTCGTTCCAATCGGAGAAAAAGAGTTTGTTGCCCGTCCTTATGGCTTTATGGATAAGTTCAAAGGTGCGGTAGATTCTCCAGAAACTTGTTTCCTCGGTCGTCCTTTCGTGGAATGGATGGAAGATCGGGGAGTACAATTATCCGAAATCGAAGGCAAGGAGGATTTACAGTCGGCTCGTATTTTTCCCATTGTGGATAATATAGATGACTTGGGGAAAGTCATACGATGGATGGTTTCAGAACCTCATCTTAAGGAAGGGAAACAATGCTGGAGAGCGAGTCGGAAATATTCGGCTGATGAGATAGCTACCGACGCTAATCTATACCGACTGACTCAGCAACGTGAAACATTCCGTAGTGCTAACTGGGAGTTGTTGGCACGTAACTATGAACGGAGCGTCTTTTATCAGATCAATTTGGAGGAGGCTGCGCAAGAATATGTGAAACATCAACTTCCTTTACCGGATGAGTTACCAGATAAAGCACCTTTATTGGCACAAATCAGTGACCGGTTGTTCCGTTCACGCGTTCTTAGATTAAGGGACTTGCCATACATGCAGGAGGAAGAAAAAGCGTTCTCATTGATGAGAGAAGGTCTGACAGCATCTGCTTTCCGACAAAAACAGCAACCACGATTGTCGGTGTTTTCAGATCAAATCGTATGGGGACGTAGTCCTGTACGTATCGATTTAGCTGGAGGTTGGACCGACACACCACCATATTGTCTGATGGAGGGTGGAAATGTCGTTAATATCGCTATTGAGTTGAATGGTCAGCCTCCATTGCAGGTATATGTAAAACCATGTAAGGAATATCACATTGTACTTCGTTCTATTGACCTGGGTGCAATGGAGAAAGTAACAACTTATGAAGAGTTGGGTGATTTCAAACATGTTGGTTCACCATTCTCCATACCAAAGGCTGCAATAGCTTTGGCAGGTTTCTTACCTCAATTCTCTTTAGATAGATTTCAAACACTTCAGGATCAGTTAAAGGCCTTTGGAAGTGGTTTCGAGATTACACTCTTATCAGCTATCCCTGCGGGTTCAGGTTTGGGCACTAGCTCGATTCTGTCAGCAACCGTTTTAGGCGCTCTCGCTGATTTCTGCGGATTGAACTGGGATAAGAACGAGATTTGTAATCGGACCCTGATTCTAGAGCAAATGCTTACGACAGGTGGCGGATGGCAAGACCAATACGGCGGATTCTTAGGTGGCGCAAAACTGTTGATGACATCGAGTGGTATTGATCAAAATCCTCAAGTACGTTGGTTGCCCGATCATCTGTTTACGAGCGCAGAATACCAGCAGTGTCATTTATTATACTATACCGGAATCACACGAACGGCCAAGAATATCTTGGCGGACATTGTGAGAGGTATGTTCCTCAATTCAACAGAACATCTCAAACTGTTGGCTCAGATGAAACATCATGCACTGGATCTATATGAGGCTATTCAACGTGAACAGTTTGAGGAAATGGGGTTATTGATTAGGAAGACTTGGGAACAAAATAAAAAGCTGGATTCCGGAACAAATCCGCCTCAAATAGAGTTAATCATCCAACTTATTGATGATTATTGTTTAGGATATAAGCTTCCAGGTGCAGGAGGTGGTGGATTCCTCTATATGGTTGCGAAGGATACTGAAGCGGCTGCAAGAATCCGAAACATTTTGACACAACATCCAATTAATGATCGTGCCCGATTTGTAGGAATGACCTTGTCGGATAAGGGCTTCCAGATAAGTCGCAGCTAAATCATGTTGAAATAATGATTAATCACCGAGAATCCTATGGGATAATCGGTAACCATATCTGAAAAACAAGATCATGAAATCGTTTATAGCCTTATTGAGTTCTATTATCTGCACTATTTTGTGGATAGGATGTACTTCCCCAAAGTCGACAAGTGATTTGGCAACAATTGATTCTTTCGTGAAAGCTGTGCCTGTTTGGGCTGACGGTCAAGATACGGTAAAGAATCAGACTTTATCTTTCCGAGAAGTGATAACTGTAGAACGTTTGTCTTCCGCGACAATCCGTTTAGCCGCGTCGACCAATTATCGTTTGCACGTGAATGGACAGTTCGTGGCGCATGGACCTTGCGTGGCTGCACACGACTTCTACAGGGTAGACTGTTATGATATTGCTTCCTTCTTGCGTGAAGGAGACAATGTGGTGGCTGTTGAGGTAGCCGGTTATAATGAACCGAGCTATTATCTTTTGAATCAACCCTCTTTCCTACAGTGCGAGGTCGAGTTGAACAATAAAGTGGTAGCAGCAACAGGAACAAACTTCGAAGCTTTTCAATTGGCACAACGGAAATCGGATGTACCGCGTTTCAGCTTTCAGCGCCCCTTCACAGAATACTATATCTTGGCTCCAGACTATGCCGATTGGATGACTAAAAAAGACTGGAAAGATCCTGGATATCAGGTGTCCTTATTTCAAGTTTCAGAAAAACAGTTAATCAAGCGTCGTGTTGCCTATCCTGATTATCGAAAGCATGATGCCACGATGATGAACGATAGTATATTCAAATTTGATTGTAATAGTAGTGGATTCTTAGGCTTACATGTAGAGGTTACGGAACCATCATGGTTGAAAATCTCTTTTGACGAGTTGTTGGGAGAAGATGGGAAGGTACATGTCGAACGTCTTGGTTGTAATGCTTTTCTTATGTATGAACTCCAACCAGGAACGTACGACTTGGAATCATTTGAGCCGTATACGATGCAATATGTGCAATGTACTTTCTTGGAAGGAAAAGGAAAGATCAGTCGGATGTACATGCGCGACTATTGTAATGCAGATGTGAAACGTGCTACTTTCGAATCAGATAACGCGGATTTGAACCGTTTGTTCGAGACTGCTCGAGAGACTCATCGTCAGAATTCTTTGGATGTCTTTATGGATTGTGCTTCTCGTGAGCGGGCAGGGTGGTTGTGCGATAGCTATTTCTCGGCACGGGTAGCATTTGACTTTTCCGGACATACGAAACTTGAGAAAAATTTCATTGAGAATTTCTTACTGCCAACCGAATTTAAGGATATTGATAAAGGAATGCTTCCGATGTGTTATCCTTCCGATCATTGGAACCATAACTATATACCAAATTGGGCGATGTGGTTTGTCCTTGAACTGGAAGAATACCTGCATCGCAGCGGTGATCGTGAAATGGTTGATCAGGCTAAGCGACGGGTTTATGAGTTAGTTGACTATTTTAAGCCATACCTAAACGAAGACGGATTGTTGGAGAAACTTGATAAATGGATATTTGTGGAGTGGTCGGCTGCCAACAGTTATGTTCAGGATGTGAACTATCCAACCAATATGTTGTATGCTGAAATGCTGGATGTGGTATCACGTCTATACCAAGATGAGGAACTTGGCAAACGAGCTGAGGCTGTACGAAAGGCAATTCGTGAACAGGCGTTTGACGGGCAGTTCTTCTGTGACAATGCTGTCCGGGTAAATGGGAAGTTAGAGCGCACAGACCATCACACCGAGGTTTGTCAGTACTATGCTTTCTTCTTCCGTACGGCTACCCCTGAGACATACCCTGATTTGTGGAGAACGCTACGGGATGAGTTTGGTCCGGCACGCAAAGAATATAATCCGTATCCTAGTGTGGAGTTTGCCAATGCTTTTATCGGGAACTATCTACGTTTGGAACTGCTCTCTCGTGAAGGGTTGTCCAAGCAACTGTTGAACGAATCCATCGCTGAGTATCTCATCATGGCTAACCAGACAGGAACACTTTGGGAGAATATGACCTCAACGGCTAGTTGTAATCATGGTTTTGCTGCTCATCTGGAAAGGGTTCTTGTTCGTGACATCTTGGGTGTTTATGATGTTTCTCCAACAGAAAAAACTATTCGACTCCGTTTTGTTGATTCCGGACTGAAACATTGTAAAGGTGCATTGCCTATCGGTGATGATGAAATGAGGTTGGAATGGACTCTTGAAAAAGGGAAGTTAAGCTATCGTTTGGATTTACCAAAAGGGTATAAAGCAGAAATTGAGCCAAACAATCAATCGGATATACTAGAAATTGTCCAAATTTAAAACAGATATAATATGAGATGTAAATGGTTAATGGGGTTACTTCTATGTTGTTCATTATCACTTTCAGCAAAAGTAACGTTCCCAACGGTTTTAGCCGACAACATGGTTTTACAACAAAATGAAAAAGTGAACTTGTGGGGTAAAGCAACACCTAATAAGGTTGTGAAAATTACTCCTTCTTGGAGTAATGTCGTGTATAGAGTTACTGCTGACCAAGATGGTAAGTGGATTGTTAAGGTCCAAACTCCTTCTGCTGGCGGACCTTATGAAATCAGTTTCAATGATGGAGAAACCGTAACATTAAAGAATATATTAATAGGTGAAGTATGGTTCTGCTCTGGTCAATCCAATATGGAGATGCCAATGAGAGGCTTCGGTGGTCAACCTGTTGAAGGCGCTCTCGACTATGTGATAAAGGCTAAGAAATCAACACCTATTCGCATGTATACAGCCGTAAATAAGGTTAGCAAGACTCCGATGGATGATGTTCCTGGTACTTGGAAAGAGCATGATCCAGAGGGTGTAAGCTCCTGCAGCGCCACGGCATACTTCTTTGCACGTTATCTGCAAGAAGTATTGGAAGTTCCTATCGGCTTGGTTATCTCTAACTGGGGAGGCTCCAACGTAGAAGCTTGGATGAGTCGTGAGGCAATGAACGAGTTCAAGGATGAGTATGATCTCTCATATCTGGATAATGACCAACCATCAGGCCGTAATGACAATCAGACACCTTGTTATTTATATAATGCCAAACTTCACCCTTTAATCAATTATACGATAAAAGGTGCTATTTGGTATCAGGGTGAGTCGAATGCTGGAAATCCTGATCTTTATACTCGATTGTTCCCAGCTTTTGTTAAGGATATTCGAAAGAATTTTAAGCAGGGTGACTTCCCTTTCTATTATGTACAGATTGCTCCCTATGCTTATGGAAAGGAAAATGAAGTAGGTTCTGCTTTGTTGCGGGAGTCTCAATTGAAATGTATGGATCTAATTCCAAACTCAGGAATGGCTGTGACCATGGATACAGGTCAGATTTATATTATTCATCCAAGAAAGAAAAAAGAGGCAGGAGAACGTCTGGCTTACTGGGCATTAGCAAAGACTTACAATATACCTGGAATTCCTTGTGAAAGTCCGGTATATGAGTCTTTTGCTGTTGAAGAGGGTAAGGCTGTAGTATCTTTTAAAACAAAGCATGGATTATGTACACATTCCACTTGGAAAGTCGATAACGTAGAGATTGCGGGTGAAGATAAAGTGTTCCATGAGGCAACTGCTTATATTCGAGGTAATAAACTGTATGCAGAGTGCAAAGAGGTTCCTAATCCAGTAGCTTTGCGCTATGGTTTTAAAAACTACACCGAGGCTACGTTATTTAATGATTATGATATACCTGTTTCTTCTTTTAGAACAGATAACTGGTAATAACTATATTGTATAAAAGAGTGGGGATGCAAACATATTGCATCCCCACTTTATTATTTAGGAATGGCTCAGATCTTATTTTGCATATTTCCTGCAAAACTTTTCTCATTGCAAATCAGTGTTTTGCGTGAAAACGTGTGTTTTTGTATGAAAAAAGTCGCTGAAATAT
>CAMVLL010000010.1 GCA_947168315.1 uncultured Bacteroidota bacterium | reverse complement strand
AACGCCCGACCCCTACGTCCCGAACGTAGTGCGCTACCAACTGCGCTACATTCCGTCCTTAATAAGCGGTTGCAAAGGTAATCCATTTTTCTGAATACAAAAAGAATTAGGAAGAAAAAATCCCAAAAATTTGTAGATTAAAAAATAATACCTACCTTTGCAAGCACTTTACAAATGACATGGTGCCATAGCTCAGATGGTAGAGCAAAGGACTGAAAATCCTTGTGTCCCCGGTTCGATTCCTGGTGGCACCACAGAGAGGGCGGTTACATAAACGTAACTGCCCTTTTTCTTTGCCGTTCGCTGAAAAAATAGTGCCGTTTATAGATTATTTTTGCTCCGATTTTTTACCAAAATTACCTTTGCCTCAGGTATTTGGAGTATAAACAATAAAAAGAGGTATTATGAACAAAAGATTTTTTTGGATGATTTCAATGCTGGTCATTGCAGCAATGACAGCATGTTCGAGCGACGACGCCTCCATCGATGACAGTTCATCTTCGAATGATAATAATGCAGCGACCACATCAACTGCAGAAGATGTGCTCAGTAAGGTCACCAGCAATGGAGACATCACTACGTTTAATATAGATATCAATAAAGCTTCACTTTCAGAGGCTCTGACCATTGACGAAAATGATGATGACTATATTGAAAACACTTCTTTCGCCAGCACTATCACCGTCACTTTCAGCACGTCCGGAGCAGCCACCGTAGAGGGAGACGATAGTGGTATCATAAAGATTAACGGTAATGATGTCATTGCCACAAATGAGACAGGAAAAGTTATCAAGTATGTGCTGACCGGTACGACGAATGACGGTTTTTTCAAACTGTACAGTACGAAAAAACAGGCTATTGTCCTCAACGGAGTGAAGATAACGAATCCCGACGGAGCAGCTATCAACAATCAAAGTAAGAAACGTACATTCATCGTGCTGGAAGAGGGTACGAACAACTACCTCGCCGACGGCACAAAGTACACAGATGCCGTCGATGATGAGGATATGAAAGCTTGTTTCTTCAGTGAAGGTCAGCTGATCTTCAGTGGAAAAGGTTATCTGGAGGTGGACGGCAATTGTAAAGCAGGCATCCGTAGTGATGATTATGTACGTATCCTTCCTCAAACCAATATTTTTGTTGATTCTTCCTCGGGCAACGGTATCCGAGGCAATGATGCCGTCATCATCACTGGTGGTGTCATCAACATCAATGTGACGGGTACTGCCGACAAAGGTATTTCCACCGACGGCTATTTCCAAGTAGATGGAGGAAGAACGACCATCCTGACAAGCGGTGGGTACGAATACGATGAGGATGATGCAGATTATACGGCTTGTGCCGGTGTCAAAGCCGACAGCCTTATCACCATCAACAACGGCATTCTGAACATCAAGAGCACCGGAACTGGGGGTAAAGGACTGAACTGTGATGACAAGATCAATATCAATGGAGGAGAAATCCATATCATTACCACAGGGAAGCGACAGAAAGACAACAGCGGAAGTGTATCGCCAAAAGGAATCAAGGCAGATGGTGACATCACGATAAAGGGCGGATATATTCAAGTTCGTTGCTCGGGAACTGGCGATGGCACTGAAGGTATCGAGAGTAAAGGTGAACTGACCATTGACGGAGGTACGATTGAATCGTATTGCTACGACGATGCTATTAACTGTGCAGGCAACTTGAATATCAATAATGGATATCTCTACGCACGCTCAACCAACAATGATGGTATCGATGCCAACATGAACCTCTATATCAATGGTGGTGTAGTCATCGCTGAAGGTGGCGGTGGCGCGGAATGTGGTATTGATGCGGCCGAACGATATTCAGCATTCATTAATGGTGGAACAGTCATTGCCGTCGGTGGTGGAATGCAAGGAATTTCTTCACAATCGAAACAAGCAAGTATTGCAGTCAGCGCGTCTACAGGCTTGACTATCGGATTAATCAGTGGTTCAACAGCCATTCTAGCCTACACCACTCCGAGTTCGAATACCGGAAATTCGCTGCTAATCTCATCGCCTTCGCTGAAGAGCGGAAGTACATACACGTTACGTGCGGGAAGCATGCTCTCAGGTGGAAGTAAGTTTTACAATTTACAAACGGGATGTACGATTGGCAACGGTAGTCAGTCGGTTGATGTAACAGCAAGTAATACAATCAGTGGCTCGATGGGCGGTGGTGGGCACTGGTAAACAAACTTTTTTTACAAAAAAACAGTGAAAATATTGTCTATTTGAACAACATGCTTTATATTTGCACTAATTTCATCGACAGACAGGGGTCTGTTTGTGGAAGGACATATTAATAATGAGGTGTTATTGAAATTATCTTCATAGTTCAAACTTGGCGGTTTTAATTTAGTACGGAGGTAATTGCAATAGCACCGCATCATTTGATTTCTTTACTATAACTTGTGTGGTTTTTGTACTGAATCATCTTGGTGTGGGCTATTGTTTTTTCGTCGTACTATTGGGAGCCAAGCCTAGGACTATCGGATTAACATAAAATAGTTCCCACACCGCATTTATTTTTACTGCCTTAGGGGACAGGCAGAAGATAAAGTGCAGATGATGAAAAAAGTATTCAACCGACCCATGTTCCATTTCATTCCTTTTCCTAAAGGAATGAGAGGAGACATGATTGCTTCACTCCCCGACCAAGAATTCCAAGATGTGGTACGGCAATGCAAGGAACAGGAGGATGCCATAGTCTTTCTGGTAAATCCAGACTATGTCATCACACCCGTTTCCGACGAGTTCCTTGCTGTACCGACAGGCGACCTTGCACAGGAATTCAACGGTATGATTTCATTGAACAAGACCGGTTACTTTATTTGGGAACAATTTACTCAACCTAAGTCAGTTAGGGAAGCACTTCACTCCGCCAAAGAACGATTCAATGACGAGAGTGGAGAGCTTGAATTGCAATTCCGCGAGTATGTCAACCGCTTCCGCTTTCTAAAGCTAATTCAAGAATGTACTAACAATTAAAACATAAAATCATGAACACTATGAAAGAGAAATGGATTTGTCCAAACATGGACGTACAAGTATTCACACCGCAAGAATTCGTAGCGGCATGCGAAGCTGAAATAACATACACTTATGATGGAACTCATAGATTTGCTTCTAACACCAAATTTTATGAGGATGTTGGCATTATTGGATCTCTTGATGCACAAGATTATGGTCACGCATGTCAAACATTTAATTATGGAGATATAACTACAATTCCTGATTTGTCAATATTAATAGGATACTATTGGGCAGCGGATAATAGCATCGCTTCTGAAATACATACTGATCTTCAAAATGGAAGCACTTCAAGATATAATTATTACTCAACATTATTACCTCCTCAAGCAGGAAAAGTTGTAGGTTATTCAAAAAACGGTAGTGGTAATCAAGTTATTTCTGGAACAATTGTTGAACATAGCATAAAAAACCAATCGTAAATAATAATCATAAAATATAAATACAATGAAAGAAAAATGGATTTGTCCGAATTTGGACGTACAGGTATTTACACCGCAAGAGTTTTGTAATTCTTGCTGGATAGCAACGGTACAATGTTTAGGTGAATCAGCTTCACAAGGTCATTATATAAGATATATCACTTTCCCGCCTGATACGCATGAATATGACCTGCATTGGAATGGGCATACCAACCATCCTGTAACATATTATTTATCTGTGCCTGATGGCATCGATCCAAGAGAACATGATATGGTAACATTGGAACCATACATTATAGGTGTTTATGATCCACAATACGCTGCTACTTCTGGTGACATAGATGTTGCTCATGGAAGAAGTACAAGTGGTCATGAACAATATGATGGCTGGGGATGGTTAGTTGGTGGAAATGTACATTTTACTTATGACCCAACATTTAGCAGGTACCAAGACAGGCCAAACCATTCCTAATGTTTTTCTCTTTTGGACAAGCAATATATTGAGATAGCGAAGGAGTTCTCGAACGAGATTAGGAAACAATATCCCGAGATCAATATTACCTCCATTCGTTTCGTATCGATTACGGAGCAGCAGGAGGTAGAAATTTCGGCTATGCCCTATAATCTGGAGGATGCGAAGTATGCCATTGTGATTTGCGACTTCGAATATCCGTTCCATCGAGGCTTTTACTCGAATTTCTTTGTATTGTTTATTGACAATAAAGGACGGGCAACCAATAAGTTGGAAATAAATGGATGGAAAATGTGGTTCGATGAACCCGTAACAGGAGGGAAACGATCACCAGTCCGCCATTGTTTCATACAAAAAGATGATTTGAAAATAGATATTAACTGTACCGAATGTGATCTAACTACCGATATTGCTCCACTTTGGAAGACATTTGTGGCAGTCTTTGAAAGTAGTTCAACGGACGAAGTGAGAAAACACCTTGAGCCGTACGCTATCAGCAATACAGTATATCTATATAAAATCGTACGTGATTATAAAGCCAAAAGAAATAACGCATATAAATACATTTACCCCTGACACAGCAGTCGTGAGACTATCTGTGTGATAGGCTTCCACAAAGCCTATATTTGATTTGAATTACGATTATCAAATTTGCGAGGTTTGATTCCGTAAGGAGATTGAGTGCTAAAATGACCCCCTATCATTTAGCACTCTTTTTTTGCTACATCTGAAGAATTCGTTATCTTAGCACAAATTTCAAATCAAACGACAATGGACAGACGAGATTTTATCAAGGCATCTGTTGTTGCAGGTATCACCTGTATGACAGATTGGGAGACTGCTTTCTCTATGGGTATGAAAGATCCTCAGGTCGGAAAAGTTTGGGAAGGCTGGAAGAAAGGCGAGTTCCAAATCCACTTTATCTATACTGGAGTAGGCGAATCCATCTTCCTTATCTTCCCTGACGGTACCACCATGTTGCTCGATTGCGGTGACCATAACGCCATCGGCAGAGGGAAGTTGGCCGTTCCCGTTCTTCCTAACCCTAACCGTCATTCCGGAGAATGGATTGCAAGATATGTAGAACGTGTAAACCCAAACAAAAAGGATGTTGACTACATGATGCTTTCTCATTATCACAACGATCATGGAGGAAGTGACACTTTCTATGCCGACAAGGTGACGCGTGACGGAGAGGAATACTGTCTAAGCGGATTCTCTCAGGCTGCCGAGACCTTGAACTTCAAGAAAGCCTTTGACCGCAGCTGGCCAGACTATAATGATCCGATTCCAGATACAGAGAAATATGGTGATAACGAAGAGCATATGAAACGTTTTTACCGTTATATGCATCAACACCGAGGGTTGATAATTGAGAAGTTCAACGTCGGAGCCATCAACCAGGTCGCACTGCTGAGACATCCTGAAAAATATCCGAACTTCTCCATCCGAAATATCTGTGGTAACGGAAGAATTGCTACGCCCGACGGTCGCATTATCGACCTCTATAAAGACTATATCGAAGCTAATCACCCCAAGAAACTCAACGAGAACGGCATGAGTCTGGGTATGATTATCAGTTATGGCGATTTCAAGTTCTATACAGCAGGCGACTTCTCCGACAAGTTCAAGATGCCTGACGGTACCACCCGCTACATCGAAGATGATATCGCTGATGTATGTGGAAGAGCTAATGTGACAAAAATCAACCATCACGGACATAACTCCATGAGTCCGAAACTTCTGGCTGCACTCCAGTCGCAAGTTTACGTCAGTTGCGTATGGGACCAACTGCATAACCTTACTCACGTGATGGACATTGTAGCCGACCGCTCGATTTATCCGGGAGAACGCATCATTTGTCCAACCATTATGCCGGCAGAGCGTAGAGCCGAAGACGCGGGAAAGGCCTGGATGAACGATGTCGCAAAGGCATCCTACGAAGGAGGACACGTGGTGGTGAATGTCGAGAAAGGCGGAAAGAACTACACTGTTTCATACCTTACCGCCCAAGACGAATCGATGACCGTTAAGAGCGTCATGCACTTTCATTGCTAAAAATACCACATCAATGGTATTGGCAGAGTTAAAGAACCCGTCTAACTTTGCAATGAGTTAAGTGTAACAAACAAATAATACAAGTACAATGGCGAGAATTTATCATGATCTAACAAAATTGATTGGCAATACGCCCCTCGTTGAACTGCATCAGATTGAGCAAGAAGAGGGTTTGAAAGCGAAGTTGATTGCCAAAGTAGAGTTCTTTAATCCAGGCGGAAGTGTCAAGGACCGTGTGGCTTTAGCAATGATTGAAGCCGCTGAGAAAGATGGAACACTGAAACCTGGTGCAACTATTATCGAGCCGACAAGTGGTAACACAGGTGTTGGGCTTGCGTGGGTTTCTTCTGTAAAAGGATATAAACTGATTCTAACAATGCCAGAAACCATGAGCATTGAACGACAGAACTTATTAAAAGCTTTGGGAGCCACTATCGTGCTGACTCCTGGTAGCGAAGGCATGAAGGGTGCTATCCGTCAAGCTAACGAGCTGCGAGACCAGACACCGGGTGCCATTATCCTTCAACAGTTCAACAACCCGGCGAACCCCGAGGCTCATAAACGGACGACAGCCGAAGAGGTTTGGAGAGACACGGACGGACAATTAGATATCTTTGTTGCAAGCGTTGGAACAGGAGGCACCCTTACAGGTACCGCCGAGCAACTGAAAGCCTACAAGCCTGCCATTAAAGCGATTGCCGTTGAGCCGGACGCATCTCCCGTTCTTTCTGGCGGGAAACCAGGACCGCACAAAATACAAGGCATTGGAGCCGGATTCGTTCCTACAAACTACCATGCCCAATTTGTAGATGAAGTGGTTCGGGTAACCGACAATGATGCAATACGTACATCACGTCAGTTAGCACGCAAGGAAGGTTTGCTCGTAGGTATCTCCTCGGGAGCCGCACTCTATGCTGCCATTCAGGTAGCTAAGAGAAAAGAAAACGAAGGAAAAACCATCGTTGCTCTGCTCCCCGATACAGGCGAGCGCTATCTGTCGACCGTACTATATGCATTTGAGGACTATCCGTTATAAATCATGATATGGATACCGGCACAACATTTATCATAGCCGACAACCAGCCCATCACACGAGCAGGCTTGCAGCACTTCATCGCCACCTTTTATAAAGGCAGCCAACAACTCTTTGCTTCCTGCAAAAACGAGCTATCAGCTATCCTAAACAATTGCTGTGCCGGCATTGTTATTATCGACTACGCCCTCTTCGACTTTAAAGGAATAAACGACCTGCTAATCATGGGGAAACGTTTTCCACAAATACATTGGATCCTTTTTTTCAACGACTTAAGCGAGCCAATTATCCGACAAGTTCGGGGCAACGATACCATCAGCTTACTTGATAAGGAAGCGACAGAAGAAGAGATCAAAGAAGCACTTCAGACAGTTGTTCAAGGAGGACAATATATCTGTCAGGAAATCATCGGTCACCAAACAGGAATGCCAACAACAGATGAGATTATTCCGCTAACATCGAGCGAGAAAGAAATACTGAAACTTATAGCACATGGAAAAAGTGTGAAGGAGATTGCGGTATTACGTCACTCCAGTATCCACACCATCATCACTCACAAGAAAAACCTCTTTCGGAAATTGCAAGTCAATAACGTATATGAAGCCACGAAATACGCTATTCGCGCTGGATTAGTCGACTTGATTGAGTATTATATCTGATCAGCCCAAGCCTTTAGACAGTTCTTCCAACGAACGACCTTCGAAAGCACAGATAGCCTTCTTGTATTCTAATGGAATCTCAGCCGGAGCTTGCTCACGAACACTAAATCCTACCATAACTGTCCGACATTCACATTTCACTTCGTTCGTATCCGTCGATACTGCTTGCTGAAGCAAGGTGAAACTCTTATGTCCTAAATGAACGACAGCCGTACGAATCTCAAGATTATCCGTAAAATAGACAGGAGCCAAGAAGTTCGCATTGATATTAGCCACAACAATTGCCAGTTCAGAAAGGTCAATTGTGCCTAACACACGGCGAATGTAAGTCGTTTTAGCCAAATCGTACAACGAAAAGTATACGGAATTATTCACATGACCTAACTGATCAACATCACTAAACCGGATTTGAGCCGGCATACTATGGTTAAAACGAATCTCACTCATGATAATCTATTATTTTACACAAAGATAAATACTTTTCTTCAAAACAGTGGCAAAATGAAAGATTATTCTTAAATTTGGGGAGTTTTATAAAAAGGGTAAAAGATGAAGAAACAATTAAAGCCAGCAACCATCTGTGTGCAAGAAGGATGGAAGCCTACCAAAGGAGAACCACGCGTACTCCCAATATATCAAAGTACAACATTCAAATATGACAATAGCGAGCAGATGGCTCGTCTTTTCGACCTAAAGGACTCCGGGTATTTCTACACCCGTTTGCAGAACCCGACAAACGATGCTGTTGCAGCTAAGATAGCTGCATTGGAGGGAGGAGTTGGGGCCATGCTGACGTCATCTGGTCAGGCAGCCAACTTCTATGCAATCTTTAATATTTGCGAGGCTGGCGATCATTTCGTTTGTTCGTCAACCATCTATGGAGGAACCTTCAACCTCTTTGGAGTGACCTTGAAAAAATTGGGTATCGATTGTACTTTTATTGACGGGAACGCACCGGAAGAAGAAATTGACAAAGCTTTCCGCCCTAACACTAAGGCTTTGTTCGGCGAGACGATCTCGAACCCGAGCATGGATGTACTCGACATCGAGAAATTTGCCCGCATCGCACATAAGCATGGTGTGCCACTCATCGTTGATAATACATTTGCGACACCTATCAACTGTCGTCCTTTCGAATGGGGAGCCGACATTATCACACATTCCACGACGAAATATATGGAAGGACACGCCTCTACAGTAGGTGGTGTACTCGTCGATAGCGGAAATTTCGACTGGGATGCACACGCTGATAAGTTTCCTGGTCTGACACAACCTGATCCATCCTATCACGGTTTGACGTATACCAAAGCATTCGGCAAGACGGCTTATATGACCAAGGCTACCGCTCAGCTAATGCGCGACCTCGGCTCTATTCAATCCCCGCAAAACGCATTCTATCTGAACCTTGGTTTAGAGACTTTGCATTTGCGTATGCCACGTCACTGTGAGAATGCACAGAAAGTAGCTGAATGGTTGCAAGCTCATCCGATGGTAAAATGGATCCATTACCCAGGATTGAAAGGTGACAAGTATTATGATTTGGCTCAGAAGTACATGCCTAACGGTAGTTGCGGAGTCATCGCCTTTGGTTTGAAGGGCAGTCGTGAGGAAGCCATCAAGTTCATGGATGCTTTGCAGTTCGTTTGCATCGTAACTCATGTGGCCGACGCCCGCACATGTGTGCTGCACCCAGCCAGCCATACACACCGCCAACTAAGTGATGAACAATTATTGGAGGCAGGCGTAGCACCCGACCTTATCCGTTTGTCGGTTGGTATTGAGGATGTCGAAGATATCATCGATGACTTAGATCAAGCATTGAAACAAGTGAAATAAAACAATTCTAAATTTATACATGTATGAAACAGATTATTGGATTAGTGGTAACAGCTCTCATTTTCTTGAGCAGTTGTAGTAGTGTGCCAATTACCGGAAGAAAACAGATTCTTTTGGTATCTGATCAAGATGTGCTTTCGTCAAGTTTGACGGAGTATTCCAATTACATGAAGACAGCAAAAGCCTCCACCAATAAGAATGGAGCTGCTATGGTAACTCGCGTAGGCAAAAAAATTGCCGCTGCAACAGAGCAATACTTGAAGAATAACGGATTAAGCAGTGAAATTGCCAACTTCGCATGGGAATTCAACCTGGTAAACAGCGCAGAAGTCAATGCGTTCTGTATGCCTGGTGGTAAGATTGTTGTTTACGATGGCTTACTGAAACTGGTCAGCTCGGATGATGACTTAGCAGTTGTCTTAGGTCATGAAGTAGCACATGCTGTCGCAAAGCATAGCAATGAACGTATGAGCCAACAAGTGATGGCGCAATATGGTTCACAAATCTTAGGCGGTGTGTTGGCTGGCCAGTCTGCAGCCTTACAACAACTCGGTAGCACCGTTTACGGATTAGGCGCACAATATGGTGTGATGCTACCTTTCTCTCGCAAACACGAGTCAGAAGCCGATTACATGGGCTTGATTCTGATGACAATGGCAGGATACAATCCAAACAATGCTATCACCTTCTGGCAGAAGATGTCGGCAAATGGACAAGCCAGTGTGCCCGAGTTTATGAGTTCACACCCAAGTGACGCTACACGTATTTCAAATCTTAAGAAGCATCTTCCTGAAGTGCTTCAGAAATACAAAAACAAATAAATATTGACCCTTTAAGGAGAGTCTTTGGGCGACAACCCTCGCTCAAAGACTTTTTTTATAAAAAACAACTATTCCTTGTAACAAAGTTGATGCCATATACGTCATGTTAAATGAAAGCGCTTTTGAAACGAGAACGATAACGTTAACGATAAAAAGAACATTATGAAAAAACTTTTATTTATATTGGTATGTGCAATGGCCTGTCAGACTGGTTTTGGCCAAAACTTTAACGGATTATTTGATGAGTTTAAACATGAGAAGAACGCTGATTATCTATCAGTTTCACCCTTCTTGATGACAATTGGAAAATGGTTTATACAGATGGATCAAGACAACGACCCAGATGACATTGTTGCCAAAACCTTCATCAAAGGAACAAAAGCCATAAAGGTACTCGACTTGGGCGACTGCTCCACAGAAGTGAAGAACCGCTTCCAGCAATCGGTCAAAAAGATGAACGCCAAAGGCTATGAGGAGTTGGTCAGAGCCAAGGATGACGGTGAAGATGTACGCATCCTGACTAAGATGGATAAAAAATTCATCAGAGATGTGATTATTGCCGTTTCGGGCGACGATGACTGCTCATTGATTCAGCTTGATGGTAAGTTCTTACTCGACGATATTATGAACATTATCAAGGAAGAAAACAAAGATTAATATGACTGCGGCAGAATTCAAGCAAAGGTTTCTTCCCTACTCCAAGAAGTTGTACCGATTAGCTTTCCGAATCATGGGCAACGAACAGGATGCCGAGGATATGGTACAGGACACCTTCTTGAAACTATGGAAGAAACGTGACGAACTGCCTGAACTGGAAAATGTCGAAGCGTATTGCACTACACTGCTGAAGAATACCTGTTTTGATGCGATACGAGCCCGACGCCCCGATGTAGATAATCCGCCTGAAGAGTTAAACATAGCGGAAGAACGACTGACGAGTGATATTGTAGAACAACGCGACGATGTGAATACCGTAAAGCATTTAATCGGGATGTTACCAGAGTTGCAACGACAAATCATTCAGATGAAAGACATTGAGGACTACTCGTTTGAAGAGATTGAGCAGAGAACCGGACTGACAATGGTCAACATACGAGTGACACTCAGCAGAGCAAGAAAGAAAATTAGAGAACAATTCATGCAAATCAGGAAATATGGAGAAAGATAGAATGAAACAACTTTTGGAAAAGTTTTACGATGGACAGACCACCGAACAAGAAGAACGAGTACTGAAGGAGTTCTTCCAAGGGAATGATGTACCTGATTCTATGTTGAAAGAAAAGGAACTCTTCCTCCAACTCACCGCTCATGAGGTCGCTGTCCCTTCCGACCTAGAGGAACGACTCAGTCAAAAGATTGACGAATGGGATCGTGCAAGTCGTCCTCGTACGTTCCAACTTCGATGGATCAGAGGTATTGCTGCCAGCGTCATCGTACTGCTGACGGTAGGTTCACTTCTCACGCCATGGGGAGGCCCGACACGGAAGGACACTTGTGCAACTGTCGAGGAAGCTTACGCCGAGGCACAAAAAGCATTGATTATGTTTTCATCCAGCGTTAACAAAGGACTTGACCAAGTAGAGGTTGCTGGAGAGAAAACGACGAAAACCATGCACCATGTAGATAAACAATTGAAGTTATTAGACAAGCAGTTACAACAAGTTAAGAAATAGCATTATGAAAAAAATCGTGTTACTCTTCATCGTCACATTGTGTTCCGTCTATTCATTCGGACAGGAAAGCAGTTTGGAGAAATTTGCGGATATGGATGGGGTGAAGTCTGTATATATCTCCAAAGCTATGCTGAGCCTTATGCCAGGCCTTGAAGTTCAGGGCGTAGATATTGGCAGCACTGCAACAAAACTAGATAACATCCAGATCCTTTCAACAGAAAAGTCGGATATCCGTGAAAAGATGTCAAAAGAAGTCAAGACACTCGTCAACAAAGGAAAAGTAGAAGAACTGATGCGTGTAAAAGAAGATGATGAAAATGTCTTTATTTATATGAAAGACCTGGGAGAAAAGAAAAGCGAATTCATCCTCTTTAATGACGATAAGGATGAGCTAACCGTCATTATTATTACCGGTACGCTCACCCTTAACGATATACAAAAGATTGTAAACGACTAGATTTATCTACGTCGTGTAGGCAAAGAGAACTCATGTGGCTCACTCATGGCTCCACTACTTTCCATCGTATAAAGACGGAAACGAGCCAAGCCCGACTTGAGTCTCTTGTCTGCATAAATGGTAATGGTGTAGCGTATCTGATTCCCTTGCGGCATATACGAAATCTCTCGCATTGGCGACATGGTCAGATGTTTGATGCCACTCAGCTCCTCAACGACAGGAACGATGTTATAGGCAGGTCCGCTACCCTCATTCACCAAGTCGAATACCAGTTTCGAGTTTTCCCCAGCCTCAATTACATGATCACGATTCTCGTCAATAAAACGTATGTTCTGGATGCTGATATCTGAACGTGCTTCCGTATATTCTCTACGATTATAACCTTCCTCATTATAGATATAATCTTCATCCCTATTTACTCGGCCATTATTTCTGGGTGTCGTAACAGCATTACCAATCGCCGCTCCGGCAATCGTACCAATCAAGGCACCAAACTGAGAGCCTCTCCACCCATCCGCATTATCACCAACAATAGAACCAACCAGACCGCCGATGGAAGCACCAGCGGAAACAGCAGCTGGACTACCCGTCATACTTTGATAAGTACAAGATGAGGTCATTCCGACCAACAAAACCAAAACAATAACAGATTTCTTCATTTTTTATCCCGTTTTATTAGTTCACGACAAATATACGTCTTCTTTTTTAAGTACAATTATTTAAGTCCGTTAAAGATTCATATAAAACATTTCAAAAAAGAGAATCTACAATAAGCAAATAATATACTTATGGACATCGATTTTAGGACCAATCATCGTTTATTACAAAAAAAGTGCTATATTTGTATTCAAGTAGTATTCACAAATAAAAAATAGAAGCATGAAAAAATTATTCTTCAGTTTTGCATTATTATTGCTCTCTCTTGTTTCCATTCAAGGACAAGAAGCGAAATACGTTTTCTATTTCATTGGTGATGGAATGGGTGTCAACCAAGTATTAGGTACAGAGTATTATCTCTCAGCATCTAAAGGTGAACTTGGTTTAACTCCTTTGCTCTATGCTTCACTACCGTATGCTACCGTGGCTTCCACTTGGTCAGCAAGCAGTGATGTTACCGACTCTGCCGCTTCCGGTACAGCATTGGCTTGCGGTGAGAAAACATCGAACGGAACAATAGGTATGCTGAAAGACCACACAACCAGTGTAAACAGTGTAGCTGTCTGGGCAAAAGAGAGTGGCAAACGGGTAGGTATTGCTACCAGTGTCAGCATCGACCACGCTACTCCTGCCTCTTTCTACGCACACGTTCCACAACGTGGCATGTATTACGAGATTGGTTGTCAACTTCCTGAATCAAACTTCGATTTCTTCGGTGGTTCTGGCTTCCTGAATCCTGAGAAGAAGGATGATCCGAATGCTCCAAAGGTATTTGATCTAGTATCCAAAGCTGGATATACCATTGCCAGAGGCTATAAGGACTATCAGAAAAAAGCTAAGAAAGCAGATAAGATGATCCTTTTCCAAAAGGAAGGTAAGGACACTGGATCTATTCCTCCTGCTATTGATCGTCAGAAAGATGACCTGACCTTGGCCGATATCACACGTGCCGGCATCAACTTCTTGATGAAAGAACCTGATAAAGGTTTCTTCTATATGGTTGAAGGTGGACAGATTGACTGGGCATGTCATAACAACGACCCTGGATATTGGGTAAATGAAGTCATCGACTTTGATGAAGCGATCAAAGTGGCATACGAATTCTACCAACAACATCCAGATGAGACATTAATCGTTATCTCTGCAGATCACGAGACAGGAGGACTGGTTTTGACAACTGGCGGTTATTTGCTGAATGTAGGCGATCTGAAATACCAAAAGACCAGTGAAGATGGCTTTGGAAGAGTTTTAGGCGACTTACGTAAGAAATATAAAGATAATGTTCCTTGGGAAGAAGTTCAAAAGGCCATTTCCAAATGTTGGGGATTCTACGATGGCTTAAAGCTGAGCGAGAAACAAGACAAACAAATCAAAGATGCATACGAAAAGACGTTGAAAGGCCAGACTCGGGATATGAACAAACAAGGAGAATACAGACAATCTGAGCCAATGACGGGTATTTGCAAGAACATTATGAGTGAGATCGCGCGAGTACATTGGGCAACTGGAGCTCACTCTGCAGGATATGTTCCGGTATATGCCGTAGGTGCTGGTGCAGAACGTTTCGCTGCTCGTACTGACAACGCTCAACTTCCTTTAAAAATCGCCGAAGCTGCTGGTTACAAGCACTAATCATTTGAAATAAAAAAGGTTCACATCTTAATACGATGTGAACCTTTTTATTATATCTGCAAGCAAGCATCCAACAAACCTTGACAACCATCCTCCAATAAGTCGAGTACCAGCTCAAAACCATCTGGTCCTTCATAATAGGGATCGGGAACGCTATCGTAATGTTTGTATTTTTGCAAATATTCCGTCATCCGATGTACTTTCGCCTTATCCTCATCATTTCTCACCTTATATATTATATCCTCATAATTTTCATCATCCATCACGATGATGAGGTCGAATGTATCAAAATCAGCAGGAGTGAAAACTCTGGCCCTACTGTCGAAAAGATAGCCACGACGTGCACCATGTTTTCTCATGCGTGCATCCGGTAATTGACCAATATGCCATCGCCCAATACCCGCCGAATCAATATAAAAGCGATGAGACAATCCTCGTTTTTCGACCAACTGCTTCATAATACCCTCTGCAGCAGGTGAACGACAGATATTCCCGAGGCAAATGAACAACAACGACAACTGTTTTTCGTGTGACATACTATCTGCTTTTATTAGAATTACAAAGATATATAATCTTCCTCAATCAAACGAGAAGTAAGGAGACAAACGTTTTATGTCTTCGTCAGAGAACTCCTCATAAAGCGACAGTTGAGAGATGTCATTAATCTTTCCACGCTTACGACGATGTTCCAGAATTACCTTTGCTTTGTAGAAGTTCATATATGGATGATTACGAAGTTGCTCCAGCCCTGCTTTATTAATCTCAATCTTCTCCAGATGAACTTCTTCAAGTCTGAACCAAGGTAACATATCATCAGTCACATATGGTAAGTCCTTTAGTTGATTTACCTCATAGAAACCACCCAGACGTTGACGATATTGAACGATTTGTCGAGCAATTCCACTCCCAATTCCTGGAATCCGTTTCAATTCTGACGTGTCCACCATATTCAAATCGACTTGTGTCCCCTCATCAAACTTTACGATATGCTCAATGTACCGTTGTGGTTTAATCGCCATTGTTGAATCGTCCTCAACTATCGGTTTCTCTCTACGAAGTTCAGTAGGCAGTTGAACAAAAGGAGCCACTGTTTCGAACTGTTTCTCGGTTAGTCCATAAATCTTTGCTAAATCATCAACCTTTTTGAAAGATCCGCCAGCTCTACGATACTTTAAAAGATTCCGTACCACCCGAACAGGAAATCCCATCCGAACCAATGACAATGAATCTATCGTGTTCGGATTAAAGTTAATAAGACACATAGATGTTTCATTAAGGTAATTGGAAGTATGGTTAGAATAATCCCGCTGCGACAGACTATCCATATCATGTAAGATTTGCTCCTCATCCGACAACTTCTCGTCGGAAATAGTTTGTTGCTTAGAGGAAGTGATTATTAAACACAAAGTTAGATTCAAAACGATGAAAAACAATAGAACAATAATAGCATATCGTTCAGCCTTTGAATAATAAAAGAAGTCTTTCCACATAGTTCAGCTAAATCAAAAGGTTTATCTATCCGGCGAAATTAGGAAGTTTGCCGAATATAAACAAAAGATTATAGCCAAAACTACATTAAATCAAACCTAATCCATTTGCGAAGACAAAGAGGATTCCCAACGGAGCAACGTAACGTAGAATGAAGAGGTACACCTTGAAAAATCCAGCACCTATCTTTCCACCATTTGTAACCTCCTCGAACGAGATCTGTTTATCCAGATGCCAGCCAACATACAAGGAAATGAGCAAGCCGCCAAACGGAAGCATAATTTTTGCCGTAAGGTAATCCAAGAAATCAAAGAAACCTTTTCCTGCAATCGTATACTCCCGAAGCAAACCGAACGACAAGGAAGCAAAAATTCCAATGATGAAACAACAAACAGTGATAACAGAAGCAGCACGGGAGCGTGACAAACCAAGCTGTTCATGTAAGAAAGAAGTTGTCACCTCATGCATCGAAATCGTAGAAGTAAGAGCTGCTAAAGCCAAAAGTACATAGAACATCACCGAGAAGATGTACGCCAAGATTGGAATATTTCCAAAAGCCTGTTGGAAGACATTCGGCAAGGTTATAAAGATTAGCGAAGGGCCCGCATCGGGTTGAATACCTACGGAGAAAGCAGCAGGGAATATGATGATACCTGCCAAGATTGCCACAATGGTATCAATCAAACCAACACTGAAAGCTGTCTTCACTAGTTTTGTATCTTTCGAGAAATAAGAAGCATATGTTGACAAACACCCCATTCCAAGACTTAACGAATAGAAAGTCTGCCCCATCGCAGAAAGGAAAGTTGAATGGTCTATCTTACTAAAATCAGGTTTGAACAAAAACTCCAGTCCCTTGGAAGCATTGGGCAATAACATCGAACATATCGCCATCACAATCAAGAGAATGAAAAGAATCGGCATAAGGATTTTGGCCGAACGTTCAATACCTTTCTCTACACCCAACACAATAACAAAATGAGTCAGCAACATAAAAACAAGAAGCCAAAACAATGGACGAATCGGATCCTGCGAGAAAGAGCCGAAAGCAGCGATGAAATCGGCAGAACTCTTCCCTGCAAAACCATTTGTTCCTGCCTCCAAGACATATTCTAACGTCCAGCCAGCTACAACAGCATAATAACCAAGGATCAAGAAACCTGTCAACACGCCCAGATAACCGACCCATTTCCACGCCGTCCCTGGAGATAAAGCCTTAAAGGCACTACCTGTACTCGCTTTTGAACGGCGACCGATCGTAAATTCCGCAATCATCACAGGCAAGCCCAACAAAAGAATACATGCTAAATAAATAAGGATAAAAGCAGCACCGCCATGTGCTCCTGTCTCATAAGGGAAACGCCAAATATTACCCAATCCAACAGCGGAACCAGCCGCTGCCAAAACAGCACCTATCTTACTTGCAAACTTAACTCTTTCGTGTGAACTCATACCTCTTTTCGACTTTTTCAGCAATTATCCCACAAAAGTAGAAATTTATTCACAAAAGACATGATTATTTTTCATAAAAATATAAATACTGGCCTACAAATATCAATTTGTTATTACTCGTTCACACATTTGTTTGGGATTTTTACTTGAAAATCCCTTTCCATCAGCTTCACTAAATTATCTGATTGTGTTTAGACTACAATAATCTTTCTTAATATATCATCCATTTATCGAAAAGCATCCCCCAATATAAAAGAAAAGGCGAATAGTATTATTCGCCTTGAGCCTTTCCCCATACTGAATACGGTACTTGGGTAAGAAAAGAATTGTAATATCTTCGGTCGCCTGTCACTTCCTTGCCAATGAATGGAGGCTTGATAAAAGATTCATCCTCGCTTTTCAGTTCCACCTCAGCCATAACCAAACCCTCGTTTTCACCGTGAAAAACGTCCACTTCGAAGACGTGCTCACCACTTTTCACTAGATAACGATGCTTATCTATTCTACCTGGCTCAGTCAACTTCATCAAATCCTGAGCATCCGTCAATGAAATCTCCTTCTCCCATTCATATCTGCTTAATCCACCATGAATAGAGGAACCTTTGATGGTAAGATAAGCTTTATCATCACGAATGCGAACACGAACAGACCGACCTTTACCATGGGTCAGGTAGCCTTGGGTGATATGACTGCATGCATAAGCCATATCTTTAAACGAATCATCCAAGACCAAAAATTTACGTTCTATTTCCTGTGGCATATAGTTTAAAAAGTCTCGCAAGAACTTGCGAGACTACCATTTTTATTGTAACACGATCACAAACAAGATAATCAGCATCAAAATGATTAAGCCGAAACATATTCCTTTAATCACCTTTCTTGCTTGTTCTTCATCACGTTTTGTGACCTTGTTTTTCTTGCTTTTCTTTGCCATGGTATATTATTTTAATTGATTTCTTCCCCAAAAGTAATTAGTTTTTCCAGAAAAACCAAAATGTTTTCCCTTTTAATTCTCAGAGCCCGAGAATTCCATCAGATAAGCTTTGATAAACTCATCAATCTTTCCATCCATCACACCATTCACGTCGGATGTCTGGTAATTTGTCCGATGGTCCTTCACTCTTCTGTCATCAAAGACGTAGCTTCGTATTTGAGAACCCCATTCAATCTTCTTCTTGCCAGCCTCAACCTTTGCTTGTTCCTCCATACGGTGTTGCAACTCCTTATTATATAAGATAGAACGAAGATGACGCAAAGCGTTTTCTCGGTTGTGAGGTTGGTCACGGGTCTCAGTATTCTCGATCAGGATTTCTTCTTCTTCACCAGTATATGGATCTTTATATTGATAGCGTAAGCGAACACCCGACTCAACTTTATTTACGTTCTGTCCACCAGCGCCACCGCTACGGAATGTATCCCAACTAATTCGAGCTGGTTCAATATTTACCTCAATACTATCATCAACCAAAGGGGTAGCGAAGACAGAAGCGAATGACGTCATTCGTTTTCCTTGAGCGTTATATGGAGAAACGCGTACCAAACGATGAACACCGTTTTCCCCTTTCAGATAGCCATAAGCAAAGCTACCCTCCACGTTCATGGTAACTGATTTGATTCCAGCCTCATCACCTTCCTGAAGGTCGGTTATAGTAACTTTATAGTCGTGAGCCTCGCCCCAACGCATATACATACGCATCAACATGGAAGCCCAGTCTTGACTTTCCGTACCACCTGCTCCAGAGTTGATCTTCAGAACACAATCCATCTGATCAGCTTCTTGACGTAGCATATTCTTCAATTCCAAAGCCTCCACTGCAGTAATGGCTTTTTGATAAGCTTCATCTACATCTGCCTCGGAGACCAGCTCATCCTTAAAGAAGTCGACAGCCAATTCCAGCTCGTCACTAAGTGTTTTCACTTCTTTATATCCCTCGATCCATCTCTGAATCTCTTTCACTTTCTTCATCTGAGCCTCTGCCCGCTTCGGATCTTCCCAGAAGTCGGGTGCTTGTGTACGAAGCTGTTCTTCCTCCAGCTGCACCATCTTATTATCTATATCCAGATAGTGATTCAGCGCAGTAGTACGATCTATAACGTTTTTAAGTTGATCTAATGTTATCATTTAAGTTCATTTATTCCTGATACATAGCAGCTATTTCAGTAGCATAGTTCTTTGCTACCACGTTTCGTTTAATCTTGAGCGTATTTGTCAGTTCTCCACGCTCCAAGCTAAATGGTTCAGGTAGAAGTGTGAAGCGTTTAATCTGTTCATAGTGAGCAAATTGCTGCTGCAACGTATCAATGTGATTTTTATATAATTGAATAATACGTTCATCCTTCAACAGTTCAGCCATAGAAGAATACTCTATTCCTTCTTTTTGAGCATATTGTTCAACAAGCCCATAGCTTGGAACAATCAATGCAGAGACGAACTTACGTTGGTCGGCGATAATTGTAATCTGATCGATATAGCGATCCACTACCAGCTTCGATTCAATTGACTGCGGTGCTATATATTTTCCATTCGATGTCTTGAACAAGTCCTTGATACGTTCAGTCAAGAACAAATGTCCGTCTTTCAAATAACCTGCATCTCCCGTACGGAACCATCCATCTTCAGTAAAGGAAGCCTTAGTGATTGCCTCTTTCTTATAATATCCACGAGTAATACTATCACCTTTCAGTTGAATCTCATTATCTTCTCCAATACGCACTTGCATGTGTGGCATAACTCTGCCGACACTGCCGATGACATGGTCATATTCCTCTTCGCAAGAGACGGTAGCCAATGATTCTGTCAGTCCATATCCAGCTACCATATTGATGCCGACGCTGAGGATAAACTCTTGGACAGCTGGTGGAATGGCTGCTCCCGCAGTGGGGAAGAACCGTCCGTACTCTAGGCCAAGCCGCTTTCTCAATAGGCTAAATACCGTTTTCTCGAAGAATTTATAACGTAGATGCAAAGCCAATGGAGGTTTCTTCCCTTGACAGAGGTAACCTAAATTATGTTTTTTACCAACCTCGATGGCTTGTAACAATAGTTCTTTTTTAACACCAGAAGAAGTGTTGATCAAATCCTGAACACCATGATAGACTTTTTCCCAGAAACGAGGAACACTACACATACAACTTGGATGAACCTCAACCAAAGACTGCTGAATTTCCTGAGGTCTCAAGTTGACTGCTAACGTACAGCCCTCAGAAATACACCAATAAGTCCACCCTCTTTCAAAGACATGTGTGTAAGGTAAGAAATTCATGACTACATCATCCGGCCCAAGTTCAGGAAAACGCTTATGATGAGCCGCCAAGGCTGACTCGTAACAGATATGATGCAACATTACACCTTTACTCTCGCCTGTCGTTCCACTGGTATACAAGATGTTAGCAATATCCATGCTATGTGAATCCGCAATCCTCTTTTCCACTTCATCCTGATGTTTACGGTCTTCACCCTTCTTCAAGAACTCATCAAAATAAATAGAGACCCGATCTTGCGGATCCAATTTCACATTGCGATCAAAAACCACAATTTTTTGTATGTTTGTGCCTAAGGCCATAACCTTCGAGAGCACATCATATTGCAGTTGTTCACCTACGAACATATAACGAATGGAAGCATCCGTCAACATATAGTGAACTTGTGTCTCTGAACTTGTCGCATAGAAAGGAATCGTCACCGCACGAATACCATACGCACCGAAATCAACATACAAACATTCTGGCTTGTTTTGAGAAAAAACGCCAATGTTCTCTTGAACGCCTACACCCAGCTCTAAAAGAGCATTAGAAACTGATGTGACGATTGTAGCAAATTCATCCCAGGAGACAGTATCCCATACACCTGTCTCATAATTCTTATACTTTAAAGCTACACGGTTTCCAAATTTCTTCGCCTGATTTTGTATCAGGTTCGACATAAGAGAGTTACTCATGAATCCTTCTTTTAAGTAATATGTTACAAAGATATTGTTTAATTTGCAAATATCCATACCTAATTAGGAACAAAATAGTATATTTGCAAAACAAATTTCATTTTTATGGGGCACATATCTGATTATACACTTGATGCTATCACCCTGCTTAAATCACTGATTAGCATTCCTTCCATAAGTCGTGAAGAACAGAAAGCAGCTGATTTTCTTCAGACACGCATGGAAGAGATGGGTCTTGTGCCACAACGTTCCGGCAATAACATTTGGTGCATTAATCCCCAATATCAACCTTCGAAGCCTACCATCCTTTTGAACTCTCATATCGACACGGTTAAGCCAGTCAGTGGATGGATCCGGGAGCCGTTTACTCCCACTATCGAGGAAGACCGTCTCTATGGTTTAGGAAGTAACGATGCTGGAGCCAGCTTGGTTTCTCTTCTTCAAGTATACAACTATCTATCGAAGACAGAACAAGAATATAACCTTATCATCTTGGCTTCTTGTGAGGAAGAAGTGTCTGGAAAGAATGGCATTGAAAGTGTTTTACCCCAACTTCCTCCTATCGCAATGGCATTAGTTGGTGAGCCTACCGACATGCAACCTGCTGTCGCGGAGAAAGGTTTAATGGTTTTGGATGTGATCGCTCATGGCAAGGCTGGTCATGCAGCACGTAACGAAGGTATCAACGCTATTTATCAAGCGATGGACGATCTTTGTTGGTTCCGTGATTACCGTTTTACTAAAGAATCCCCACTTTTAGGGCCGGTAAAAATGACTGTCACCGTTATCCAAGCAGGGACCCAACACAATGTTATCCCTGATCAATGTACATTCCTTGTTGATGTACGGAGCAACGAGTGCTATTCAAACGAAGAACTCTTCCAAGAAATTTGTAAGCATGTCAAGAGTGAGGTAAAAGCACATTCTTTCCGCCTGAATTCTTCTCATATTGATTTACAAAACCCACTCGTACAACGGGCGATTGAATTAGGGAAAGTTCCTTTTGGATCTCCTACTTTATCCGATCAAGCTTTGATGAACTTCCCGTCACTAAAAATGGGGCCAGGACATTCCGCACGATCTCACTCGGCTGATGAATATATCTGTATCAGTGAGATTGAGAATGCGATCCAGACTTACATTACGTTATTGGACGGTTTAAAAATTTAGACACCTAACAAACATTATGTTTTAACTCAAGAAAAAAGAAAAAAATCAAACAACCATGAAAAGCAAAGGAAAATATATTCCCGTACTAATATGTACGTTAGCACTTCTTTTTTTAATCTATCACCTAGACATAACACAACGTTTCCTTTTCATATACAGGGAACAGCAGTCAATGTTCTTATATGACTTCGATACCATCTGTGAAAGATACCTCTCACTCGGTGGCTTTTCATTGTTCATCTCACATTTTATCGTCCAATTCTTTTCTATTAAGTTTGTAGGGCCGATTGTAACTGCACTAATCGGAGTCGTATTATCATATCTGATTTGGCTAGTAGTCAAACGAATCCATCAGGCATTGTATTTGCTACCTCTATGTTTCCTTCCTTTGTTTTACCAAGTTAATATACTATTCGATTTTAATTACAATTACGAGGGGTTCATCTCTTTCTTTTTAACTACAGTATTCCTGTATCTTTATGTTCGTTTTGCACATTCCATGAAAGTTCCCTATCGCATTGCTTTTGCAAGTATACTGTCTTTAGGTCTTTACCTGATAGCCGGATCAATAGGTTTATTACTTTCATGTGCCATCTTGGTATACGATGTAATTCAGAAGGAGGAAAAGAGTTATCTACAACTTATAACCGTTGCTCTGATTCTTTTACTTGGATTCTATTTAATCATAACAGGGGAATTGCAAAGCAGTCGTTATGCCTATTTAAATGATTTCTATTATGAGCCGACCATGGAACCCCATCTAACCATTCAATATTCGTGGGTTGCTCTTATCGTTTTACTCCTTGTCGCTCTTATCTTACGCTTTATTCCAAAGATGAAGGCGAGCATTGAGATAGTGATTACTATTGTATGTCTTATTGGAGTTGGCTCATATTTTATCCATGATGCCAACAAGAGCCGTCGAAACATTATCTATCCGATTATAGAACTACAAGATTATATCGTAAATGAGCAATGGGATAAGATTTTAAATAGCAGATATTTAAATATCAACAACTACCTTATTACCAACTATGCCAATCTTGCCTTATCACATAAAGGTATGCTCTTGACACATCTATTTGATCTGCCACAGGATGGTGCCAATTCCATTATGCTTCAAGGTAATTTTGCGGAGACGACGCCTGAGATTTGGGCAATCTCAGCCCACATCCTTTATCAGATGGGAAATATCGCCTCAGCACGTAATATCGCATTCGACTCTTTTGTGGCCGACCGCTATGGAAATCCCTCGATTATTAAGATGATGGCCAAGACAAATATCATTTATGGTGACTACCCTATCGCAGAAAAATATATCAAGATCTTGGAGAAAACGTGGAGATATAAACAATGGGCAAAGGACTATCGTAAATTCTTATTCCGTGATGACCTTGTCGAAGCCGACCCTGAGCTGTCACAGAAGCGAAAAGATCTTCCACCCGAAGGCACTTACCCCTTCACACGAGGTGCGTATGTTGACTTATTAAATATCCTCGATGGAGATTCGCCTGATAAGAATACCATAGAATATGCCATTGCTTTCCTTCTTGTGACAAAAGATGCCCAAAGTTTAAGTCAGTTTATGGATAAATACTATGGGACAAAAGTATTGAAGGAAGTTCCGGTTTTACTTCAAGAGGCCTTGGTTGAAAACAATGAGTTCGACCTCGGCTACTGTCATGAACATGGCGTATCAGAGGAAACGATTAACCGTCATAATCAATTCATACAAAAGTTTATGGAAACACAGCAGAAAGGTTTAAACCCGGAAGCTGCACTTAAGCGTGAGTTTGGACGGACTTATTGGTATTATTCTTTATGCAAATTCTAATTATTGTAGTATGAAAGCATTTACACACTATATAGTTTACTTCATTATTGGTCTCTCACTGGTCGCTTGTAGCCATGACACCCAGATAACCGGTACTCTTGACGAGGAACCTACAATCTTCCCGGATTATAAAGAGGTAACCATTCCTGTTAACATCGCTCCTCTCAATTTTGTTGTTCAGGATGCCAAAGGTATATCTTTGCGACTAATCATCGAAGGTCAACAACAGAAAATTAATGTCACAGGGAACGATGGCTATTTTCAGATACCACAAAAAGCGTGGAAGAGATTACTGGAAGCGGAGCAAGGACATGACATCAAGCTTACCGTGTGCAAGAAAGTAAACGGAGAATGGAAGGGTATGAAACCATTCTCTATCTCTGTCGTTGCCGATAAAGTAGATAAATATATAGCTTACCGATTGGTCGCTCCCGGATACATTTTCTGGGAAAAGATGGGAATCTACCAACGTAATCTGGAGAACTTTGACCAGACTCCCATTTTTGAGAACAAGCTTACCACCTATAACTGTGTAAACTGTCACTCCTTCCCCAATCGTAATCCGGATAAAATGGTTTTCCATATGCGAGCAAGACATGCTGGTATGGTCTATCTGGATCATGATAAGATTGAGAAGCTGAACACAAAGACAGATCATACTATCACGCCATTGGTTTATCCGTATTGGCATCCTTCAGAGAAATATGCTGCTTTCTCAACCAATCAAACACGTTTGGCTGTCTTTACCCACAACGTGAATTATATGGAGGTATATGATTTTGAATCGGATATTGAGCTTTATAACTTTGAGAAAAGGGAGATTTTCTCCAGTCCTTTACTTTCTTCTAAGAAAGCTTTTGAGACATTCCCTACATTCTCGCCTGATGGGAAGAGTTTATATTTCTGTTCGGCCGACTCGGTTGCTCCAATGCCTGGCAGTTATTTAGATACCCACTATAGTTTATGCCGTATCGACTTTGATGCTGAAACAGAAACCTTCGGTGATAAGGTAGATACTTTGTACAATGCAAGGGACACAAAGATGAGTGTATCCTTTCCACGAATCTCTCCGGATGGCAAATATCTCGTATTTACCCTTCATCAATACGGTAACTTCTCCATTTGGCAAAAAGATGCCGACCTCTATATGTTGAATCTGGCAGACAACACGATTCAGCCGATGGATGAGATAAATACAGATCAGTCGGAAAGCTATCATTCATGGAGCGACAATAACCGGTGGATGGTATTTAGCAGTCGTCGAATTGACGGTTTATACACGCGCCCGTTCTTTACGTATATTGATGAGAATGGGAAAGCACACAAACCATTCATGCTGCCGCAAAAGAATCCACAACAATTCTACGACAACTTGTTATACTCCTATAATCTTCCGGAGTTTATCAAGGACAAGGTGACATTCGACCGCCATGCTATCGCAAAGCATATGCGTGATGATGCCGGTTTTGACGTGACGTACAAAGAATAGTTATCTCCCTAACCAGAGTTCCGGATTCAACTTGGCTGTTTCCTTTCGTAGCTGGAAGTGAAGCACTGTATTGCCATTGGTATCGGTTGCGATTGCTCCGATGACATCGCGCGTGTTTACCTTACTTCCCTTCTGCACATTCACTGTACTTAGGTTACAGTAAACCGAGATGTAAGCACCATGACGAATCAGCACGTTGTTCAAACCATTATATTTGAAGATGACAGACACTTCTCCATCGAAGATGGCACGGGCTTGTGCTCCAGATTTCCCCTTAATGTCGATACCTTTATTGTCGAGCTTCACATATTTCAGTCCGTCGACTGTATATGCACCGTAATGACTGACGATAACATACGGTCCAGTAATAGGCATTGGCAAGATTCCGCGATTACGCTCAAAGTTTCCTGACAAGCGTCGGTCCTCAGTGTTCAGATTATACTTTTCAACAGGAGCAGCTTGCTTAACTTCCTTCGTTTGTGTAGGGGCGTTTGATTGAGTCTTTGTCGGAGTCTTTGCATTAGCTTGCTTTGCTTTTGCTTCTTCGGCGGCTTTTCTCTTGGCTTCTTCCTCTGCGCGCTTCCGAGCCTTCGCCACTTCTTCCTCGATTAACTTATCAATCTGACGGTTCAATTGCTGAGCAGTCTGACGTTTCTTATTAATCTCCTGCTGAATACCTTTTTGTTTCTTTTGAAGATTTGCCACTAAGGTCTGTCGGTCACGTTCCTGAATCTGAAGACGGGCTCTTTCAGCCTCGCCTTGCTTCAACAGCTTTTCTTTTGCCGACTTCGTCGTTTCCAATTCTTCTTTTTTAGCATTTACCTGTACCTGTTTACTTTCAATTTCCTTAGCTTGCACACGTTGGAAATCGGCATACTGACGAACATAACGCATTCTTCGGTACATCTGATTAAAGTTCTTTGCCGAAAAGATAAACATCAGTTTTTCCTGCACGGAACGATTCTTGTACATATACTGTACAGAGGCTTGATAGTTCTCCTTTTTCTCGTTCAAATCCTTCTCAAGACCTGCCAATTGATCACCTAAATCCTTGATTTCATTGTTCAAGGCATTCACATCAGCTTGAAGTACATCCAAGTATTGTTTTCTTTTTTCGATCTGTCCAGTGATAAGAGCGAGGTTGTCCAACTGACTCTTCACATCCTTCTTTGTTGAACGCAACATAGTCTCCGACTCCGTGATTTGTTGTTGCAATTCATTCCGGCGTTTCTCCAACTCCTTAATCTTTGCCGTAGTCTGTGCCTGTAACACACTACCGAAGCAAAGAATCGTTAGACAGATCAAAAGAAAACGTTTCATCACTTAAATAATATTTTCATTAAATCATCAATCTCCATCTTCTCATATCGATCGGATAACTGCGTATTGGCTTCCCAATCTTCATTTGTTGAAAGACGGGTAAAGTTAAACTGAGCAGTCATCGATCTTCTTGCACCCTCCACAGCCACGAACATAGTAGTAGGGAATTGTTTATTATCCAACGGCTTGAAATTACCATATTGCCATTTCAATCCGTAAGGTGAGTTCACCAATCCCACGTGTGTTTGCTTGAGCAAACCCTCGTTAATAGTCGTCATAAACTGATAAGCAAAGCGTTTTGCACTGTTAACTTCGAGGATTGCATTCTCGGCCTCGATACGAGTGTCGAAAGCATTAACATCCTGTGCCGTCAACTTCTGTTTTCCAGGTACAAATATCTCATTCAGGAACAAAGACTGGAACGCATGATAATCCAAGTCAGCATTCATGCGGTCTTTTAATTCAGAAAAAGATACTTTTACATATTTCTTGTGCAGTCGATCGATTACCAGCACGCCATCGGGCGTTATCTCAGCGCGAGCCACCTCTATTCCAAGGACAGGAGCTAACGATAACTGGATTACTTCATCACGTTTCATTTTCAAAGACCCACTGACCTGAACTTCCTGCGCACTTCTTGCCAACGTCAACTGCATCTTTGCCGTCACCGCTTTCCAATCGGGAGCTTGATCAATGACTGCTTTGACATATTCTTCTGCTGATAAGTTTCCAATAGTCATCTGGTTCTTCCTCAAACTCTTTGTTGAAGAACAAGAAGCCACCAAAAGTCCAGCCATAAGTATCCAGCAATATGATAAGTATCGTTTCATCTCACATAATATTTTTTATTCGCAATCTTTTTCCTTAGTACAACTAATCCTGCTTTATCACGAGGCGATTCACCTGGAACAGGTTCTTGCTTCGATAGCTCCTCTGCCTTCTTCCAATATTCCAACGCCTTTTCTTTTTCTCCATTCATCCAATAGATATCGCCACAATGTTCGGTCTCAATCGAGCTTTTGTCACCTCCATTCTGCATGGCTTGGTCCATGTAAATCTTTGCCTCCACATACTTTCCTTTTTCAAAAAGGATCCAGGCGTACGTATCCAGATAAGTATTATTCGTTGGTTGAGCCTGAACCGTCCGATAACTCATCTCTTCCGCCTTGTCAAGCTGCTTCTTTTCGACCGAAAGATAATAAGCATAGTTGTTCAAGGCTCCGATATTATCGGGTTTGTAAACCAAAGCCGAGTCGTATGCCGCGTAAGCCAACTGGTTCTTGTTGTTCTCATGGTACATATCTCCGAGAATAGCATATAAATCAGAAGCCAATTCCTTATCTGTCTTATCCTTTATCTGCGAGGTACCCTTCTTGAGGGTGTCCAACGCTTCTTTATTCTTTTTCTGCTCATGATAAGCCAGTCCCATATAGTAATAAAACTCGATTACATCGGGTGTATAGACCAAAGCGGGCTTACAAATCTCTACAATGCGGTTCATATCCTGATGGTTGATGGCATATTGCAACAGTTGCAGACGAGCAGGTGTGTTTTCCGGGTCCAAGTCTAGCACTTTATGCAAAGCAGCAGTGGCCTCTGGTTCCATCTTTTTCGTTACCATATATTGAGCAGCCAACATTGCCACATCCGCATTCTCTTGTTTTTTCTCCAGGATATGTTGGAACAAATCCACAATTTTGGTACTATCCCTGTCGGTATTCTCAGACCGAAGGATCAATTGCCGCATCATATTCATTTTAGTCTCACTTGCAACATCTTCATCGAGCAAAACCTTGTTCAACTGAATACGATATAAACTGTCTTTGCCTTGCGACTGATAGTAATTTGCCAACGATAGGTGAGCAGGCACATATTCCGGCTCTTTCAGTAGTACCTCCTGATAAGTAGTAAAGGCATCTTCCGGTTTGCCATTGTTCAAATAGACATCACCAAGCAAAGTAAGGTAACGCATATCATAAGGATATTCGTCAGCCAGGGCCTTAATCTCCTCAAATGCCTTTTCCTTATTGTTCATGGCGACGTACATTCGGAACTTTTCCATACTGATCTGTTCCGATTTTCCGTCGATGGTCTCCATCTTATCGAGGACATTGATCACTTCTTGATATTGTTTAGTCTGAGTGTATAGTTCTACCAATGCCATCAATGGCTCAAGGCGAGAAGGGAACTGATTCATCATGTTCTCGTACACATATATCGCCTTGGCTGGATCACGTTTTTCCTGATAGTATGCAGCCAAAGTCTGATGATACCAGAAGTTTTCCGGGCTTTGTTTTACAGCCTCTTTCAAAGCTTCCTCACCCTTTTTCTCTTGTCCAAAGAAAGAATAGTATCGGGAAATCTCATAGAGTGCAGCAGCTCCCGTAGGATTGATGGAAAGGCAATGCTGATACATTTCGAATGCACCGTCGAAATCGCCTTTCTCCTTCAAGCGTGCCGCTTCTAAAAAGAAATAATCATATTTTCGCTGTTGTTCTGGGGTAAGTACAGTCGCTTGCGTGTTTTTACCTTCCTCGTTTTGAGTCAAAACTTTCTTTGTCCCACATGAAGGGAAGAACAAGCAAACAACAAAAACACAACAGCACCAACTTATGAATTGTGGTTTCATCCGTTTATACTTTTCCTGTGTGGCCGAAACCTCCTGCGCCACGTTCCGTCTCGTCCAGTATTTCAACCTGTTCCCATTCAACTTGTTCATGACGTGCAATGACCATTTGTGCTATTCGTTCGCCATCTTGAATGGTAAATGCTTCTGACGAAAGATTAACCAAGATAACCCTGATTTCACCACGATAATCTGCATCAATAGTACCCGGAGAATTCAACACTCCGATACCATGTTTGATAGCCAATCCACTACGTGGACGTACCTGTGCCTCGAATCCTTTCGGAAGAGAAATAAATAATCCTGTAGGAATCAAGCAACGTTCCAACGGTTTCAACACAACGGGCTCATCCAAGTTCGCACGCAGATCCACGCCTGCAGACTGTTCTGTGGCATACTGAGGCAACGGATGTTTGGATTGATTGATAATTTGTACCTTCATTTCTAAATTAAACTTATCTTTTCAATGCAAATATAGTGATTTGCAGTATATTTGTAAACGAAAAAACAAGTTTTATGAATTGGAAACAATTAATTTCAAATAAACGCTTCGGAATGGAGGCTCTTCATGAAGCCCGCAAGGATGACCGTTCCGAATTCCAACGTGATTATGACCGTCTGATCTTCTCTGCTCCGTTCCGTAGGCTGCAGAATAAGACGCAGGTTTTTCCTTTGCCTGGCAGTATTTTCGTTCACAACCGTTTAACTCATAGTCTTGAAGTATCGTGTGTTGGACGTTCGTTAGGAAATGAAGTCGTACTGGCCTTACAGGAAAAGCACCCTGAATTGAAGAACACACTGTTTACAGAAATCGGTTCCATCGTTTCAGCAGCCTGTCTTGCACACGACTTAGGTAATCCTCCGTATGGTCATTCTGGTGAAAAAGCAATCTCTACCTACTTCTCCGAAGGCAAAGGACTGAACTTAAAGAGTCGACTCACCGAGAAAGAGTGGAACGATCTTATTCATTTCGATGGCAATGCAAACGCTTTTCGCATTCTCACTCACCAGTTCAAAGGACGGCGCGAGGGAGGTTTCGTCATGACTTATTCTACGTTGGCTTCCATTGTAAAGTATCCGTTTTCATCGCAATCGGCAGGAAAGAAGGCGAAATTCGGGTTCTTCCTAAGTGAGGAAGAGGATTATCGTAAGATCACAAGTACCTTGGGTATTAAACGACTGAGTAAAGAAGGTGAACCATTGAGATATGCTCGCCATCCATTAGTCTATCTCGTTGAAGCAGCCGATGACATCTGTTACCAAATCATGGATATTGAAGACGCTCATAAGCTGAAGATTCTGACACATGATGAGACACGCGAGTTATTCAGTCATTTCTTCGATGAAAAGGGCAAAAATCGTATCGAAGAGACCTATAAAATCGTGACCGATACGAATGAACGAGTTGCTTATCTTCGCTCGAAGACCATCGGCTTATTAGTTGAGGATTGTGTTCGTGTTTTTATAGAGCATGAGGAGGAAATCCTAAACGGAACATTCGAAGGCTGCTTGATCGATCACATGCGTAGCCCGCTAAAAGAGGCTTATGAACTTTGTTCAAAGACTGCATTCTCGAAAATCTACCGTTCCAGCTTTGTATTGGATGTGGAATTAGCCGGTTATAAAGTGATCTATACGCTGATCGACTTGATGATCGACGCAGTACTCTCACCCGAAAAGGCTTATTCATCCTTACTTTTGATGCGTGCGTCAAGCCAGTATGAGATGAATGCTCCAACACTATACGGTAAAATACAGGCTGTGTTGGATTATATCTCTGGAATGACCGACATCTTTGCTTTGGATTTATATCGTAAGATTAATGGAAATAGTCTGCCAGACCTATAATCTAACCTTGTCACATTGGTGGAAAAGGCTTGTCACATTAGTGACAAAGGCTTTCCACACAGGTGACAAAGGCTTTCCACACAGGTGACAAAGGCTTTCCACATAGGTGACAAGCCTAATTTCTAGGATTACGGCAATAAAAATTTGGGCAACTATGAAAGGGATTCCTTCATATTGCCCAAACTTAGCAAATGAATTTGATTTTCTTAAATTATTCTTCTACGATACAAACCGTAACACGGTTTTGTTCCGGAACACTGAACAGCTGAACAGTGTCACCTTTGGCATCAACTGTAATACGATCAGCAGCAATACCATTCTTTTTCAGGTAAGAAGCAACAGCAGCAGAACGTTTCTTCGAAAGTGCTGAATTAAGTTTCGCATTACCCGTATGCTTATCTGCATAACCTGTCAGCAAAACAGAATTCTGCGGATTCTCTTTCATGTATGAAATCAAATTATTCAAAGCAGGCTTTTCACTTTCACGGATATCTGCTTTATTAATATCGAAGAAAACATTCACCCGATAAGGTTCAGCTTTCACAGGAGCTGGTGCTGGCTTCGGTTCTTCCTTCACAACAACTGGTTTTGGCGCTTCTTGACGAGGTGCTGGCTCTGGATCATAATATACGGGCTCAGTTTTTTTGTAGGTTTTACTCAATGCGATAGACAAACCGATCAAGCCATTCAACTGGAAATCAGGATTACCACCTCTCTTCGAGTTGAATTTATCCGACATCATATTACCGTTTGCCTCCAGATTCAAACCGACGCGGTCGCTCAAGCGCAAATTCATACCCAAACCTGCACGTCCTACCGGTAGGACTTTATGATCATCCCACAAATAATCCAATTTATATCCACGAGATCTCAAGCCCAAAGCGTCATCATTGTCGTATGCATAGTTTAAACCCGCACCGATAAATCCATAAACATTCATTCCACGCCTTGGATTCCAACCCGCCAAAATAGAAGATAGATCAAACATAGCATCAACATTGCCTTGCAAGTAGTTATACTTGTACATTACATCATTCGGCCAACCGCCTTTAGCTTGCAAACCACTTGCACCAAAGCGTAATGCGAAAGCTTTATTGAACTTATAACCAAGATTGACTGCTGCCGCGGGAGTAAGCAAATCAGAAAAACCTGGCCTACCAACCGTATGTCCAACTCCACCCTGAAGTTGCATAAACCAATGGGAGTTAAACTCCGTCTTACCCTCTTCCTTAACTTTAAGGTCTTGTGCTTGCATTACCTGCAACCCTGCAAATAACACAATAAATGACAAAAACAGCTTCTTCATAACATTAAATTTAATAGAGGATACTTAATCTAGTTACAAATATAAAATTAATCTTTCAAATAATCAAGATTTATTTAACGAAAGTCTACAAAATTTCCATAAAAAATAACTTTTATAAAACAAAGAAGAAAAGACTTTGTTCTCCAAAGAAAAATTCACATATTTGCATATCATAATCTTTCATTCATAATATGATACATTCAAAGTCCCAATATAACCTTTCCTCAATCGGTTTTTTCAGGAATTTATTGATTCTTCTGATAGGTTTAGCTGTCATTGCATGTACACAAAAGCATCAAAACTCGGATGCATTGAACAATCAGAAAGACGAAATCCAACAGACTATCAAGAAGTGTAAAGATATTCAAGAACTGGAGTCGTTATTGCAATCTTATATTCAAGAGAAGAACATTCAAGCTGAGATGCTTACACGTGTGGAACTGGGAAAGCAATATCGCGAATCATCGATGTTCAAAGAAGCTATCGACAATCATAATTCAGCATTAACTATTGCATTGAACCTAAACGACACCGTCGAGATTATTCAAATATCTAATCAACTAGGAACAAACTTCAGACGTATCGGATCAAACGACCGCGGTGCGGAATATCATTATCAAGCCCTTACTTATTGCGAAACTTTTAGCGACCAATCATCGGATATGGCCAAGAAAAACAAAGTGGTTTCGCTCAACGGCTTAGGTAACTCATACCTTTCTCTCAACAATTTGGAGATGGCGGAAAGCGCTTTCAAACAAGCTCTACAAGGAGAGAAAGAGCTGAACAGCGATTTGGGACAGGCCATCAACTATGCCAACATCGGAGCCATCAAGGAAATGCAAAACAAACTGGACTCAGCAATGACATATTATCGAACTTCTTTGGAATATAACCTGAAGGCGAATTCGGATTTGGGAATTGCCCTATGTTATAATCATTTGGGAGAAGTGGCTGAAAAGCAAAAACAATGGGATAAAGCCATCAACTCGTTCGAACGTTCCTATGAGATTATGGAAGGGGACAAAGATCGATGGCATTGGCTGGAATCATGCATCGACTTGGCACGCATTCATCTTCAAATCAATAACATTTCTACAGCTCAAAAGTATCTAAAAACGGGTATTGAAACAGCTACGAATATTGGTGATAAAGAACATCTATCGACATTATTGTTACTGAAATCTCAGTATGAAGAAAAAAGAGGAAATATCAACCAAGCTTTGAGTGATTACAAACAGTCCGTCGCATTGGCTGATAGTACAAACAATAGCTTAATACAAGCAAACATCCAGAGCCTACGCATCAAATATGAACGCGAGAAAAAAGAAAAAGAGATCAGTTTTATTCGCCAGACTTATGAAAAAGAGCAAAGAGCTAAAAAGGCTATCCTATATACCAGTATTTCTGCGCTTTTAACGACCATTATCATCATCGCTCTATTGGCTTATTCCGTACGATTGAAATCTCGCTCACAGAAAATCATGCGAGAAATGGAAAAAACACGAGAGGCTTTCTTCACGAATATCACTCATGAATTCCGAACACCACTTACCTTGATTCTAGGAATAGGCAAACAAATCGAGAATGGACAAGTACAAGAGACTGAACAATTAAAATCATCGGGTAATATCATTGTTCGGCAAGGAAATAATCTGCTACATCTGATTAACCAACTGCTGGATATATCGAAAATTAAATCAGCGATAGGGGAACCGAACTGGCGAACAGACAATATCGTTCCGTTCATCCATATGATTATAGAAAATCTTCATGAGCTGGCACAACAAAAAAGAATTGAGCTGACCTATCAATCCGAGCAAAATTCTATTCTAATCGACTTTGTGCCAGACTATCTTCAAAAGATTATTCAAAACTTAGTTGCCAATTCAATTAAATTCACGAATCAATATGGCAAGATTATGGTCTATACAGCCATACAGAAAGATCAACTTTTATTGAAAGTGGAAGATACCGGAGTAGGTATCCCGAAGAATATGATTGGACATATCTTTGAGCCGTTCTTCCAATCAAAGGATGACACCGCCAATATCGGTACCGGCATAGGACTTTCTTTAGTTAACCAGATTGTACAGGCTCTTGAGGGTACGATTAATGTGGAAAGTGAGTTACAAAAAGGAACGATTTTTACCATTACACTTCCTACCAAACACGGCGAAGGGAATTGGGCATCACTTTCATCAGATAAAAAAGAGATAACTAATTCTGATAACATCACACGTATACTAATCGTTGAGGACAATACGGATATCGCTTACTACATTGGCTCTATGTTTAAGTACAATTACCAAGTATTTTATGCACGAAATGGTGCAGATGGATTACTCAAAGCCAATGAGCTGGTGCCCGATCTCATCATTACCGATATCATGATGCCGGAAAAAGATGGATATGAGCTATGCGAAGAAATCAGAAGATCTGATTTGTTGAACCATATTCCAATCATCATTATCAGTGCCCGAACTACAGAAGAGGAACGAATCAAAGGAATTAAGGCTGGAGCAAACGCATACCTTTATAAACCGTTTAATGCCGACGAGTTAAAGACACTGGCCGCCCAACTCATGGAGCAAAAAAATACGTTACGCAAGAAATATTCCCAAAGTCTGGACGAAAATAGTAGATCAAACGAAAAGCTTGCTCCAAGCGATCAAGAGTTCATCAACAAACTGAATGACCTCATTCATGCTCAAATGAAGACTGGCGATTTGAATGCTGAGAACATCGCTTCAATTATGTGTATGAGCCGTAGTCAACTGAATAGAAAATTGATGGCAATCGCCGGACAAAATATCACAAATTACAGTTTACAGTTGCGTATAGCAAAGGCCAAACGAATGCTCGATGCCGACATTAATACCCCAATCGGAGAGATTGCCAACGCTTGTGGTTTCGAGGACGTGTCCTATTTCTCACGTGTTTTCAAGCAAATGTGTCAGATGACACCAAGTCAATATCGAAAACGAGTTTAATTACACTAACTCTAGAAAAATTGTACTAGATTCCCTTTTGTAAATCAATGTTTTACAAAGGCAGTATGAATGTTTTATCCTAATTATACAAAGTAAAAAAGAACGAATAATCCCTTATTTTCTTTTTTTTTCACTAACAAAGACATTCGAGACTCTCTACCTTTGTAATAACAAACACAACTACGTATATTTCTTACTCACAGCGGAGATACACCGCAATCCCGCTGTTTTTTAACTTCTTTATATCAGAATGTCCGTATGCAGTGATGCACACGGACATTTTAAATTTTATGTTATATACTAATTATCTAAGCTTTATATTTCTCGGAGCGATAATCTTCAACGCTTCTGGATGCTCTTTTACAAAAGACTCAATGTGGCGAACACGCTTTTGTTCCAGGATCTCGTCAACGGCAATCAAGATACCCGTTTCTTCAACATCTCCAAATTCATAGTTGATTGCCGTACCGAAAACACGCATGGTCGGCGACAATCCCATATAAGCATTCACCAATGGAGGAATGTTGAAACCAAGCTTACGAACCTCGGAATTCAGGATACGATAATTATCTTTAAAATTGTCACAATTGAATAGGTTCTCTAATTCAGCCTCATCAGTTTCCAACAACAGCGGTTCCTCAGGAACAACCAAAGCATCCTTGTCATAGAAATGTTTCTTCAAAAAATAAAGAATCATATCCCGTCCACGACGATTAAAACTAGGATACATGGTCATCTTACCAAAGAAATATTTCATGTTTGGTTTCACAACCGTCAAAGCTCCCAAGCCATCCCAAAGATTATCCAAAGCAAACAAGCCTTTTGATCCGGCACGCGAGGATTGGTATTCCAAAGTTACAAATGAACGACCTAACTCAACGGTATATGGCAGATACTCCTTTAGAAATTTCTCGGAAAAATTGAACATGTGAGCTGTCGCAAGAATAGGCTTTCCCTTTTCGTCGAATTCGACATCCTCGCCAACGAGATATCGGTATCCTCCTAATATTTCTTCTGCTTCAGGATTCCAAACAATCAACTGCTTGTAAGGATGCTCCATCACATCATATTCGTCAATATCGACCGACATACCCGTACCTCCACCTGAGGCGCGGAAAGCGATTTCACGCAAACGGCCTATTTCCTGCATAACATTTGGAGACTCATGAGCCGTCGTAATATAGATCTCATTATGACTTTTATTCGTAAAACGTAGACGTTTGTCTTCCGTTAATTCCGATTTAATGATTTCCTTACTAATAGGAGCAATAATCTCTTCCATATCTACTAATACTTATCTTCCACTACAATGAATAAACCATATCTTTGACATATTGAGCCCATTCTGCTTTGGATTTACTCTTGTCAAATGTCTCCCAAGGGATTGGTTTTCCAATAACTAACTTAAAGGTTTTATGCCTATTCTTCATCATCTCATCAGGCAATAGTATCATCGCCAAGTTAAATTTAAGTTTGAGATGCTTAAAGATATCTGCCTTTCGATAAAACTCTTTTGAATTCTCGCCATAGAAATGCATAGGAACAACATCTCGATGCGTCCTCACACTTTCTGTGATAAATGTTTTCTTCCATGGCAAGTCCTGTATAATGCCATCAATCTTACGCGAACAGACTCCCGCAGGGAACATTATCATTTGATTTGTTGAATCAAATGCATCTTGCACCATATGAGGCAAATTCCGTGACTGGGATCCGACTTTATTTATCGGAATACACAAGGATGCCATTCCACGCAAATTCATCAGTATATCATTGACCAGATATTTAATCTTTCCATTGTAATGACTACCCAAAATATAGCCAATAGAAATGCCATCCATCGCACCAAGGGGATGATTGCTGACAAATGTGTATCTCTCTTCTGCAGAAGGGAGGTTTTCCTTGCCCTCAACAATGACTTCATTGTCCAGAAAATCCATACAACCCTTCAAAAAGGGTACTCCCTCCTTATCAGCATTGATCCTTATACAATCGTTTATCTCATCCTGATGAACAATTCGCTTCAAATAAGAACGAACAAAGCGTGGAACATACTTTGCCTTTTTCCCTAACTTCCCGTCAAGTATTTTGTCCAGATCAACTAAAAAAATTGAATCTTCTCCCATTTTCCAAAGAATTTATCGCAAAAATAACTCACTTTTTTTGATATTAACAACTTCTAAAAGGAAAAAGTTTGCAAAACAAAAAAAATAAACCATTTTTTCTTTTTATCTGACAAAAATACTTCCATTTTGTTAAAAAACAAAAGAGAAAACAAACTTCTTTTTCGAACGACAGACACTCCCTCAAATTGACTTAAAAGTTTTTTATTAGGAATTAAAAAAAATTAGTTCAAATATTGTGGGGAATTGTGGGGAATTGTGTAACTTTACGACCAAATATAAAAAAAGACGATAATATGCGATTTCTAGGTAATTCAGAAGCAAAATTAGATACGAAAGGAAGAGTATTTCTTCCTTCCACCTTCCGCAAACAATTGCAGAATTTTGCGGGAGATAACCTGATTTTGCGCAAAAACATCTTTGAGGATTGCCTCGTTATTTATCCGGAAAGCGTATGGAATGAGCAACTACAGGATTTAAGGAGTCGACTGAATAGATGGAATGCACACCACCAAATGATTTTCAGACAATTCGTTTCTGATGTCGAAATCATTTCGTTGGATAGCAACGGTCGATTATTGATTCCCAAAAGATACCTAAAACTGGCTAACATATCGCAAGAAGTTCGTTTTATCGGAATGGATGACACCATCGAAATATGGTCGAAGGAGGTAGCAGATCAACCTTTCATCGCTCCAGATGAGTTTGGGAAAGAGCTGGAAAGCATTGTTGAACAAACGAACAAGGAGGGTTAATATGCAGGAAAACACGTTTTACCATATTCCTGTTCTGCTCCATGAAAGCGTTGACGGACTAAGCATTAAAGGGAATGGTACTTATGTGGACGTAACATTTGGAGGAGGCGGTCATTCCAAGGAGATCCTTCGCCATCTTAATAGTGATGGACACTTGTTTAGTTTCGACCAAGATGCAGATGCTGAAAAGAATATTATACCTGATTCTCGGTTCACCTTTGTCAGGAGTAATTTTCGTTACTTGAAAAACTTCTTGAAATATTATCAAGTTGAGAAGGTGGATGGTATTTTGGCGGATTTAGGAGTATCCTCACACCACTTCGATGAAGAAGAACGGGGATTTTCCTTCCATGCAAACTCTGCATTGGATATGCGAATGAATACACGGGCAGGAAAAACGGCTGCAGATATTATAAATACATACGACGAAGAACAACTGGCTGATGTGTTTTATCTATACGGCGAACTGAAAAACAGTCGCAAGCTGGCGTCAGCCTTAGTTAAAGCACGCGTAACACGCTCAATTCAAACGATTCCAGAGTTTCTGGAAGTCATTAAGCCTTTCTTTGCTAAGGAAAGAGAAAAAAAAGAATTGGCAAAAGTTTTTCAGGCATTGAGAATTGAGGTAAACGATGAGATGGAAGCACTCAAGGAGATGCTTCAGGCAAGTATCGATGTACTGACACCTGGAGGACGACTTGTAGTGATTACCTACCATTCATTGGAAGATAGATTGGTAAAGAACATCATAAAAACAGGAAACTTCCAAGGGAAGGCGGAAAAAGATTTCTATGGGAATCTGATTACACCATTCTCGACAATTAATAACAAAGTCATCACTGCCAGCGATGAGGAAATTGCAAATAATCCTCGTTCAAGGAGTGCAAAACTAAGAATTGCGGAAAAGAAATGACGAAAGAGAATACAAACAAGAAGAAGAAAAAAGAGCAGGATAGTTCCGCTAAACATATGTCCTTCCGAAGTATTATCGGAGGTGACATCTTGGCCAATGACTTTTTACGTAGACAAACGAAACTGTTAATCCTGATTATGGTGCTAACTGTATTGTATATTGACAACAGATATAGCGCTCAACAGGATTTGATAGAAATAGATAAATTGAAAAATGAGTTAGTCGACATAAAATATGATGCATTGACCCGTTCTTCCGAATTAATGGAGAAAAGCCGACAGTCACGTATCGAGGAATTTGTATCAAATGGAGGAAGTGATTTGCAAACAGCGACAAGTCGCCCATTTTTAATAAAAAAATAGCCCATGGCTCCAGAGAAGAAGGACATAAAGAATCGTTATTTGGTAATAATGCTAGCATTAGTTCTACTTGGACTATGCATTATTATCAAAGCAGGCGTCATTATGTTCGCTGAAAGACAATACTGGAATGATGTGGCCGACCGATTTGTCAAAGAGAACGTCAGCGTTCCCGCGATGCGAGGAAATATTATCTCTTCCGACGGACAATTAATGGCCAGCAGTTTGCCCGAGTACCGTATTTACATGGACTTCAAAGCAGGAGGGCCTGATAAAGATTCACTTCTGATGAAAGTTTACTTGGATTCCATCTGTGAAGGTTTGCATAAGATATTTCCAGATAGGACCAAAGCGCAATTCAGACAACAATTTATCCAAGGACATCAGAAGATGGCACGCCATTTTTTGATTTACCCCAAAAGAATCTCATACACTCAGTATAAGGAAGTCAAAAAACTACCGTTATTTAATCAAGGGAAAAACAGAAGTGGACTTCACGAGGAGACCTATAACCAACGAAAGAAACCGTTTGGTTCATTGGCTATGCGTACCTTGGGTGATATGTACTCAGATATCGAACTGGGTGCAAAAAATGGTTTAGAACTGGCTTACGATTCTATACTAAAGGGTGAGCCCGGAATCATTCACCGACAAAAAGTGATGAACCAATACTTGGACCAAGGGCTTTGAGTCCCTTTCCGGCGAAGTCGGAATGGTTCCCGAAGCCTACC
>CAMVLL010000009.1 GCA_947168315.1 uncultured Bacteroidota bacterium | reverse complement strand
AAAGAAGGCTCGTTCGCCATCGTAAACTGTCCAATATTTCCTGTCTGATCGGGCAATTGGGTATAGAATTCACGCTTTCCCCTTCCCATCGGCTCAGTAAATGTCTGATCCAGATTGGCAATAAATTGTTCCGGTCCCCCCATCAGTTGAACTAAGTCGGCAAAGTTATGCTGAACATCCCAACGATAAGTCCAACCATTGTTCTCGTCATAAGCATCTCTCGCACCGATTCCACCAGAGAAACGATAATCGAACGGTTCCAAGAAATGTCCTTCCGCATCTTTCGGATGGAAGAATCCTGTTTCTTCATTAAACAAGTTCCGATAGTTATACGAGAGACTCAGATAATGAGCCGCATCTTCTTTTTTCCCGATAAACGAAGCGATTCGAGAGAGACACCACTCATCGTACGAAGTTCCCAGAGTGACAGCAACGGGTTGTCGCTTCTCAAAACCAGAGACATTAGGGTCAGTTTCCTTCTCTCCTTCTTTCAAAGCAGGAATATAACCATGCTCTTTATAGAACGCATCAATCCAACCAGCTGGATTGCCCGACCACGGAGCCAACGTTTTCTCTTCCAAAGCCTTGCGAGAGTATTCAAATGCCCGTTCGCCATCTACTTTCAATCCTTTATATAAAGCATCGGCCAACATAGCTATACCATGATTGCTGTTCATCCGTCGTGAATCACCTGTTGTTTCAGGGAAGGTAGGCAACCATTCAGTACCCATTTGTTCAGCCATCCGTAAATACGACTCGATGATGGCCTCCTCCTTCTCAGATTGTGTCATAGCACGTAACGGATGTGCTGCCCGATAAGTATCCCAAATCCAATCATCCGTATAGAAAGGAATACCGCCATCCTCATGAACCTTACCATCGAAGGCGCTGAAATAGTGTCCATCTTCGCTCATACATACCGGACGTTCGAACGTACGATAGTAAGAAGTGTAGAATACCGTCTTCTCATCCTCTGTTCCACCTTCAACTTTAAGTTGAGAAAGTGTTTCATTCCAAATCTGTCTGCCTTTGAACGCCAACGCATCGACATCATAATCAGATTGCTCCCGATAAAGGTTTTTCTTTGCCTGCTCCTCACTGATAAAAGAAACACCATAGCGAAGTCGAACTTGTTTTACATCATTATCGAAACGAGCGGCGATACAAGCATTATAACCTTCTGCAGAATCCAATGTGGAAACCAAGAATTTACCTTTCAATGGACCGATCGCAACCGGTTGCTGTTCCATTTCGACATACAGATAAACAGATGTCTCTTTCGAAAGCCGTTGAAAACCACTGATTGCTCCATCATGAACACGCATTTCACCATTACGGGAATTAAAAATGACGAAGACTGGGGCATCGGCACGATAGAAATTCAATTCATAAATAGCACTCTGATGAGATAATGCATATCTTGCTTGCATTTGGTTGTCATCCAGTTCGATATCATAGTAATATGGAGTCAGATGTTCCTGATCGTAGTTCAGAGAAACGACTGGTTTCGGGTCATTTCCTTGATACGGACTGATATTAAACGCAGAACGTTCACGATGATTGGTTACGATAACCGGCAAACCATTTACTTTCTCGGTGGTATAGTCGCCACGTTCCGGATAAACGCGAAGCATGCTGTTAGGTAACTGCACCGTAGCAAATGTTGGAACCAACATATGACTGATATTTCCGATATATGGATTCACATAATCCACCAAGTCTTTCTTTTCTGTGGAAGAAGGTTGACAAGACATCAAACAAACCGACAACAACAATGACAATCTCGCAATAAAGTGTTTCATATTTATGGTATTTAATGATTACAAATAAAAAAAGACAGATTCTTTTATTATCCATAAAAGAATCTGCCTCGAAGATACTCAAAAATTTGAGTATTTATCCTATTTTACAGGAAATTAATAACCAGCGTTTTGTTTCCAGTTGGTATTATTGTTCAAAGTACCCGTTGGAATTGGGAAAACACGACATTCCTTGTCAAAACGAGCTGTTGGGAAAGTAGTGATTGCACCACCATTGCGGTAGTCAGCCCATTGACGAGTATGGAATCCGTAGTCATTTTCGAATGTACCAAAGCGAATCATGTCGTTACGACGCCAGTTCTCATCGAAGAACTCACGGCCACGCTCATCCAAAATGTCCTTCAAGGTCGGAGTACCCTCAAGCAATGGAGCGTGAACATACTCACGAATCATGTTGAACAAGCTCTGAGCTGTCTGTCCGTTAGTAGCAGCAGCACCGCGAACAATAGCTTCAGCCTTTGTCAAAAGGATATCTGCATAACGGAAAATCGGCAGGTCATTGCTCTGGTTACGACCGTTACGGAAGTCTTCAGCGATGACGAAGTACTTCACAGCTTTATAACCTTGACTCCATCCGTGAACATCCTTACCAGTATTCAAGATCGTTGGGTCAATCCAATTACCATCACCATCTTTTTCCTTCAATGTAATAGTCTTCTCCAACTTAATTTCTTCACCTTTATATTTAAAAGGATTAGAAGTCTTAGCATAAGTAGTCGGGTCGAACATATAAATCTGTCCAGCCAAGATGATTTCATTACGATCATCACCTTCAAGAGTGAACAAATCCGACATTTCCGGAGTCATTGAGAAGTTACCGCCAGTTGACTGACCTATATCACTACCGAAATAACCCGGTCCGCCTTCACCATCGTTACGACCTTGACGCCAGATACGAGGACGACTGTATTGGAAACCTTGAGCTGTAACAGCATCGTATGGCATTGCATAGATGAAATCCTTAACCTGATAACCATTGTTAGGGAAGAACTTTGAACGATAACCGTTAGCACCGGCAGCGATGTCGAAGAGACCACTATTGATAATCTCATCACAATACTTAACAACATCGTTCAAATGTTCGTTACTGTAGTTATTAGCATCGTAAGCAGTTACATTGCTAGCAGTATAAACTGGCCAGTTAATATACAACTTAACGAGAAGAGCCTCAGCCATCCACTTATTTGGTTTACCATAAGTAGCGACATTGTTTTCTGCAGACAGCAAAGGAATGATCTCTAACAACTCACTTTCAATCCAACGAGCAACTTCTGCACGCGGTTTGCGTTCGATAGCTTCACCTTCCTCAGGAATAGCATCCAAAATAGGTACATCACCATAGCTATCCATCAAGATCCAATGATAATAAGCACGCATTGCACGAGCCGGAGCAATAGATGCAGGATTTTCTTCTCCACCAATTGTCATGATAACACGGTTTGCCTTTGTGATACCAGCAGCAACATCATCATACCAACCAACACTTGGGTCATCAGCAATGAAGTTATGCAAACAAGTGTGAGCATAAGTACCACTATCGTAGTAGTCACCATCGAAGCTGATACCTACCCATTCGTCAGAAGCCAAAGCTTGAGCTTCCATATAACGACGTCCTAATGTTCCACGCAAATGGAAATATACATCCGCCATCTGAGCCTCAACAGCTTGTAGTGAAATCGGATAAGAAGTATATTGCGATTCAACGTTAACATCCAAATCTGTACAACTGAAAGAGACCAGTGCACAAACTACTGTAGCGAGATATAATCTAATATTCTTTTTCATTTCAATTCCTCCTTTGATTTTAGAAGTTAACCTTTACGCCAAACATAAATGAACGTGTTTGAGGATAGAATGTTTCGCGAACATCCAAACCCGGTTGCAAACCGCCAAGATATACTTCAGGGTCCAAACCTTTATAACCAGTAAGTGTCAGCAGGTTGTTTGCCGTAGCATAAACCTGTAAACTCTGTGCCCATTCATTCAAATTCTTGAATGTATAACCTATTGTCAAGGTCTTCAGACGGAGAAAATCACCATTCTCCAAATAACGGTCAGAAGGATAATTATAACGTGGGTCACTCTTGAAGTGAGAATCGTTAAGAGCTTCTGCCAATACGTTCTTTCCACCAGAAAGCAAACTACTACTGCTATAATGAGCTCGAGTAGCATTCATAATCTTGTTGCCTAACATTCCTTGGAAGAACGCTGTCAACGACCAGTTCTTGTATGTTAAGTTGTTGTTCCAACCGTAAGTTAACTTAGGCATAGCACAACCAACTTTTGTTTTGTCCTTAACCTGAGGTTCTGTTGTTGTCTCACCTGTACGTTTTCCTGTCTCTGCATCGTGTACATAGAACAAAGAGTTACCATCACCGTCATAACCAGCCCATTCGTAAGTCCAGAATGTACCTAAAGACTCACCTTCGAGGATACGTTCTACAGCGCCATTTGCCGAAATACCTGCGATATGTGGTTCACCCCAATCAATATAAGGAACACTGTAAGTAGAGTTGGTCAATTTATCAACTTTATTCTTGTTGTGAGATAAGTTCAAAGTACTTTGCCAAGTAAAGTCATTAGTTTGAACAGGAACAGCATTCAAAGTGAACTCAATACCAGTATTCGTAATGTTACCTACGTTCGCAGTCATCGAACCAACAGGATAGATATTTGTTGAAACAGGATAATCCCAAATCAAATCCTTTGTCTTCTTGTGATAAACCTCAATGCTACCACTCAGACGACTGTGAAGCAATGCGAAGTCAAGACCGATATTCAACATACCCGTGCTCTCCCACTTCAAATCAGGGTTAGCATTCTTTGCAACATTAATCTTGTAGTACTTAGAAACAGTACCATTTGAGTTGATGTAATCAAAGCTACCACCTTTATCCAACACATAAGTTGAAATAGCTGTGTATGCATCAAAGCCAAGAGCATTACCACTAATACCGTAACCTGCACGAAGCTTCAATTGATCGAAGACACTTGACTTCATAAAGTCCTCTTCAGCAATGTTCCATGCAACGCTGACTGACGGGAAAGTACCCCAACGGTGATTCTTACCAAATACAGAAGAACCATCACGACGAACAGTTGCCTGCAACATATACTTACCATTATAAGAATAATTCAAACGACCATAGAATGAAATGTTGCGGATAGTTGTCTTATTACCACCATCAACGTCAGCATTCATACCACCCTTGTCGCTCATATGGTGAGCAAATCCCATGTTGTTGTAACGGAGATAGTCATCAAAGAAATCATAAACAGCAACGCCAAAGCCATCATCACTCATTCTTTCTTCCCATGAATAACCTGCCATCAAACCTAAGCGATGAGCCATGTTAAAGGTTTTGTCGAAGTTAGCATAAGTTTCGAAAGTCTTATCCTCACCTGAACGAGTCTGACGGTATGCCTTTCCATCATAACCCTCAACCAGTTGAGACTTCTGACTATTATAATAACTGTAATTATACTGATGAGCATTATAGCTATAGTTAGCATTCCATACCAAACCGTCAACGATCTTTAAAGAAGCCTTGCCAATAAACTGAAGACGTTTTGTAACTGTATCGTTATTGTCTTCATAAATCATAGCCATCGGGTTGTAGTTCTGTGAGCCAATATAGCTGCGGAACCAACTACCGTCAGCGTTTCTAACAGGATTTGTCGGTGAGAAATAGTTCATCGCATCCAAAACTGAAGCACCATCAAAACCTCTTGGTACATTATGGTCTTTGCTTTGCATAGCGTTTACACCTACTGACAAAGACAAACGATCTTTCAACACATCAGTTGTAACCAACGCACGTGCATTTACGCGGTTCATATCAGTACCACGAATAACACCGTCGCGATTCATGTAGTTAATAGAAGCATTGTACTTCGTCTTCTGTGTACCACCGCTAATAGCCAAGTTGTGATTGTGGCTGAAACCTGTACGAAGAACTTCCTTCTGCCAATCAGTGTTAGCACCTTCGTCTTCAACCAACTCACCAGAAGAGCGAAGTTGAGAAGCAGTTGCCATGTCCAAGGTCTTCAATGCATTGTCAATAGCTACGTATGCATTGTAAGAAACACTTGTACGTCCTTCTTTACCACTCTTAGTAGTGATAATGATGACACCGTTAGCAGCTTTTGATCCGTAGATTGCTGTTGCAGTTGCATCACGAAGTACGTCAATACTTTCAATATCGTCAGGAGCTACCATCGAAATGTCAACACCAGGGATACCATCGATTACATAGTATGGTTCCATAGCTGCACCTTGGCGCAAAGAAGAAGCACCACGAAGAGTAATTGAACCAGTACTAGTCGGGTCACCTGTAGAAGTGATAGTCAAACCGGCAACTTTACCTTGCAACATTGAAGCAGGATCAGAAAATACACCTTGATTCAATTCATCACGTTGAATGGTGGTGATAGCACTTGTTACATCTTTACGACGCATACTACCGTAACCTACTACAACGACCTCGTTCAATACAGAAGTTTCCTCATGTAAAACGATATTCATATTATCCGTAGCGACCAATTCCTGAGTTTGATAACCGATATAACTGATTACCAAAATAGCATCGTTGCCAACATTTAACTGGAAATTACCATCGAGGTCAGTGATTGTACCGTTGGTAGTTCCTTTTTCCAAAATACTTGCACCAATAACAGGCTCACCTGCATCATCAGCGATGTGTCCTTTTATGGTACGAGTCTGCTGGACGGCGGAAATATTATCCATTCCGTTTACAGCTGCATTACCTTGCATTGGTACAGTCAACATTAAGCTCAAAAGAACTGTACCGAATACGCTAATTAAACCTTTTCTCATATTATATTATAAAAATTAAGTTGTTCACATGCAATAACACCTTATTACAAGAATAAAGAACACTCAAAAAAATTGAATTTACCCTCTAGCAAAAGTGACTGCAAATATAATCAAATTTCATTTTCAATTGTCAAAAATAAAGTAATTTATTAAAGTTTTAACAAATTCCCACATTATTAACTTTACAGAATGACACATATTGTAGCAAATTATAGTTTATTTTTCGTGTTTTATGTTCAATATGTCATTTCAGTTAGTTGGTCTTATTCTTAAAATATCATTTACTTTTAGGTAAATATGTAAAAAAGATGAAATGTCTAGGATAAAATCTTGCTAAACAAAAGTTTTTTGTAATTTTGTGGACTTTTCATATAAAAAGACAATGAACGATATTTGTTGCATAGGTCATATAACATTAGATAAGATTGTCACGCCGAAGTCAGTGACATATTTACCTGGCGGTACTGCATTTTATTTTGCGCATGGAATCAGTCATCTGGACAGTTTTGATCATTTTGAATTAGTCACTTCTCTGGCAGAAAGTGAGATGAAGTCAGTAGAAGATATCCGTGCCAGAGGTATTAAAGTAAAAGTTATACCAAGTAAGCGGACTGTTTATTTTGAAAATTCGTATGGTATAAACCAGGATAACCGTAAGCAACGTGTGTTAGCAAAGGCCGATCCTTTCCAGATTGAGGACCTTCAAGATGTAGAATCACGCATTTTTCACCTAGGCAGCTTACTAAGCGATGACTTCTCTTTGGATGTTATCAAATATTTATCAGGCAAAGGTATTCTGAGTGTTGATGTTCAAGGTTACCTTCGTGAGGTTCGTGGAGAAAAAGTCTATTCCGTAGATTGGCCTGAAAAGAAAAAAGCGATGAAATACATCGATATACTCAAAGTCAATGAGTTCGAAATGGATGTCTTGACTGGATATTCCGACCCTATTGAAGCAGCAAAACAATTAGGAAAGTGGGGAGTGAAGGAAGTGCTTGTTACTTTAGGAAGCCTTGGCTCAATAATTTATGTAGACGATCAGTTATATAAGATTCCAGCATACCCACCACAGAAGATTGTTGACGCAACAGGATGTGGCGATACATATGCTACTGGTTATCTATATATGAGAAACAAAGGTGCTTCTTACGAAGAAGCCGGATGTTTTGCTGCAGCTATGTCCACGCTAAACCAAGAAAATTCAGGACCGTTCCAAGGGACGGAACAAGATGTGTGGAATCTCATTAAAGAAAGTAAGTGCAAAGCGGAACGATTATAACACATTCGTGAACATATATATAATAAATAAGGTGTAGAAAATTTCTACACCTTATTTATTATATCATCTTTCTTTCCATCTTCGCATCAGAACTAAGGCATAAACAAGTATGATCGAATATCCTATCAATGGAATGAAGAACGGAATCACCAAATTGGTACAATCTGCTATTATTCCCATCAACAAGAAACCGCATCCTCCGACAGGAGTCATCATCAACAACGAAGAAGCACTCTTTGTAAGATTTCCCACACCCACTAAAGCGAGTGAGAATATCGTTGGGAACATAATCGCTTCAAAGAAATAGTTGGCAACCAAGGCTACCAATGAGATTTTCCCGAGATTCATCAATACCAAAAGCATACATATCACTGTTCCAGCGGCACAAATCATCAACATTTTCTCCGCTCTGATCTTCTGCATAATCCAACTTCCAGCAAAACGTCCGACCATGAAGAACGCCAAAGCACAAGTAAGAATGACAGATGCGAGATTATCGTTCATCCATCCTTCTCCAGTTACAAAATTGATGAAATAACTGTTTATAGAAATCTCTGCCACCTCATAAGCCAACAAAGAGAACAAACCGAAAACAAATAATTTATGAGAAGTAAACAGTCTTTTGAGATTCTTCCACCCATTTGATGTAGAAGAATATGTATCTTCTTCTTCATGTTTTATCTCAGGCAAAGGTACTTGTGAGAAAATAACTGCGATACACAAGACGAGCGCACCCAGAATCGAATAAGGTACGACCACATTTCCAGTTTCATCAGAATTAAAGAAGAACTGTCCAACCACGAAAGTAGCAAACAAACTTCCCAGTCCGTTGAACGACTGCGACAAATTCAGACGACTTGTAGATGTTTCAGGCACTCCCAACTCCGTCACATAAGGATTGGCTGCTGTTTCCAAGAATGTCAGACCACATCCGATGATAAAAAGACAAACCAAAAATGCATAGTATGTCTCCATATATGTGCCCGGTATAAAAAGTAAGGCACCAGCACCAAACAGAATCAATCCTAATACAACACCTTTACGATAACCTTTACGATTAATATATAATCCTGCAGGAATGGCCATCAAGAAATATCCCAGATAAGTCGTAACCTGGATCCAGGCCGACTGAGTAATCGAAATGCTTAACTCATTCTGGAAATGCTTGTTTAGTACATCCAAGATAGCTCTTGCAAATCCCCAAAGGAAAAACAACGTTGTCACTAAGACAAAAGGAACTAAATACTCCTTCTTGACTAATGAATATTTTTTCATCTCTTTACTTAAATAATATCTAATAATTGATCTAAACTCGTAATAATCTCATCGGGTAAGGATTCATCAATCACTTCACCTCCCCAACCTTCACCTTTCAACCAAACGACTTTACATCCACACTTCTTGGCTGGAACAACATCCTTTGAGAACGAGTCACCGACAACCAAAACTTGATCAGCGCTGAAGCCCATCGCGTCAACACCCAACTGATATATGGCAGGATCAGGCTTACGAACGCCAACAACCGACGATTCTACGATATCGGCAAAAAAAGTATTTAATTTGAAATCATTTAATATCGTCTGAATGTTTCCATAAAAATTGGAAACTAGCACTAACTTATATTTTTCGGATAAAGCTTTTACGACAGGACGAGTTATTTTTAAGATATCTTGAACATACGAATAACTACTTTCTGCTACCGACAGTGCATAGTGTTGTAGTTTCCGTTCATCCATCTCCAAATACTCGTGCAAGGCCAAGTATTCCATTTGCAACTTGCATTTGAAAAGGAGAACATCGTAAAAGTTATGGTCCGGGCGTACATAAGGATACTTTGCCAATGTCCTTTCTCCAAAGACATAAGCCTCACGAAAACTCTCCTTAGTCACAGGAATACAGTGTTTTACATATTGGCTCCACAAAACTTCAGCCCAATGTCGGCTATTGGTATCAATTGTGCCACCATAATCGAAGATGACACCTTTTATATCATTTATCTTTTTCATCTGTTTTATTTTCTTCTTTTGGATGAACACTGGTTCCCACTTTCATCAATGCGACACCAATAATAATCCATACCAGTTCACGAACTCTGGTTAGCAATCCTGTATATAAGCCGTATGCACCCGGAATAGAAAGTCGGTCAACCGAGATAGCAAAACCACCTTCGCGAACGCCCAACTGCATCGGTGAGAAAAAGAAGATATTGGCAAACAAAGAAGTAAATGCCATAATCAAGATACAATTAGGGAAGCTTACGTTATGTGTCAATATATTCAGGATAAAATAGATTTCCAAACAGCCAACTATTCTAGCAAAGAACTCTAAGCCAAGTGAAGCATAGAACGTTGACTTTCGTTGTTTGTGCAATTCAGCTATTTGGTTGTCGATATTTTGTAAAGTCTCTTTCTTTTCCTCTGAAAAACGTATTGCCCACTTCTTGGCGAAAGGGACATATCCCAGCAATCGCAGTGTTTTCACAGCCATTCCCTTACTATATCCTCGCATAAAGAAATAAATTAGCAGAAGTAATACGGCTCCAACAATGAAGAAGAAGAAGCCAGCGAGGAAATCAACGGAATACATAAAGATATACAGGAAGATGGAAGCAAACCAGAAGCAGATATGAGAGAAAATATGCATCATCACATAGAGTATCACCGATGAAGTGGCCTTACTTGCGCCCACATATGGTGTCAATTCCATGATACGGTAAGGTTCTCCTCCCATCAAGCCGCCAGGAGTCGCATAGTTGAGCGCAAACCCTGTGATGGTCAACTTATAAACTTTCCAGTAAGATATTGGTGAGCCTTTTCTTCCATCTCGAATGATGATATACCATGATAAAGCATTGAGCATATAGATAAAAGCCCAAAGTCCGATGATAGCTGGCAACCAATTACCTGCTCGTTTAAGATTCCTCCATAGTTCATCATACTGCATGTTGAATGTCAACAGCATGATAACGATAGCAGCGATGCCAAAAAACAAAAAGATATTTCGATATTTATTCTTCACGACTCTTCAATTTTTGATAAAACTTTGCCGACATTGCTTCATGACGGTGACGCATGTACAAGAACAACGACGTCATGATCACAATTTCGAAGATAAAATAGAGCCAGGGCTCTTTTATCAACAAACTGATGTACAAAGCGATTGCGCGGGTGTTGAACGTCAGTATATTGGTGTACTTCATCAGTGGAAGACTCTCTGCACGGAACTCATCACGTAATGATTGAGGTATCTCATCACCGTACTTTTCACGAACCATGGCATAAAACTTTTGGAAGTTCGGAGTCATCTTCTCCTGATTTCTGGTATAATTTCCGTAGAAATAGAGGAAAATCTTCCACCAGAAGTTTCCTTTCCATGGAAGACTGTTGAAAAGTTCACGTTGTTGCTTATAATTGTCCAATTCACTCCCATTCTTTCCTTTCAGGAAGTATAAATGGATATTCCGATAGTAGTCGGCAAGCGTACATTGTTTACTATGACAATATGTTCCTGAGAAAATAGCGAGAATCCAGATAAAAATGCCCCAATGCATACCATTTCCGATATTGAATGGCATGGGTTGATTCATCAGTCGAAGGCAGATAGCGACATAGATTGTGATGAACCAGATATCACCAGCGAAGCCATCCAACATTCTACCCCATCGAGTCTTCTGTCCTGTCATACGAGCCAGCTGTCCGTCACAGCTATCGTAGTGATTTGCCCAAACGAGGAAGAGGATTCCCAACAAAGTATGTTTCAAATCCGGATAGTAAAACATGATACCTGCCGCCACGCCAAGGATAATCGACAAGATTGTCACTACATTCGGGTGTACTTTAAGTCTTTTAAAGAACAAAGCCCATATATATCCGATTGGACGATTAAAATGTATATCCAACCACTCTTCCGTATCATTCGATTTAAAGGATGCTTTTAATCCTTTTTCAAATTCTTCTATCATTTTCTCAGATGTTCTTCGGTCAAATAGCAGATGCTCTCCGCTATTGCCTTTCCTGCCTCCTCACGGCAGCGGGAAAAACTTGGCCAGTCATTAAAATCTATAAACTTAAAGGAGCCATCGGCTGATATTACACAATCACCTCCGTAAACTGTTATACCTAATACCTTTGCAGCCTCATCGCTCCACTTTTTTAAACTCTCTATATCAAAGTCGTAACCAACAGGCATTCCGTTGATTTGTTCAAGTCCAAACTTACTATGTGTATCCGGCCGACTGTGTACCCAATCGAAAAAGCCGACATGTCGTACGCCATAGAACTTAACCAAATCACCTTCCAAATGCTTATTGACTACAATTGTTTTTATTCCACGCTCCTTGAACTGTTCAAGCAACCTGTTTGCTTGTTCTCTCGATTCAACGAAGCATACATCTTCTTTCACAATGGCGGATGAGTCTCCACGCTTAAACCAACATGGGAAGAAAGCTTTATCAAAATATTGGTCGGTCGACCAAATAAAACTTTCCGGATAAGGGATTTGATGCTGGATAAAAAGTTCGGTGAGAGGTCGTCTGACACAATTTTCCAAACCTTTTGCCGCATTTATCACCAATGTTCCCTGTTCCTCTAGTTGAAGCAAACGCTCTATCGTCCGTTTATCACGGGCCATCGTATAGATAACATCAGCATGGCATTCTTTTTCCTCAAAGAGATCTTCAGGACAAGTCGTTATCTGCCATCCTTTTTTCTGCAACTCACGTGTGACAAGGTTAAAAATAGCCGCATCACTATTCATCAGATTTGGAGAATACTGTGATCCCCGACTGATTCCTATCACATTGAGTTTTTTCATTCGAATTATTTTTGCTGATTTAACAAGAATTCCTCTGCTTTCTGTATGTCCGAAGCATGATCCACATCCAAAATCTTAGAAAATGGGTATGCTTTCAGATTTCGTCCATCGACAACCAACTGACGTTGGAAATTACGCATACGCGACAAGCCTTCATCCATACATTTTTGCAATGTTTCCAAGGCAGAAGGAGCCAAACAATAGATACCACCAGAGATGTATCGGGAATCATCACGACGTTCATCATAAAATCCCGTAATACGTTTCTCCTGATCTGTTCCGACATACAACGGTTTCTCATCATCAATAAAATCAGTTACAGCCATCATCCCATCTAAATCGGATTTTTCGAAAGCATCGATGTAAGTTTTGAATTCTGATTCCAAAAAGATGGTGTCAACTGTCGTCAGACAGAATTTATCACCATGCAGATACTTGCTGAGTTCGTAGAAACTGTGCATAGAACTTGGTGTCGACTTGATGATAAGCCGAATAGGAACAGTTGAAACCTTTTGAAGTTCCAATAGATGAGCCTTTGTCAGAGGCTGTTCATTATTAATAATGATGACAATCTCGGAGGCGCCGCAGCGTCCGAATATTTGTATCAGACGATCAATCATGGCACAGCCGTTCAGCTGAACCATTGGTTTGGGTAACAAAACTCCTTCTTGGGATAACCTGGATCCTTCTCCCGCAGATATTATAGCAAATCTCATTTTACAATGTTTCTTCTTCTGGAGCATCCAGCTTCAGTTTATAGCTATCATCTCTCTTGTCGAAATATTGCTTTCTCAAAGGATTGGAATGAATCTCTTCTTCCCAGATCCTATTACGGAAGATATCGATAGCCAAATATATTGCATTACGCATTCCACTCTCGTCAGCGATTCCTTGTCCTGTGATATCGTATGCTACTCCGTGCGCAGGAGCGACATGAACAATCGGCAAACCAGCCGTATATCTGACTCCACTTTCTTCGGTTAAGGCCTTAAATGGAGCAGCACCTTGGTCATAATACATCGCCATAATGCCATCGAAGTGCATATAGTTGCCAGATCCCATCAAACCATCGACAGAATATGGGCCAAAACTCATCACACCTTCTGCATCCAATTCATCCATAACTGGAATAATCAGCTCTTGCTCCTCCAGGCCGATTTGTCCATGCTGACCGGCATGAGGATTGAGTGACAGAATAGCAATACGTGGATTGTCAATGCCGAAGTCCTCAACCAACGACTGATGGAATACTTGTATTTTCTCTTTCAACAGTTCAGGAGTCAGGTTTTCGAGAATCTTATTGAGAGGGATATCATCCGTTGCCAAAGCGATACGCAGATCATCTTTTACTAAAACAGTCAAAGGAATCTGTCCTTCGCCTGCTTCCTGCTGTACATAACCTGCTTGATTCAAGTAAACGTACGAATCGTTTTGAATTGTCTGATTATAAACTGGTGCTGTCACCAACACATCAATCAATCCGTCCATATAGTCGTTCAATGCCTTACGCAAGGCATCGAGAGATGCTTTGCCAGCCTCGATAGATGGACGTCCTAATTCGACTTTCAGTTCATCATCAACACAGGTCAAAATATTCAGACGATTCGGTTCCGCATCCTTAGCTTGGTTGATGATACTGAAATTCGTCTCTGAATTAATAGCCTTTCGATGATAGGTAGCAACCTTTGGCGAGCCATAGACGATAGGAGTACAGAACTCGTATATCGCAGGATCGGCAAATGCTTTCAGAATGAGCTCATATCCCACGCCGTTTATGTCACCATGTGTGATTCCTACCCTTATTTTATCATTACCATTCATAATTTTAAAATTTATGATTCACTACTGTGCAACGACAGCTGTTGTATCCATCTTCTCTTCCTGAATTCCTTCTCCTGGGAGAATGACAATCTCAGGCAACTGTTCTTCGGTTGGCAGTTTCAACGTGTATAAAGCAGCCTCCATCTTTCTCATAAAGTTCCGCTTTTGTTTATCCGGTGAATAGACAAACCCTTCCACAACCACTACACGACCGTTTGCCTGGTCTACACGAGCGTGAGAAACGAACGGGCCACCCATCATATCGTTTTTCACATCCCAAAGACCTTTCACTTCCATCGCATATTCGCCACGGACATTGATGTCATTTGAGAATACATGAGCCGAATCTGTCTCCATATACATGCCTTCCCGTTCTCCTGGGATGTTGATTTTCATCACGGAGTCACGTTTATTGATAAAGTATTCCAAAGTAAACGTATTCTTATCTGTGTAAGGATAAGAGTACATCACAAAGTTCAAGTCGGCATTTGCACGGTTCGTAGATGCCCAGAAGAAGTTCTTTCCCTTCTTATAACTTTGCAGTTCATACGGTATCCAAATGTCACACCCGAAAATACTGTCAACCTTTTCTGAAATAAAGTTATTATGCTTCTCTTTCAAGGCGTTGATCTCACGATTCATCTCAACACGTGTAAGGAAATCGACAATAACCTGAGAGTTTTTGCTCACATACGCTTCAAATTCCTCCTCATTTGGGGATTGAATTGTCAAAATAACTTGTGGAGCAGCATAGACATTGCGAGCGTATTTCATCTTCGTCTGCGTGTAGAGTGTACTAACGTCTGCGATGATGATTGTACGGAAAATCTTAAATGTGCGATTAAAATGCTTGGGATCTGTATTGGAAATCCGGAATGAACGCTCTGGTTGTGGCAAACCAGGAACATCCGTGTCGAGGACATCGAATAAAGCTCTTCCTGCAGGGCGTTCCCACATCGCAGAGTTGATAACTACCAACACTTCGTAGGGTCTTCCGCTGGAAGTTGGTGTGAAAATATTCTTATCTCCTTTGCATGAGACAAGAAGTGACACCAAACAAATCAAACTAATTAATTTAACAGGTCTCATATTATTGATTTTTTAATTTTTGTTTCTCTGCAGTCGATAACATTCCACAAGCAGCAAAGATATCCTCTCCCCTGGATGCTCGAATGGTGGAGAATACGCCATGATTGGTCAGGTAATCTCTGAATGAAATCATTGTATCCATATCGGTACCTTCCAACGGCACGTTTGGAATAGCGTGGAAACGGATTAGGTTCACCCGGCATTCCAGCCCATGTAGCAGACGAACCAGCTCCTTCGCATACACCGTAGAGTCGTTAACTCCCTTGAAAAGAATATATTCAAACGACAAACGACGCTGGTGTGAGAAGTCGTAATTTTTCAACATCTCGATTAGATCGACGATGCTGTAGGCTTTTTCTGCTGGCATTAACTCACGACGTTGTGCCGGAAATGGAGAATGGAGGCTGATTGCCAAATGACAATCCGATTCGTTCAAGAAACGTTCTATTCCTTTCTTCAAACCAACCGACGAAACGGTAATACGTTTCGGACTCCATTGATAACCGTAGGAACCAGTCAGTATATCCAACGCCTTTAACACGTTATCCAGATTGTCCATTGGCTCTCCCATTCCCATAAACACAATGTTTGTAAGTTTATCTCGCTCAGGAATAGAAAAAACTTGATTGATAATCTGATTGGTAGTCAGGTTTGCCGCATAACCTTGCTTTCCTGTCATGCAGAAAAGACAATTCATCTTGCAACCCACTTGAGAAGAGACACATAAGGTAGCCCTATCGTCATCCGGAATATAAACAGTCTCGATAAAATTTCCATCTTCCGTCCGGAAAAGATACTTGACTGTTCCATCAGATGAGCGTTGAGATTCCACCGGAGCTGTTGCTCCAACTGTATATTGTTGACATAAAACTTCCCTTGCCTTTAACGAGAGATTTGTCATCTCGTCAATGGACGACACCTTCTTGTCATACAGCCAAGATGCAATCTGTTTTGCAGCAAAACGTGGCATTCCCAGCTGCTGAGTTATGAGCTGAAGTTCCAATAAAGTCTTACCCAATAACGGTTCCTTAGAGGTATCCATAGTTTACATCAAACAATTTGGGTTCAAAATTAAGCATTTTATTTATAAATAAGGTATTATCCACGAAAATAAACAAAGAATAACTAAAAATAGGGGAAATTTACATCACAAAAAAGGGTTGACCAATACTTTTGGACAACCCTTTTTTTACTTCTTATTGTAATTTACTGCATATACAACTTATAATTCCGGACACTTCCTGGAGCCCCCTGCTCTGCTCTAGGCAGATATTCGATGGCAGAGATCGTTTGTTCTTCACCTAAGTCGAGTACCAAAACATGCGGGAACTTGACACCTTTGGCGCTGCTCCAATAAGTGCTTTCCTGTAAGTCGTACACCTTATCTCCCGTCTGATTACCATTTTCAAAATCTTCACTGCTAACATATTTGACTGTCCATGGCTCACGGCTCAAACGTTTACCATCAGCACCCTGCAAATAGATTTCTGCAATAGATGCCACATCTTTTCCATCATGAGCATCCACACAAACGATGGCCAGATAACGACCTTTGGCTGCTTTTTGCAACTTTTGAGTCTGCCAACCATTACCAGCGGCGAACGCTCCTTCGCCAACCTGTTTAAATTGGTTCATATCCAATTGCGCATCCTCAGCTGTCTGTTCGATATTCAGTTTATCCAACTCCGGATGATCTTGTCCGAAACAGATTGGAGCCGTTTTTGAACCCACGACATCTAAGACAATGACTTCGTTGCGACCTTTCTTCAACCAACATCCCGGAATATACAAAGTCTGTTGCGGTCCGATTCTCCAAATTCGTCCCATCGGATGACCGTTCACATAGACTTGTCCTTTACCAAATGCCTCAAAATTCAAGAAGGTATCGCCTGTCTTTTTGAGGTTGAAGTATCCACGATAATAGCCAGCCTTACCTGGAATTCCATTCTGAATATTTACATTCGTTTTTGCTTCATTTAAAGCTTTAACAGCATTATCATAATCATCTGGTAATGTGCTAATTTTCCAATTCTTCAAATTCCAAGAAACGATATGGCCATCAACCACTGACTGGATGGTTACTTCCTTTGTGATTCCCTTATAATCCTTGATGGCACGACCGAAATTTATTCGTCCCATGGCCTCTATCAGGATAGTCAAAACTGCACCTTTGCGTACAGCTGGAATACGGATTGATTTCTCGTTCTTGACACGGTCGATCTTTCCGACATATTTCCCGTCGATAAACACCTGTGCGAAGTCGTGACATTCCGTCAAAGTCAACACACTTTCTCCTGGAATCTCAGGCAAAAGAGTGGAATATTTCATGGAACCCCAGCCCATGTCCAGATCTTCCATAGATAAGATATCACGGCTCTCGACAGTCTTTACGATTCCATTTTCGATGCCAGCGAATTCGTTTAATTCGAATGTAGGAACGGTGATGATCGGAGCCGGACTCTTAGGTATTGCCGGCATTTTCTTACCGTCTTGATATTTGGTCATCATCTCTCGGAGTTCAAAGAACTTAGGTGTTGCCTGGCCGTACTCATTTATCGGTGCGTCATAGTCGTATGAAGTCACATCAGGGGCAAATCCCGGACTGTTTGCTCCAGCCCAATGGCCAAATGACGTACCTCCGTGTGTCATATACAATGAAAAGCTGATGCCTTTCGACAGCATTTCATCCATTCCTGCGACCATATCCTTCGAAGGTCGAGTCTCATGACGGGCTCCCCATTTGTCGAACCATCCGCTCCAGAATTCTGAGCACATTTTCGGAGCATTTGGACGAAGTTCGCCGAGCCGTTGGAATTGTTGGTCGATATTTGCACCAGTACCGAAGTTCATAGTCCAAACTAAATCGTCTAATCCATTCAAGGTAAAGTTACTTGCCCAGTCACATTGGAACAAAGCCACCTTATCAAAGCCTGAAGCCTTGACAATGTCGCGGATAGCGCTAACATACGCCTTATCTTCGCCATAAGAACCATACTCATTCTCTACTTGTACCATGATAATCGGTCCACCGTTCTGAATAGTCAGCGGTGCTAATTGTTTGCCGACCTCATTTTCAAAGATACGTACACGGTCCATAAAATAAGGATCTTGCTCACGCAAACGAATATCTTTCTTCTTTAAGAGCCACCAAGGAAGTCCGCCCATCTCCCATTCTGCGCAAACATACGGTCCCGGACGTACGATGACGTACATTCCATTCTTCTGTGCCAAGCGACAGAATTCAGCGACATCGTTATTGCCTGTAAAATCAAACTGTCCTTCCTTCTGTTCGTGAATGTTCCAAAACACGTAAAGGCAAAGAGTGTTCATTCCCAATGCTTTACACATCTGGATACGGTGTTCCCAGTAAGGACGAGGGATACGTGGGTAATGTACTTCAGCAGCCTTAACAATAAAAGGCTTGCCATTTAATAAAAAAGTCTGATTGCCAACCGTAAACGTTCCACCTTTATTCTGAGAAAGAGCCGGTTGCGACATCAACATAGTCAGGCATAAGAGAAATAAGCCGAACAAGTTCTTTGTTTGTTTCATGGTATATTTAAATTAATGTTAGGCAAATGTAGGGAAAATAAACCATCTATTCAAAAAATGGGCATGAGTTTTACGAAAAACAAATGCACCGTTTCAAAAACTCGACATTTGAGTTCAAAAACTTGAATTTCGAGTTCAAAAACTCGATTTTTGGCCCTCGAAAACTCGATAAATGAAATAAAAAACTTGAATTTTGAACTCAAAAACTCAGTATTTAAGACCTCATCTTAAATTCCCATTATGAATTGCTTGACGAAGTCCCTTTTCCTGCCAAGAAGACACCTAAAAGAATGAGTATGCTACCGATAAAAGAGATGACGGTTACGGTTTCATCCAAGAAAATGGCAGACGCAAGCATTGTGCAAATCGGACCAAGATAAATATAATTGGACCCTCTTATCACACCTAATTTCTGTAACACAAAGCTCCATGCAAAGAAACAAAGGAACGACGCCACAATTCCCAAATACAAGAGATTCAAAACCACATCTGCTTTGTAACAAACAGAGACAGGAGTAGACCATGGCCAAAAAATGAATACAGGAATAACCGTCACCAACCCATATAAGAAGACTTTCCGTGTGATAAACAAAACATCATAGCGTTCAGTCAACCGTTTTATGATTACACTATAGATTGCCCAACTCAAACCAGCGCCAAGCGATAACATATCTCCGACAGGATTCAGCTTCAGCACAAACTGACCGTTAAAAATAACCATGGCAACGCCCAGCAACGCCACAAAAGAGCCACCGATAAGAGCGATATTTGCTTTTACATCCTTGTATATAGCCAAGGTTATCAACGTTGCCATCAATGGCGAACATGCGACAATGAAAGAGACATTATTGGCATAAGTATATTCCAATGCAAGATTCTGCATGACAAAATACATTGTGCCACCCGTCAATCCAAGAAGCATCAGTCTGAATTCGTCGTACCACGAATCAGCAAACCACTTCTTCGAGGAGATGAAAAGCATACAAACATACGCCAAAATAAAACGCAGGAGATATATTTCATGAGCCTCTAACCCTTCTTTCAACAAGACCTTGGCACTAATATATGTAGTTCCCCAAACCAGGACAACAAAGATAGCAAGAAGGTGATAGATAGTTGTTTTATTCATTTAACATGGAATTTTGACGCAAATATATAGTCTTTCTTTCTTTTTTTATTATCAAAATGGTCGAAAAGTAACAAATCCGTCAAATTCTTTCGCTTATCTCACTAAAAAAACATATCTTTGCGTAGTTATGAAGTTTGATTGTACACATAGAATCATCTTTTGCATTATGCTTCTCATAATGCCGCTCTTTTGTCTAACAGTTTCAGCCAAAGATTTTGTTGTTGTCATCGATGCTGGCCACGGTGGTCATGACTCCGGAGCCGTCGGCAAAAGGGGAAAAGAGAAAAACATCAATCTTACCGTAGCATTGAAGGTCGGAAAACTGATCGAACAGAACTGTAAAGGCGTAAAAGTGATCTATACTAGGAAAAAAGATGTCTTCGTTACGTTGGACGGACGGGCTCGTATCGCAAATAACGCCAAAGCCGATCTTTTCATTTCCATTCATACCAATTCTGTAGCAAAAGGAAGGACCGTTAAAGGCACGGAAACCTATACGTTAGGACTTCACCGTACAGCCGACAACCTGGAAGTCGCAAAACGCGAGAACTCTGTTATCCTTATTGAGGACAACTATCAACAACGCTATGCCGGCTTCAATCCAAACTCTTCCGAAAGCTATATTATCTTCGAGCTGGTTCAGGATAAAGATATGAAAAAGAGTGTTCGACTGGCCACACTTGTTCAAAACCAGTTTAAAAACTCAGCCAAAAGAGTTGACAGAGGTGTTCATCAAGCCGGTTTTTTGGTGTTGAGAGAAACCTATATGCCGAGCGTGCTTATTGAGTTAGGCTATATCTCCACACCGGAAGAAGAGAATTACCTCCTTTCTAATGCAGGAAGCAGCTCACTTGCCACTAGTATCTATAAAGCGTTTGTGAACTATAAACGCGAGCATGACGCAGAGGCAAAAGGCGAGGAGAATAATCAAACCGCTGAAGTCGCAGATCCTGTGATCATTGCCGACCCTACTCCAGCCGTTTCACAAGCAACGACGAACGAAACGCCGGTACAGAGCAACAAGAAGATTGAAACGACCGCTAAATCTTCACAACCAGTCTTCATGGTGCAGTTCTATATCGCATCGAAGAAGCTTCCAGCCAACAGTTCCGCTTTCAAGGGACTGTCGCCGGTATCACATTACGTTGAAAATGGTTCATACAAATATACTTATGGCGCAGACACCAATTATAACAAAGTACTGCAATCCATGAGTCAAGTGAAAAAGAAATTTAAAGACGCATTCATGATTGCATTCAAGGATGGCAAGAAGATTAATCTGCAAGAAGCAATCAATGAGTTTAAAAACCAAAAAAAGTAATAACGTAAAATGAAAATAAGAAAAGAAATAAGGATAGGAATTATAGGAATCATTGCCTTAACCATGTTGTTTTTTGGATTGAACTTTCTCAAAGGAATCAATATGTTTAAGCCAGTGAACCATTTTTATGTCGCATTCGATGACGTAGCTGGTATTACACTTTCCAGTCCTGTGTTTGCAAACGGTTATCAAATAGGAACAGTTCGTGATATCTCCTTCGATTACAAGAAGATGGATCGTGTATTCGTAGAAGTAAAGACGGAGAAAAAAATGAACATTCCTAAGGGAAGTTATGCCGAATTGGTTACTGAGATGTTAGGAACTGTAAAGATGAATGTTCTACTTAAAGCAAACGATACCAATGAGTTTTATGCGCCAGGAGATACTATTCCAGGTAAAGCAAATAAAGGACTAACAGCACTGGCTTCAGAAGAACTTTTGCCACGTTTACAGACTACCATGAACAAAGTAGACTCTCTTCTAAACAACCTGAACGTACTTTTGTCTAACCCATCTATAACTTCTACTTTAAAGAACACGCAACAAATCACTGCAAATCTTGATATTACGACAAGAAAACTCAATTCTTTGATGAATAAAGACATCCCAGATATAACGAATCGTTTGTCGACAATTTCAGATAATTTCGCTGTGATCAGCAATAATTTGAAAGACGTAGACTACGCACAAACCATTCAAAAAGTGGATTCTACGCTTTCGAATGTCCAACTTTTGACATCAAAACTTACACGTAAAGATAATAGTTTAGGCATGCTTTTGAATGATGATGGATTCTACAAAAACCTGAATGCAACCTCGGCCAATGCCGCTGCTTTGTTACAAGATTTGAAGAGTCATCCTAAAAGATATGTCCATTTTTCTATTTTCGGAAAAAAGGACAAAAAAGAAGAAATCGTTAAATAGAATTTGTCTAAATAAAGGCTTTTTTGAGATTTTAAAAGAAGAATATGATTTACGCGTTATAAGAGTGTTTACGAAATTGATGGAAGTTGAAATTTTTATCTCATTTTCTTACATCTGATATCATAAATAACTAAAAATCAATTCTTAAGATTTTTGTAAAAATTGGCTTTGAACAACTTAAAGCATAACAAAGATAATTAACTAAAAACCAACAAATTACACCTTTCTTTTAATTTCCAAATAAAAATAGATTTTTTTTTTTCAAATTTCATTTCGACATTTGTATTGTAGAAGTTTCGCATTAAAGAGAAATGTCAATTATGAATGAATATGATCATGTCGAATTATGGAATCGTTGTCTTCATTTTATAAAAGACAATATTACCGATTCGGCTTATAACACTTGGTTCAAACCTATCGTTCCTTTAAAGTTCGATGGTAAGGCCTTGACTATTGGAGTTCCAAGTCCATTCTTCCGGGAATACTTGGAAGATAAATTTCTGGAACTATTGCGTGCCACCCTTTATAAAGAGATAGGTGAGAACGCCGAATTGATGTATCATGAATTAACGGACAAGACACATGGTATTTCAGTCGACATTCCTGGAAGCAGCCGCTCTACTGTGGTCACGCCAAAAGCGATTACCAGAGGAAACGAGGCCCCTAACCCACTCCATGATCTGGATCCTCAACTGAATCCGAATTATAACTTTGATACTTTTATTCAAGGTACAAGTAACGAGTTCTCCCGTGCGGTTGCGGAAACAGTTGCAGAACATCCAGCCAAAACTTTCAACCCGTTATTCATCTATGGTCCGTCTGGCGTCGGCAAAACACACCTTGTCAACGCTATCGGAACAAGGATTAAGGAATTATATCCTGAGAAAAGAGTGCTATATGTCTCAGCACACCTGTTCCAAGTTCAATATACTGATTCTGTAAGAACAAACAACTTCAATAATTTCATCAATTTCTATCAAAGTATAGATGTTCTGATTATTGATGATGTTCAGGAGTTCGCAGGCAAGACACAAACCCAGAATACGTTCTTCTATATCTTCAACCATTTGCATCAAAATGGCAAACAACTGGTGATGACTTCTGATCGCTCACCTGCCGTATTACAAGGTATGGAAGAACGCCTTCTCACCCGCTTTAAATGGGGTTTGGTTGCCGAACTGAACAAGCCTGATACAGAACTCAGAAGAAATATCCTAAGGAGCAAGGTTCATCGCGATGGTCTGGTAATACCAGAGGAAGTCATCGACTATATTGCTGAGAACGTTGAGGAAAGCGTCCGCGAATTGGAAGGTATCATCAATTCATTACTGGCACAATCGATCCTGTTCAAACGGGATATTGACATGAGCTTGGCTCAACACATTGTGAAGAAGGCTGTAAATATCGTAAACAAGCAGATAACTATTGAGGATATTCTGAAGGTTGTATGCACACATTATGATATGGACGAAGCTTCCATTCATAACAAGAGCAGAAAGAGAGAATATGTTCAAGCACGTCAAATTGCCATGTTCCTTGCAAAGAAATATACCGATTTCTCAACCGCAAAGATTGGTATGATTATTGGCGGAAAAGATCATGCGACGGTATTACATGCTTGTAAATGCGTAGAAAATCAAGTTTCTGTCGACAAAGCCTTTAAAGCAGAACTGATTGAGATTGAATCTCAACTGAAAAAATAAGTTTTGATTGATTAATAAAATAAGGCGCATCAAATTATGCGCCTTATTTTATTTCAGGAAACCTTGTTTGCGAAGTGTTTTCAACAGTCCTTCCGACATGAATTCATTGTCTTCTTTCTTATATCTGACATCCGTAAAAACCTGAGCCAGCGTCTGTTTTCCATTCTCCTCGACAAAATATTTATTCTCGGGCAAACTCTCTTTGAATGCATAACAGGCATCCAAGTCATCCTTTGAATAATCATGATAAGTTTCATGATGAATCAAATGTTCCACAGGCAATCTGTCGGTCTGTTGAGGTTCTTCAGCCGGATATCCAATGGTAATCGTAGCTATTGGCATGACTAAGGTTGGTAATTGCAACAATTCTATGATAGGATCAGGATTGTAAATTGTCGTTCCAATATAACAAATGCCCAATCCATTTGCCTCAGCTAGAGTACAGAAATTCTGAACTACTAACAGTGCATCAGATGCAGCGTTAATAAAAGAAAGAAAATTATCATACCCAGGTTTTGCATCGCGTATCTCGCACCATTTGCTAAACCGATTAAAATCAGCACAGAAAGTTAGAACCGCAGAAGCATTTGTTATCATAGGTTGGTTGAAGTGTGAAGGAGCAAGTTTACGCTTCATTTCCTCATCCTTCGTAATAACCACGCTATACAATTGCATATTGCCCATCGTCGAGGCTCTAAACGATTCTTCCAACAAGTCTTTTAGTAAATCGTCAGGCACTATCCTATCCTGATATTTACGGATTGACCTTCTATTCTTGATAAAATCTAAATGTTTCATATTATCTGATTTGAATTACTACAAAGATACTACTTTCTCCCTTTTTGTCAACTTTACTTTTCTACGAATTTTCAAAAAGAAAAACTTTTATAGTTTTTGATAAAATGTAAATCATTGAAATTCTTTTAATTAGTTTACTAAATTGGAAAACTTCCAAATTGTTAATAACTTCTCAAGTTTTTATTTTCGTTTTCTCGGAAACTTAATTAGATTTGCAAAGTCTTTCATGATTGACATAAACGAAACTTCTACAACCTAAAGTTTATGTACAATTTTTAATATTATCGTGGAAAGACAAACTTATACTTATGAAGAAGCCTTTCAAGCTACCTTAAAGTATTTTGAAGGCGATGAACTGGCTGCAAGGGTCTGGGTGAACAAGTATGCCATGAAAGATTCCTTTGGCCATATTTACGAGAAAGATCCTTCGGATATGCATTGGCGTATCGCGAAAGAACTTGCTCGCGTCGAGAAGAATTACCCCAACAGTTTAAGTGCTAAGGAATTATTTGACTTGATGGATCATTTCAAATATATTGTTCCACAAGGCAGTCCTATGACAGGTATCGGAAATAATTTCCAAGTCGCATCCCTTTCTAACTGTTTTGTCATTGGTATCGAGGGTGCCTCCGACGCAGATGGCGCTATCATGCGCATGGATGAGGAGCAAGTGCAACTGATGAAACGGAGAGGTGGTGTCGGCCATGACCTTTCCGACATCCGTCCAAAAGGTTCTCCAGTCAAAAACTCGGCCCTCACCTCTACCGGTCTGGTTCCTTTCATGGAACGATTCTCTAATTCTACGCGAGAAGTTGCACAAGACGGTCGCCGTGGGGCATTAATGCTGAGCGTTTCTATTAAACATCCTGATTCTGAGGCTTTCATTGACGCAAAAATGACAGAGGGTAAAGTCACTGGCGCAAACGTATCCGTTAAATTGGATGATGAATTCATGCAGGCTGCCATCGACAACAAACCTTACATCCAACAATACCCTATCGATGCTGCGGAGCCAAAGTTCAAAAAGGAGATCCAAGCCAGCGAATTATGGCATAAGATCATCCACAATGCATGGAAATCTGCTGAGCCTGGCGTGTTATTCTGGGATACAATTCTCCGCGAATCAGTTCCTGACTGTTATGCTGACCTCGGCTATCGCACAGTTTCTACTAATCCATGCGGCGAGATTCCTCTCTGTCCTTACGATTCCTGTCGTCTGTTGGCCATTAACCTTTACTCTTATGTCGTAAACCCATTTACTGATAAGGCTTATTTTGATTACGACTTATTCAAGAAACATGTTGCGTTGGCTCAACGTATCATGGATGATATCATTGACCTTGAAGAAGAAAAAATCGCTCAGATCCTGGAAAAGATTGAATCTGATCCTGAAGATGAAGAAGTAAAGCACGCCGAGAAACTTCTTTGGCAGAAGATTGCCAAGAAAACGGGACAAGGAAGACGTACGGGTGTAGGTATAACTGCAGAAGGTGATATGATTGCCGCTATGGGATTGAGGTACGGTACTGAAGAAGCAACGAGCTTCGCTGAGAATGTCCACAAGACAATAGCCCTTGAGGCATACCGTTCCTCTGTACAAATGGCTAAGGAACGTGGCGCATTCAGCATATACGACAGCGAACGGGAAAAGAATAACCCGTATATCAAACGTATCAAAGATGCTGATCCTGCTCTTTATGAGGAAATGGTAAAAGTAGGAAGAAGAAACATCGCTTGTTTGACCATCGCTCCTACCGGTACCACTAGTTTGATGACACAAACGACCTCTGGAATCGAACCGGTGTTCATGCCTGTATATAAACGCAGGAGAAAAGTGAATCCAAACGATGAGGATGTGCATGTGGACTTCGTAGACGAGACAGGAGACGCTTTTGAAGAGTATATCGTTTATCATCATAAATTCCTCGTATGGATGGAAGTAAATGGCATAGACTCAACAAAACGCTATACACAAGAGGAAATCGATGAATTGGTAGAACGTTCTCCTTATTATAAAGCCACAGCAAATGATGTTGATTGGCTGGAGAAAGTAAAGATGCAGGGACGAATCCAGAAATGGGTTGACCATTCCATCAGCGTAACAATCAACCTTCCTAACAACGTGAGTGAGGAACTGGTTAACGATTTGTATATCGAAGCATGGCGTTCAGGCTGTAAAGGATGTACGGTTTACAGAGATGGCTCTCGCTCAGGCGTCTTGATTTCCACCAAGAAAGAAGAAAAAGAGACTGTTCCTGAATGTAAGCAGCCAGAAGTCGTAGAGGTTCGTCCTCGTTCTTTGGAAGCTGATGTCATTCGTTTCCAAAACAACAAAGAGAAATGGGTCGCATTTGTCGGATTATTGGATGGTCGTCCATACGAAATCTTCACTGGACTTCAAGATGATGATGAAGGAATCCTTTTACCGAAATCTGTTGTCAAAGGACGCATCATCAAGAATATCGACGAAGATGGTTATAAGCACTATGACTTCCAATTTGAGAACAAACGTGGTTACAAGACTACTATTGAAGGCTTGTCTGAAAAGTTCAACAAAGAGTATTGGAACTATGCTAAACTCATTTCAGGAGTCCTCCGCTGGAGAATGCCTATCGATAGAGTCATCAAGTTAGTCGACTCATTACAACTCGACAGTGAGAATATCAATACTTGGAAGAATGGTGTTGAGCGTGCTTTAAAGAAATACGTGATAGATGGTACGAAAGCTGAAGGACAAAAATGCCCTAACTGCGGACACGAGACCTTAGTTTATCAAGAAGGCTGTCTCATTTGCAAACATTGTGGTGCTTCAAGATGCGGATAATCTAAAAAGAAAAATGATGAAAACATCCGATATGAAAATCATCTTCAAAGGATTGCGCATATATGCATATCATGGAGTAATGCCCCAGGAACGAACCATCGGAGCAAACTTCACGATTGACCTATCTATCAAGACTGACTTCTCAAAAGCCTGCCTACAAGACAACCTTGAAGGGACTATCAATTACGCAGATGTATTGCAATATATAAAAGCAGAGATGAAAATTTCATCTCTGCTTTTAGAAAATGTAGCCTATCGTATATGTCAGCGCTTGCTGAATGAGTTTCCGAATATCGAAGAAATCGACATTCTTTTGACCAAAGAGAATCCTCCGATGGGTGCCGATACAAAATCATGTGGTATTAGCATGCATTGCTCTCGCTCTTAATCAACTGTTGTATTTCAGTTGGCTAAAGCGTTTCTTTCCTTTCAAATAATATGCAAAGATAATGCTGTAAGGTACACGTTCAGGAATGTCCTCATCATTCGAAGTGATGATATTCCTAGAACGTTCAGATGCGAATGAATAACGCATTTTCCTATAATCTTTTCTAGCGCGAAGCACTGCTGATGCATTATCCCGATGGCCTTTCAGAAAAAACACCAAAGCCGCCAAATAATCAAACAAGAAACGATAACGCATAATCCGCTTTAACTCAGGCTGAGGAAGATTCTTATAAAGCATCAGCAGATTATTTCTAAAGTTAAGATACGTTTTCTGAGGATTTTCTTTTTTTAAAGAAGCGGCACCAATATGATAAACCTTGCTCTTAGGCAAACAAACAATACCTTTTCCTCTACTGCGAAGACGCCAACATAAGTCTATCTCCTCCATGTGAGCAAAAAACCGACCATCTAAACCTCCTGCTGCTTGATAGTCTTCCAAACGAATCAACAATGACGCACCTGTAGCCCAAAACACCATGGCATCAGTGTCATATTGGCCATCATCTTCCTCTACGGTTCCGAAGATACGCCCACGACAGAATGGATAACCATATTTATCGATATATCCTCCCGATGCACCGGCATATTCAAAGACTTTTTTACCTTCGTCTTTTGCTTTATAACTCAATATCTTTGGCTGACATGCGGCAACATTAGGATGGGAATCCATATAATTAACCATGATTTCTAGCCAATTCTCAGTCACTTCAACATCATTGTTAAGGAGAACTACATATTCTGCGTTGATAAGTTGTAAAGCCTTGTTATATCCGTCCGCAAATCCATGATTTTCTTCAAAACGTATCTGACGGACAGAAGGGAACTCCTCATCTAACAGAGCCAGAGATGTATCCGTTGAGCCATTATCAGCCACACAGATCTCAACATCTCCTTGCTCCAATTTGGAATATCTACATACTGAAGGCAAGTACTTACGCAACATTTCCTCCCCATTCCAATTCAATATAACCACAGAAACTTTTTTCATACCCTTTCTCCTTTCAATGCTGTCATATCTTCATTAAAGTCACCCAAACGAACTTTTATCAACTGGTTATCCAAATTATTATCGTGAGGCATCTCAACACGGATGTAATTATCAGTGAATCCATGCATCGGAACGTTGGCTCTTGCTTTCTCAGCCAAAACAATTTTTTCCATACCAATATGTTGTTTATAGAAAGCTATCGTTTTCTTATCCGACAAGTCCAAGAGCAACTGACTTCTCCGATGTTTTTCTTCTGGAGAAACCACATAATCTATCCGCAAAGCTTTTGTCCCAGGTCTTTCTGAGTAACTAAATACATGCAATTGCGTCACATCCAATCCTTCAATAAACTGAAAAGCCTTGTCAAAATAGGCTTCTGTCTCACCTCTCGTCCCTACCATCACATCCACGCCAATGAATGCATGTGGCATCAACTCTTTTATCTTGTTAATCTTATGCGCAAACAATGCTGTATCATAACGTCGATGCATCAACTGAAGAACCTCGTCACATCCACTTTGCAAAGGAATGTGGAAATGAGGCATGAATGCTCTAGAGTGAGCTACATATTCTATGATCTCATCCGTAAGAAGATTAGGCTCAATCGAGGATATACGATAACGCTCTATTCCTTCTACCTCATCCAATGCTTTGACAAGATCTAAGAAAGATTCCCCTGTCGTACGCCCGAAATCACCAATATTCACTCCTGTGATAACAATTTCTTTTCCTCCTTCTGCAGCAGCCTGACGAGCTTGTTCAACCAAACTTGCTATAGAGCCGTTCCGACTTCTTCCTCTGGCGAAAGGAATAGTACAATACGTACAGAAATAATCGCATCCGTCCTGAACCTTTAGGAAATAACGCGTACGATCTCCTCTTGAACACGAAGGAATGAACAGATGGATATCCTTTAGTTGGGATGTAACAGCGATACCACCTTCACGTTTCTTCAAATCTCCTAAATAATTTAGGATATCCCCTTTCTGATCAGCGCCTAAAACGACATCTACTCCATCTATCAAAGAAACTGTATCAGGTTTCAACTGAGCATAACAACCAGTAACTACGACAAAAGCATCAGGATGCTCACGTGTAAGTCGATGAATTGCCTGACGACACTTCTTATCCGCCACTTCCGTAACCGAGCACGTGTTGATAACAACCAAATCAGCTTTCTCTCCTTTTCGAGCTGTACGAATGCCCGCAGACTTCAATATTCTCCCGATGGAAGAAGTCTCAGAGAAATTCAATTTGCATCCTAACGTGTAATAAACGGCTGTTTTATCTTGAAAAATGGTAGTATCTGTCATTCATTTCAAAATTTATTGCACAAAGTTAGTGAAAATATGCATAAAATCTTTCTGCATATAAAAATTATATATACTTTTGCACATAATTTCTAAATGTGTGCAATGAGTAATGATAACTTTATAAAACTATATGAAGAGAGTTTCAAGAATAATTGGGAACTCCCTTGCTATAGTGACTACGGTGAGAATAATACGCGTACATACGGTCAAGTTGCCGAAGAGATTGCAAAGCTTCATTTGATATTCAAGCATTGCAGTTTGCGTCGAGGTGATAAGATTGCTTTGATTGGTAAGAATAGTTCCAACTGGTGCATCACTTATCTGGCTACCGTAACGTATGGAGCAATCATCGTTCCTATTCTTCAAGACTTCAAACCAAATGATGTTCATCATATTGTCAATCACTCTGAAGCTACATTCTTGTTTGTAAGTGACCCTATTTGGGAAACTCTTGAGCAAGATGAGATGGAAAACTTACGTGCCATCTTCTCTCTCTCTGATTTCCGATGTCTACATCAACGTGATGGAGAAAACATTCACCAATATGTTGGAAACATTAATTCTGTTATGGAAGAAACATATCCTAACGGATTCCAAAAAGAAGATGTGGCTTACACTGATTTGACAAACGATAAGGTGATGGAAATCAATTATACCTCTGGTACAACTGGTTTCAGTAAGGGCGTTATGCTTACTGGTGAAAATTTAGCAACAAATACCATCTTTGGTATTGAATCAAAGTTGTTACAACGTGGAGAACACGACCTAGCATTCTTGCCGATGGCTCATGCATATGGCTGTGCTTTCGACTTCTTAGTAGCTACTGCAGTTGGAACACACATCACTTTGCTTGGCAAGACACCAGCACCTAAGATTCTTTTGAAGGCTTTCGACGAAATCAAGCCAGATTTAATTATAACCGTACCTTTGGTAATGGAAAAGATATACAAGAACGCGATTCTACCACTTATCAACAAACGTCAGATGAGGTATGCTTTGAGCATTCCTATTCTGAATAACCAAATCTACGGACAGATCAGAAAAAAATTGATTGATGCATTAGGCGGTCGATTCAAAGAAGTAATCGTAGGCGGTGCAGCCATGAATCCTGAAGTTGCGGCTTTCTTTACCAAAATTAAATTCCCTTATACCATTGGTTATGGAATGACGGAGTGTGCTCCGCTTATCAGTTACTCATGGTGGGAAGATTATAAGCCAGGTTCATCCGGCAGATTATTGGATTTCATGGAAATTCGCATTGATTCGGAGGATCCGTATAAAGTTACCGGTGAAATTCAAGTTCGTGGAAAGAATGTAATGCTTGGCTATTACAAAAATGAGAAAGCGACGAAAGAAGCTTTTACTGAAGATGGATGGCTGAAGACAGGCGATCTAGGAACAATCGACAAGAATAAGAATATCTATATCCGTGGTAGAAGTAAAACCATGATTCTGAGTTCAAACGGCCAGAACATTTTCCCAGAAGAAATCGAAGCTAAGTTGAACAACCTTCCTTGCGTAAACGAGAGCTTGGTTATTGAACGAAACAAAAAGTTGGTTGCATTGGTTTATCCAGATTTCAACACATTGGATGCAATGGGCTTGAATACACCGGAAAGTATTAAATCGTTGATGGATGAAAACTTGAAGACACTTAACAGTCTGGTTGGAAACTACGAACAAATTAGCAAGATTCAGCTCTACCCTACCGGTTTCGAGAAAACTCCGAAGCAGAGCATTAAACGTTTCTTGTACAACAGCATAACTGACGACGCTGTTCAATAAATAAGATAAGTAAAAACTATAAAATAAAGGCTATCTCAAATGAGATAGCCTTTTATTTATGATAGTTTATCAATGATTATGCTTCTGCTTCAGCCTCAGCAACAACTTTGAAAGGAACAGCAACTTCAACATCCTTGAAGAGCTTAACGTTAGCAACATAGTCACCAACTTCCTTCACAGCTTCTTTAACAGAAATCTGCTTGCGATCAACATTGAAACCAAGTTTCTCCAATTCATCAGCAATCTGAATATTAGAAACAGAGCCGTAGATAGTACCAGTTGCACTCACCTTTGTTGAGATAGTCAAAGCAACTTCTTTCAGCTTTTCAGCAACAGCCTCAGCTTCAGCTTTCAATTTCTCCAACTTATGAGCACGCTGCTTCAATTCCTCAGCCAAAGCTTTCTTAGCTGCCGGAGAAGCAATCACAGCCTTTCCACTAGGAATAAGGTAATTACGACCGTAACCAGACTTAACATTTACGATATCATTCTTATAGCCCAAATTAGCTACATCTTCCTTCAAAATAATTTCCATACTATTCCTCCTTCTAATTATTTCAACATATCAGTTACAAATGGGAGCAATGCTAAATGACGAGCTCTCTTTACAGCTGTAGCTACACGGCGTTGATACTTCAAAGATGTACCAGTGATACGGCGTGGAAGGATCTTACCCTGCTCATTCAAGAATTTCTTCAAGAATTCAGGATCTTTATAATCGATATACTTAATACCATTCTTTTTGAAACGGCAATACTTCTTCTTCTTAATATCTACTGAAGGCGGAGTTAAATATCTGATTTCTGATTGTACCTGTGCCATAATTATGCCTCCTTATTTTGTTTTAAACTTCTTCTCTTAGCAGCATATTCTGCAGCATATTTCTCCATACGTACTGTCAAGTAACGAATAATGCGTTCGTCACGACGATAAGCAACGTCTAACTTCTCAATTGAAGCAGGATTTGCCTTAAACTCGATCAACTGATAAAAACCAGTCGTCTTTTTCTCAATTGGATAGGCTAATTTCTTCAAGCCCCAGTTCTCTTCATTGATAATCTCTGCTCCTTCAGCAGTAAGAATACCTTTGAATTTTTCTACCGTCTCCTTCATCTGTTCATCAGACAAAACGGGAGTCATAATGAAAACGGTTTCGTATTGGTTCATAATAAATAATATAAATTTGTTATTAAAAATAATTTTGCGACCGCAAAGATACTGCTTTTCAACTAATCTACAAATATTTTCCAACTAAAAAATTTTATTTCAATAGCCTTTTTGTCCTTTCCCTTTCCTAATAAGGCCAAGAATAAAAGATTTTAATCGAAAATGAAGATTTAATCCCACTCAATCACATTCAGTTAATCAAAGAATAATCGGTTTTTCTTATTTTTTTCTTCAAATAATTTCCTTGATTACAAAATATTGCTTTAATTTGTAGTCTAGAATATAATAATTAAAAAATAACATACGTATGAAAGGCTTACTGAAAAATTTAGGTTTAATAATGGTTGTTCTCGGAGCAGTTATCCTAATTGCGATTTTCTTAACTGGTAGCAGTGCTGTTAACAACAATAGTGTATTGGGTGGTAGCATCTTCTTGATTATTGCTGGTATCATCGTTTACATTATTATGAATAAGAGAATTACCGACTAACCTTTTATCAAGGGAATAAATTAAGGTCCGAATCGTTTGATTCGGACCTTAATTTTTAGATATCAGTTTCCTTTCTTATTCTGCTTCTGGAGCAATCAACTTGTAACCCTTACCGTGGATATTGATGATTTCTACTGATTCGTCAGCGCGCAAATGCTTACGAAGCTTAGTAATATAAACATCCATGCTTCTTGCATTGAAATAATTATCATCAATCCAGATAGTTTTCAAAGCAAAGTCACGTTGAAGGATCTCATTTGTATGAGCGCAAAGCAATGCCAACAGTTCTGACTCCTTCGTAGTTAACTTAATATTCTCATCACCGATGGTGAGTAATTGTTTCTGCGTATCAAATACGAACTTGCCAATTTGATAAACGCTGCGTTCCTTTGTACGTTTGCCACGAACACGGCGGAAGATTGCTTCAATACGGAAAGTAAGTTCTTCCATACTGAACGGCTTAGTAATATAGTCGTCAGCACCAATCTTAAATCCTTCCAAGATATCTTCCTTCAATGTCTTAGCTGTCAAGAAGATAATAGGAATATCGGCATTTGACTGACGTATTTCCTGAGCCAACGTAAAACCGTCCTTTTTAGGCATCATTACATCCAAGATACACAAATCGTACTTGTTCTTAACGAAAGCTTTGAATCCGGCGTCACCATCTGGGTAGAGGTCAGCCGAGTAGTTCTTCGCTTGCAGATACTCTCTCAACAACATGCCAAGATTTTCATCATCTTCGCACAGTAAAATACGCAATTTGTCTTCCATATTATTCATTTTTTAATAAAGGTATTGTTATTATAAATTTTGTTCCTACTCCATATTCGCTCTCTGCTCGGATATTTCCGTCATGATCACGGATAATCTTATGTACATATGCCAATCCAAGACCAAAGCCCTTCACATCGTGAAGATTACCAGTGTGAACACGATAGAACTTATCAAAGATCTTCTTCAGATTCTCTTTTTTGATGCCTATTCCATTGTCTTGAATAGAGATAAAGAGTTTATTTGACTCGTTCCAAGTCCGCACTGTCAATGTCAAGTCACGATCAGGATTCCGATATTTCACGGCATTATCCAATAAATTGAAGATCACGTTTGTAAAGTGCATTTCATCAACAAAGACATACGGATTCTCCGCAGCTAAATCGGTTGTAATGCTACCATTATACTTCTCAACTTTCAGCGTGAAGGTGTTCACTACACCTTCTATCATCTTGTTCGCATCCATATCCTTCTTCTTCAGAACGGCTTTCTGACGGTCGAACATGGACATTTGTAATACTTTCTCTACCTGGAAACGCAGACGTTTAGTCTCATCGTTGATAACCCCAGAGATATGTTGGAACATCGCGGGTGATTTACCCACACTCGGATCCTGTAACATCTGTGCGGCCAACGAGATTGTCGAGATTGGTGTCTTGAACTCATGCGTCATATTATTGATAAAGTCGTTCTTTATCTCAGTCAACTTCTTCTGGCGGAAGATGATATAAATGGTAAAGATAAAGGTCACCAACAAAACCAAGGTAAAAATGAGCGACGGGTACATAAACTTAACAGAACTGAAGATGTATTTATTCAACTCTGGGAAGTGTACATTCACCAATCCCATCTTTGCCGGTGGATCGTTCCGGAAAATCTCCTGTGTGTATGTATGTTTTGCTCCATCATCCTTATAATCCGGACAACGATAAACCAACGAACCATCACGTTCTGTCACCGTATAATGATATGCAATATCAATTCCATTGTTCAATAATTCCGACTTCAGGAACGCATCCAACTGATTAAAATTGATACGTTGACGAAGCGGCTTGTCACTGGCTGTATACAATATATTATAGACCACTTCATCAAGCATGGCACGCTGATACACATATCGTTCTTTTAAAATATCCTGCAAAGCTTTCGATGTCTGAGGAATATTCTTTCCTGTTGATATGATTGCCTTGGGGATGTTTGAACGACGATTAATATTTACCTCAAATGAAGTGATGCCACCCAATCCATTTGTTGTAGTAACCGCATATCTGCGATGTACCATCGTATCATTTGAGATAGAGTCCATGAATGCGGCTCTTCGACGCTCAGTAGCCTCGACATCCGACTCGAGATATTTCTTTGTCTCAACAAGCTCAATATTCTTGCAAGCCTGTACCAAACTGCGTTTGACCGACTCATTAAACTGTTCCTGACGCATTCGTATAATTTCCTCGATATAGCTCACCTGTAAGTAAAGCAAAATCAGGAACGAGAATGCCATCACACCACCTAATATCCAAATCATTGACTTCTTCATACCACAAAGTTAAATTTCAACCATACTTTTTACAAATAAATCTTTAAAATATCCCCTTCAATTCGACAATATTAACCAAAATAAAAAATTAACTTAATAAAATATTAACTAAAAAGGAGTACACATCTCTGTGCACTCCTTCTCTTTTATAAGGAATAAATAGATTATTCTTCTTCTTGCTCTGCCTCGAACTCCTTGATTAACTTCTCCTGAACATCTGTCGGAACAAGTTCGTAAGAAGAGAAGCTCATGTCGAATGAAGCACGACCACCAGTCAGTGAGCTCAATGATGTAGAATAGTTAGCCATTTCCTTCAAAGGAACCTTTGCAGCCAACTTCTGATTGCCCTTATCACTGCTCATACCCATGATCAAGCCACGACGACCTTGCAAATCACTCATTACATCACCCATATATTCATTTGGAACGAATACCTCAACATCGTAGATAGGCTCCAAAATCTTCGGACCTGCATTTTTGAACGCAGTACTGAAGGCATTACGTCCTGCCAACATGAATGAGATTTCGTTTGAATCAACCGGGTGCATCTTACCATCGTAAACGATAACGCGAACGTCACGAGCATAAGAACCTGTCAAAGGACCTTGCTCCATACGTCCCATAATACCCTTCAAGATAGCTGGCATGAAGCGAGTATCGATAGCACCACCAACAACAGAATTGATGAAGATTAACTTACCACCCCACTCCAATGGAATTTCTTCCTTGCCTTTTATCGTGATTTTGAACTCCTGGCCATTGAATTTGTAAACAGATGGATCAGGCATACCTTCAGTATAAGGCTCAACAATCAAGTGAACCTCACCAAACTGACCAGCACCACCAGATTGTTTCTTATGACGATAGTCTGCACGAGCAGCCTTAGTAATAGTTTCACGATAAGGGATACGTGGTTCGCTGTAAACAACTGGAAGACCTTCGTTGTTTTCCAGACGCCATTTCAAAGTACGCAAGTGGAATTCACCCTGACCATAAACGATTGTCTGACGCAACTCCTTAGACTGAACAACGATCCATGTCGGATCCTCTTCACGCATCTTGTTCAGAGCTGTCATCATCTTCTCCATATCAGCCTCGTTCTCTGGTTTAATAGCACGAGAATACTTAGAGTTAGGATATTTAATATAGTTGAAACTGTTGTCAGCACCTCTTTCATTCAAGGTATTACCAGTCTTAACATCTTTCAGCTTAACTGTACAACCGATATCACCAGCATGCATCTCAGATACAGGGATACGATTTGAACCTGCACAAGCAAAAAGCTGAGCAACACGTTCCTTAGAACCTCTGTCTGCATTCTCCATATCTGTACCTTCCTTAATAGTACCGCTCATTACTTTGAAATACTGAACGCCACCAATATGAGGCTCGATACCTGTCTTGAAGAAGAACAAAGAAGTAGGACCATTATCGTCAACCTTAACTGGTTCATCCTTTGTATTCTTCACCGGCTCAACTTCATTAGCTGAAGGAAGGACTTCACCCAAGAATTCCATCAAGCGATGAATACCCATTGACTTTTTGCCACAAACGCACATCACAGGGAACATACCACGAGAAAGCAAACCCTTACGGATACCTTCGTGTACTTCACTTTCAGTCAACTCACCTGAATCAAAGAATTTCTCCATCAAAGATTCATCATGCTCTGCTGCTGACTCAACCAATGAGTCGCGCAAACCTTGTGCCTTATCCATTTCAGATGCTGGAATATCTTCGATTGTAGGAGCACCACCTTCTGACTTCCATGAAAGTTTCTTCATCAACAGAATATCAATAACTTCATGGAATTCAGGACCAGTCTGAACCGGATACTGAATAGGAACAACTGCACCACCGTAGCTAGTTCTCAGTTGATCCATAACCTGATCGAAATCACACTTATCGTTATCCAATTGGTTAATAGCGAAAACAACCGGTTTGTTCAAGTTCTCAGTATGACGGAAGTGGTTCTGTGTTCCAACTTCAGGACCATATTGTCCATTAATCAAGATAACTGCAGAATCTGTAACGTTCAAAGCAGTAACAGCAGCACCAACAAAGTCATCACTACCCGGACAGTCGATAAAGTTCAACTTCTTATTCTTCCATTCAGTATGAAAAACTGTTGAGAAAACGGAATAACCATATTCCTGCTCAACTGGGAAATAATCACTTACTGTATTTTTCGAATCAACTGATCCACGACGTTTTATAATGCCACTCTCAAAGAGTAAAGCCTCTGTGAGGGTGGTCTTACCAGCTCCATGGTTACCTAAAATGGCAACGTTTTTAATTTCATTTGTTTGATAAACCTTCATGATATTTTTGTTTAAAATTTATACTCTATTTGTAATAAGATATAGTACTCCCATTCAAAACGGCGTGCAAATTAGTAAATATTCTTAATATACACAAAGATTTTTTATGTTACTTATCTATGTTTTACAGCAGAAATGCAAAATCACCCCTTTTTCAAGCACTATATATCCATGTTTTTTGCTACTTTTGAAACCATAATTAATGACTATGGCTGGCATCTATATCCATATTCCATTTTGTAAACGAAGATGTATCTATTGTGACTTCTATTCTACCACTCACAATGAGATGCAAACGACCTATGTTGAAGCGGTGTGTAAGGAGTTGGATATGCGTAAAGATTATCTGAAAGGTGAAACTGTCGAGACCATTTACCTTGGTGGTGGCACACCTTCTCAACTAAGCTATGAGTCGCTCCATCTTTTGCTTACCTATATATATAAGGTATACCCTGTTGCACCCGATGCAGAGATTACCATTGAGGCCAATCCGGACGATCTTTCTGAGGAATATATCCGAATGCTTCGAACACTTCCTTTCAATCGGATCAGTATGGGAATCCAAACATTCCATGACCCTTTGCTGCAACGATTACAACGCAGGCATACGGCTCAGCAAGCTATTCAGGCTTTCAAGAATTGTAGGGCAGCCGGATTCAAGAATATCAGTATTGACCTGATGTATGGCCTTCCCGATGAGACATCTGATATCTGGGAACACGACTTAGCAGAAGCCATCAGTCTACGACCAGAACATATCTCAGCCTATCATCTTATCTATGAGGAAGAAACTCCGCTGTGGAAACTTCGCGAACAAAAGGAGGTTCACGAAGTGGATGAATCGACAAGCGTTTTATTTTTCAAAATGCTGATGGAAAAACTTCAGAAAGTCGGATATGAGCATTATGAGATTTCCAACTTCGCCTTACCTAATCATGAATCACGTCATAATTCCAGTTATTGGAAGGGAAAACGATACTTAGGATGTGGTGCTGCAGCTCATTCTTATGATGGCCTTTCCCGTCAGTGGAATGTGTCTTCACTCGAACAATATATTAAAGGGATACAAACCAATAGACCAATCTTCGAGAAAGAAGAACTAGACTTGTATACTCGTTATAATGACTACATTATCACACGTGTCCGCACCCGATGGGGTATTTCATTGTCTGAGCTAAAAAAACTCTTTGGAGAGGAACTATATACATACTGCCAGAAGTTGGCTACCCCTCATATTCATCAAGGGACTCTAATTCAAGAGGATGACACTCTCCGACTGTCTAAAGATGGTATATTTATCTCGGATGGAATTATGAGTGACTTACTTTGGGTATAATCTTTTTTTAGAATCTATAACCAAAAATAAGTCGGGCACGCCACTTACCGTTATCAACAAGCAATTGGTCACGACCACCGATACTCGTAAAATTGTACACCATCGTCAATCCCGCAAACATATTGTGGATTTGTCGGATAATGGCTCCACGGGCAATTACGATAATCTCAGGAAAGTGATAGTCGAACGGTACACGGTCTTCACTTACCCTGAGCAAAGTTTTACTATAGACGATAAGCGTAGGCAAAGTAGAAACATGAATAAGCCAACGACGATTAGGGACCCAGTTATAGCCGTAGCCTGCACCAATGCCAATGTTGGTAGAATTGAGTTTGGATTCATAGAACTCCTTGGACTCAGCCTGTTGTCCCTGCAATGAAAGGCCCAACAAGAAACTTCCTGAAGAACGTCGTTGGATATAAGTCTGCGAAAAAGCGGCAGGATAAGAAAAACGACGATAATTGAAAGCATAGTATCCATTCAAATTCAGCGACCTTAACGACAATACTTCGGCAGGTAAGTCTATGCGCGGCTGTCCTTTAGTCTCATGCCACCCTGTAAAGTTATGGGCATTCTGATAGATAATATCAAACCCCCAGCGGTTGCTGTACGAGTTGAGGTTAAACTCAAAGTCATTGTATTTGCCTAATAGTTTAGCTGGATTCAAAGCAAAACTTAATGTCACTCCAAGATAGCTCACGCCCATACTGAGCGTTGACTTATAATCAGCTTTCATCCGTGACTTGAACGCTATGTCTCTTTGAACACCTTCCATCAGCAGTCTTGCTCCGGATATATTGAGGCGTCCCTTTACTGTCCATTTCGTATTTGGGCGCCTGATATATGTTGTATCAATATTACTATTACGATAACGTGATGTCATCAGACTATCACTCTCTTTCAACTTTTGCCAGAGGTTCTGCCCTTCTACATCATTAGTAAAAACGATGCACAATAAAACCGTTAACGTAGCGAGAATATGTAATCTTCTTATCCCTTTCATACCTTCTTTTTCAGAAAGAATACGGATGTAAAAATAAGCATCTTCTACCAAATTAGAAATGTCTATTCCAAATATTTTTTCGTTGTAGCAAAAGAAATCCAAATGTCAGTACCTTCATTGAGACATATTTTCTGGACTCGCATTTTTTTAAGTGAACTTTTGCAGACTTAGTTCTACATATTTGGATGGCTAAGATAATAAATAGGCATTTAAGAACTTTTAACGAAATAAAAAGCCGTATTTCAAGAAAAAACGGGTTTATATAAATGAAGAATAAACTAACAATCTCAGAGTTAAGAGAAAAATCTCATACCACTATGGAAAGTCTAAATGACTAATGATGCAGAGACTTTTAAATAGGGCGGAGCACCAGTGATGGCCCTCCGTCTTTTATTGTACCTTCATCGAGCCGTCAGCACGGAAACCTCTAAGGAAGTCGTTCACTTCC
>CAMVLL010000008.1 GCA_947168315.1 uncultured Bacteroidota bacterium | reverse complement strand
AGATCAATGGTGTGGAGAATCTTCCGCCACAAGATATAACACTTGCGAACATTCACGTTGATTCAGTAAGTGATTTCATCGGTCATGTAAAGAACACTGAGAAATTTCAAACAGATAATATCACATGGGATCATGGCCCTGAATAGATTTTGTTCGAGCCATAATTATATTTTTATAGAAACTATTCCCCGATTCACATCGGGGAAATAGTAAAAATAAAACTTAACCATAAATTTAATTGATGAAAACCATTCCTTTAAAGACAATATATCGAGCTTTATCTTATCGGAAATTTTTCGTCAGGTACATAAATTGGGTTAAATCGTGTACCTTCATTCTTCAATATTCTATTATTAATACACTCTTTTAACCGACGGTTAGCTGTAGTTTGCGACATGTTGCACAGTTCTTCCATCATTTTTCGTGTTATGAAAGAATGAGTTTCAAAAAACTTGCTTAACGCATTGACAACTTCAATACTCTCACCAGTATTAGACGTGTTTGATGAGCATCGCTTGCATGTTATGCCTTGTAACTCAAGACGTAGGTTCTTATCGGCCTTGAAGTTGAGTGCCTTGAATCGAATGTTTTCTGCTCGTGTCTGATCCGGAATGGCATTCGTCTTGGTACATCGTAACGAGATTGAGAAATACCCCAATCCTTTTAAGTATATACGTTCACCGTTCATGAGATGTTTTACCATCTGATCAGTGAGAGCCGTAAGAGTTGCCTCGATATCTGCGGCTGTAAGAGTCGTTCCTTTCTCGATTTCTTTAGCTAGGACCTTTAAATCAGCCGTACCCTGATTAATGGTTCGTGGATGAAAATGTTCAGGTCCTTCCTTTTCCTTCCTCGGATTCTTGTAAAAATTATAATATATCATTCTAATTGTTTTTGTGCGAACTAGATTAGTTATGTGCCAGTTCGCTAGTCTTAGTAATTGTCTCATAGAAATTAAGCTTGTCACCTTTGTGACAAAGGCTTTCCACTAATGTGACAAAAGCTTTCCACCTTTGTGACAAGCCTTTTCCACCTTTGTGAAACGCTTAATTCGTGGTGTAAATATACATAATGAATTCAGAATGATGAAAAATAAATGCATATTTTTTATATTAAAAACTAGACAGTAGATGAAAATAATGTCTGTTTCACTATGAGTTCCCGGCGATAATTCTTATTTTTGTCTTGAACTAACTATAAAAGAACATTTTATGAAAAATACTCTTCTGATAATATCATGGACGTTATTATTGCTCGTGGGTTGTCAACCGAAGGTAAAACAAGCTCAAGTTGAGTGTTCAGCATGTCAGCATTCGACTCATGTGGTCGATACGTTTCTTCATGTTCCGCCGTTCAACCCATATGCATTAGGTGAAGAGCCTATTTTCGATATTGTGACGACAAAAGGAACGATTCGGGTAAAGCTTTATAAGGAAACCCCTTTGCATCGTGACAATTTTGCTCGATTAGTAGCTGGACGCTTTTATGGCGGCATTCTTTTTGATCGTGTGATTGATGGATTTATGATGCAGTTCGGTGATCCTTGGACGAAAGATCCTTGTCGCACAATCGATGAATACGGTTGGGGTGATCAAGGATTTTGGATACCGGCAGAGTTTGTGGACAGATTGCGACATAAACGGGGCGCATTGGCTGCAGCTCGTGAGGGAGATGATGTAAATCCGGAGAAGATGTCATCGAGCTCACAATTCTATCTTGTTCAAAATGAGGAAGAGTGCAAACGTTTGGACGGCAACTACACGGTATTTGGCGAAACTATTGATGGATTCGATGTGATTGATGCCATTGCCAAGGTGCCACGTGGTGCGAAAAAGTTGGATATGCCGAACGAACCGGTTAAAATTGAGACTATCAAACTCGTGGATGACGGGAAGGGAAAGTAGTATAAGATAATACTCTATATATAATAAGGTGTAAATTCAAATCAAAAAGAAATAGAATGAATATGGAAGACCAAAAGAAACAAGAAGAACAATTTCCAATTGACTTAAAAGAAGAAGTCGCTCAAGGGACGTATGCGAATCTGGTTATCATCGGACATTCACCTTCGGAGTTCGTATTGGACTTTGCCCGTGTCCTTCCTGGTCTACCAAAGGCCAGTGTACAGTCACGTATTATCTTAGCACCGGAACATGCGAAGCGATTACTTTTCGCACTTCAGGACAACATCATGAAGTATGAGCATATTCTCGGACCGATTCAGATGCCTGAGGATAAAATCAAAGGGAAAAACGGTCCCGAAGGAACAAATTTTATGCCTCCAATCGGTGGAATCAAAGGTGATGCTTGAAAATTAACTGTTAAAGAACATGTTTTAACCTGCTTTCTATACAAAAATAGGGGGCAGGTTAATTTTTTCCTTTCAAAAACATTGTTTATTAAAATGTTATTTGTAACTTTGCAGCCCAAAATGTACAATTTTGATTTTAAATAGCTAATTAATAAAACAATATATAATAATTAAAAACAAAACAAAATGCCTACTATTCAACAATTAGTAAGAAAAGGAAGACAGGTATTGAAGGAGAAGAGTAAATCTCCGGCACTAGACTCATGCCCGCAAAGACGTGGTGTCTGTGTACGTGTTTACACAACAACTCCTAAAAAACCTAATTCAGCAATGCGTAAAGTTGCTCGTGTCCGCTTGACTAACTCAAAGGAAGTCAACTCTTACATTCCGGGAGAAGGACACAATTTGCAGGAACACTCAATCGTATTAGTACGTGGTGGTCGTGTTAAGGACCTTCCAGGTGTTCGTTATCACATCGTTCGTGGTACTTTGGATACAGCTGGTGTAGCTGGTCGTACTCAACGCAGAAGCAAGTATGGTGCTAAGCGTCCTAAAGCTAAGAAGTAAAAAACTTCTCGGAGATTAAGAATTATTTAAATTAGTTTTTGGTTTGTTGGAAGAAGCAGTAAAGGTTGAGTAAATGCTTTAGTGAAAGCGTTGAAGAAGACAAAAATGCAACCCAAACAAAAACGCAAGTTTTAAGAAAAATGAGAAAAGCAAAACCAAAAAAACGTTTGATCCTTCCGGATCCGGTGTTTAATGACCAAAAGGTCTCTAAGTTTGTAAACCATCTGATGTACGATGGTAAGAAGAACACCTCTTACGAAATTTTCTACGCTGCACTGGAAACAGTAAAGGCAAAACTTCCTAACGAAGAGAAATCAGCTCTTGAAATTTGGAAAAAGGCTCTTGATAACATCACTCCGCAGATTGAGGTTAAGTCTCGTCGTATCGGTGGTGCTACATTCCAAGTTCCTACTGAAATCCGTCCAGAACGTAAAGAATCTATCTCTATGAAGAATATGATCTCTTTCGCTCGTAAACGTGGTGGCAAGTCTATGGCTGACAAGCTGGCTAACGAAATCGTTGATGCTTTCAATGAACAAGGTGGAGCATTCAAACGTAAAGAGGATATGCACCGTATGGCTGAAGCTAACCGTGCTTTTGCACACTTCAGATTCTAATGGTTTAAAAAATAAGAACGAAAAATGGCAAAACAAGATCTTAGTCTAACCCGCAATATCGGTATCATGGCTCACATCGATGCCGGTAAAACGACCACTTCCGAACGTATATTGTACTATACCGGATTGACTCACAAGATTGGTGAGGTGCATGACGGTGCTGCTACAATGGACTGGATGGAAGAAGAGCAGGAACGTGGCATCACGATTACATCGGCTGCGACAACTGCTAACTGGAAGTTCGGGGACCAGACTTACAAAATTAATTTGATTGACACTCCGGGACACGTGGACTTCACCGCTGAGGTTGAACGTTCATTGCGTGTACTGGATGGTGCAGTCGCAACCTACGCTGCAGTAGGGGGCGTTGAACCACAATCAGAAACTGTATGGCGTCAGGCTGAAAAATACGGCGTTCCATGTCTTGGCTATGTAAATAAGATGGACCGTTCAGGCGCTGACTTCTTTGATGTAATGAACCAAATGAGGGAGAAATTGGGTGCAAATCCTTGCGCTGTCATGATTCCTATTGGTGCAGAAGAACATTTTAAGGGAGTTGTCGACCTGATCAAGATGAAAGCTATCTATTGGCATGATGAGACAATGGGTGCTGAGTATGAAGTAACCCAAATTCCTGCCGGAATGGTGGATGAGGCTCAAGAATGGCGTGATAAAATGTTGGAAACAGCTGCTAACTATGATGACGAACTCATGGAGAAATTCTTTGAGGACCCATCAACAATAACAGAGGAAGAAATCATCCGTGCTATCCGTAAGGGTACTTTGATGCACGAGATCGTTCCTATGACTTGCGGCTCTTCTTTCAAGAACAAGGGCGTTCAAACCTTGCTCGACTATATCTGCGCATTCCTGCCATCACCACTGGATACACCTAATATTAAAGGTGTAAACCCAACGACAGGTGCAGAAGAAGACCGTCGTCCTTCAGAAGATGAGAAGACGGCTGCTTTGGCCTTCAAGATCGCAACCGACCCGTATGTCGGCCGTCTGACCTATTTCCGTGTTTATTCTGGAAAGATCGAATCAGGCTCATACATCTATAATTCACGTTCAGGCAAAAAGGAACGCGTGTCTCGTTTGTTCCAAATGTTCTCGAACAAGCAGAATCCTATGGATGTGATTAGTGCTGGTGATATCGGTGCAGGAGTAGGCTTCAAAGATATTCATACTGGTGATACCCTTTGTGATGAGGACGCACCAATCGTATTGGAATCAATGGATTTCCCTGATCCTGTAATTGGTATCGCAGTTGAGCCTAAGACTCAGAAAGACTTGGAGAAACTTTCAAACGGTTTGGCTAAGTTGGCAGAGGAAGATCCAACCTTCCGCGTACATACAGATGAACAAACAGGTCAGACTGTTATCGAAGGTATGGGTGAACTTCACTTGGAAATTATCATTGAACGCTTGAAGAGAGAGTTCAAGGTTGAATGTAACCAAGGCCGCCCACAGGTTGCTTATAAGGAAGCTATCACGAAGACAATCCAACTTCGTGAGGTTTATAAGAAACAAACCGGTGGTCGCGGTAAGTTTGCTGATATCATCGTATCAGTAGGCCCGGTTGATGAGGACTTCAAAGAAGGCGGCTTACAGTTCGTCGATGAAGTAAAGGGCGGAAACGTGCCAAAAGAGTATATCCCTTCTGTACAGAAAGGTTTCATGACCGCTATGAGAAATGGTGTGTTAGCAGGTTACCCTCTTGATTCCTTAAAGGTTGTGTTGCACGATGGTTCATTCCACCCAGTGGATTCAGACCAGCTGTCATTCGAAATTTGTGCTATTCAAGCATATAAGAAAGCTTGCGAAAAAGCAGGTCCTGTTTTGATGGAGCCAATGATGAAGTTGGAAGTCGTTACTCCAGAAGAAAATATGGGTGATGTGATTGGCGACTTGAATAAACGTCGTGGACAAGTTGAAGGAATGGAATCAACTCGCTCAGGCGCAAGAGTCGTAAAGGCAATGGTTCCGTTGGCTGAAATGTTCGGCTATGTAACCGCTCTGCGTACGATTACTTCAGGACGCGCTACGTCATCTATGACTTACGACCATCACACCCAAGTAGCAAGTTCGATCGCTAAGACGATACTTGAAGAGGTGGGAGGTCGTTCAGAGTTAATATAAATAACGAAGATGGGGCAATCGGTTTAGTGAATGACTCTTAAGTCGAACCCCATATTCAAATTAATAACAATTAATAAATTAAAGTAATGAGTCAAAAAATTCGGATTAAACTGAAATCCTACGATCACAACTTGGTTGACAACTCAGCAGAGAAGATCGTTAGAACAGTAAAGGCAACCGGTGCTATTGTCAGTGGTCCTATTCCATTGCCAACACACAAGAAGATCTTTACAGTGAACCGTTCCACATTCGTGAACAAGAAATCTCGTGAACAATTCGAGCTTTCATCTTACAAACGCTTGATCGACATCTATAGCTCTACAGCTAAGACCGTTGACGCTTTGATGAAATTGGAATTACCGAGTGGTGTAGAAGTAGAAATTAAAGTTTAATTGTTTAAAAATTAACTGAAATGCCAGGATTATTAGGAAAGAAAATCGGAATGACTTCCGTTTTTAGTGCTGATGGTAAGAATGTACCATGCACTGTTATCGAAGCTGGTCCTTGTGTAGTTACTCAGATTAAAAGTGTTGAGAAGGATGGTTATGCAGCCATTCAGGTTGGTTTCCAAGACATGAAGGAAAAGAACGTAACCAAACCTTTGATGGGACACTTCAAAAGAGCAGGAGTAACTCCAAAGAGACACTTGGCCGAGTTCAAGAATTTTGAAAAAGAGTACAATTTGGGTGACACCATTACAGTAGAACTCTTTAACGATGCTGAATTGGTTGACGTTATCGGTACATCTAAGGGAAAAGGTTTCCAGGGTGTTGTTAAACGTCATGGTTTTGGTGGTGTTGGTGAAGCAACTCACGGTCAGCATAACCGTCAGCGTAAGCCAGGTTCTATCGGAGCTTGTTCTTACCCTGCAAAGGTATTCAAGGGTATGCGTATGGGTGGTCAGCTTGGTGGTGATCGAGTTACTACTCAGAACTTGAGAGTTTTAAAAGTAATTCCGGAACATAATCTTCTTTTGGTGAAAGGTTCAGTTGCGGGTTGCAAAGGTTCAATCGTTTTAATTGAGAAATAATGGAAGTTAACGTATTAAATATTAAAGGTGAGGACACCGGAAGAAAGGTTACGTTAAACGAATCTATCTTCGGAATTGAACCCAATGACCACGTTATCTACTTGGCTGTTAAGCAGTACTTAGCAAACCAACGTCAAGGTACACACAAATCAAAAGAAAGAAGCGAAATTGCTGGTTCTACTCGTAAGTTAGGTCGCCAGAAAGGTGGCGGCGGTGCTCGTCATGGTGATATCAATTCACCGTTGTTCCATGGTGGTGGCCGTGTATTCGGTCCAAGACCTCGTGATTATTGGTTTAAGCTGAATAAGAAAGTTAAGGCTTTGGCTCGTCGCTCAGCTCTTTCTTACAAAGCACAAGAGAACGCAATTGTTGTAGTTGAGGACTTTACATTTGAAGCTCCTAAGACAAAAGAGTTCATTAATGTGATAAATAATCTTAAAATTGCTGACAAAAAGTTACTTTTCGTTTTGCCAGAAGCAAATAAAAACGTATATTTGTCGGCTCGTAACTTACAGGGTGTTAAGTTGATGCAAGCTTCTATGTTGAATACGTATCATGTATTGGACGCAGAGGTTATGGTTGTAACTGAAAACTCTCTGGGAGTTATTGATAATATTTTGTCTTAATTCATAATGAGGAGGCTTAAGTAATGGGATATATAGTAAAACCGTTAGTTACTGAGAAAATGACGAAAATGACCGAAAAGTTTAACAACCGTTTCGGTTTTATCGTGCGTCCTGAAGCTAACAAATTAGAGATTAAGAAAGAAGTTGAAGCCTTGTATAATGTAAAAGTAGTGGATGTAAACACTATGAGATATGCTGGAAAGAACAAAACAAGGTATACAAAGGCAGGCCTTATCAAAGGTAGAACTAATGCTTTCAAGAAAGCTATTGTAACTTTGAGAGAGGGCGATACTATTGATTTTTATAGCAATATTTAATAGAAATGGCAGTACGTAAATTTAAGCCCACAACACCGGGGCAAAGACACAAGATTATTGGTACTTTTGAAGAAATTACTGCGTCAGTACCAGAAAAATCTCTTGTTTATGGTAAGCGTTCTACAGGTGGTCGTAATAACGTCGGAAAGATGACGGTGCGCTATAGAGGTGGCGGTCACAAACGTAAATATCGTATTATCGATTTCAAGAGAAATAAAGACGGTGTTCCAGCTGTAGTTAAGACAATTGAATACGATCCGAACCGTTCGGCTCGTATCGCGTTGTTGTTCTATGCTGATGGAGAAAAGAGATATATTATTGCTCCTAATGGTTTGCAAGTTGGTCAGACAATTCTTTCAGGTGCTGAGGTGGCTCCAGAAGTTGGTAACTCACTTCCACTTGAAAACATTCCTGTTGGTACAGTAGTTCACAACATCGAATTACGTCCGGGACAGGGTGCCGTTTTGGTAAGATCGGCTGGTAATTTTGCTCAGTTGACATCACGTGAAGGTAAATATTGTGTAATCAAATTGCCTTCTGGTGAATTACGTAAGATTCTTGGTACTTGCAAGGCTACTATTGGTAGCGTAGGAAACTCAGACCATGGATTGGAGAGCTCAGGTAAAGCTGGACGTACTCGTTGGCTTGGCCGTCGTCCTCATAACCGTGGTGTTGTTATGAATCCGGTTGATCACCCAATGGGTGGTGGTGAAGGACGTGCATCTGGAGGTCATCCTCGTTCACGTAAAGGTTTGTACGCTAAGGGCTTGAAGACAAGAGCTCCGAAGAAGCAGTCTTCAAAGTATATCATTGAAAGAAGAAAGAAATAATTGATTAATTGAGTAAATTATGAGTCGTTCATTAAAAAAAGGTCCATATATTAACGTAAAACTTGAAAACAAAGTTCTTGCCATGAATGAAAGTGGTAAGAAAGTTGTCGTTAAAACTTGGGCTAGAGCATCAATGATATCTCCTGATTTCGTAGGTCATACCATTGCTGTTCATAACGGAAATAAATTTATTCCTGTTTACATTACTGAAAACATGGTAGGTCATAAGCTCGGTGAGTTCGCACCTACACGCACATTCCGCGGTCATGCTGGTAATAATAAGAAATAAACAGGGCAAACAGTAGAAAAAGTAATTAAATAATGGGAGCAAGAAAATCTAATTCGGCTAATAAAAGAAAAGAAGCCCTGAAGACAATGTATTTCGCAAAATTGCGGAACGTTCCATCTTCTCCACGTAAAATGCGTTATGTAGTCGACATGATTCGTGGTATGGAAGTGAACCGTGCACTCAGTGTCTTGAAGTTCTCTTCCAAAGAAGCTGCTGCAAAAGTTGAAAAATTGCTGCGCTCTGCTATTGCTAATTGGGAACAGAAAAATGAGCGAAAGGCTGAGGACGGTGAATTATATGTATCTAAAGTTTTTGTTGATGAAGGTGTGACACTTAAGAGAATGCGTCCTGCACCACAGGGAAGAGGATACAGAATTCGTAAACGTTCGAATCATGTGACTTTGTTCGTTGATTCTAAGAAAACTAATGATAATCAAGAGTAAGTATGGGACAAAAAGTTAATCCAATAAGTAACCGTTTAGGAATAATCAGAGGTTGGGATTCTAATTGGTACGGTGGTAAAGAATATGGTGACGCCTTGTTGGAAGACAGCAAGATTCGTAAATATTTGAAGGCAAGACTTGCTAAAGCCAGCGTTTCTAGAATTGTTATTGAACGTACGTTGAAATTGGTGACAATTACCGTATGTACTGCACGCCCTGGTATTATCATTGGTAAAGGCGGTCAAGAAGTTGATAAGTTGAAAGAAGAATTGAAGAAGATTACCGATAAGGATATCCAAATCAACATCTTCGAAGTGAAGAAACCAGAACTCGATGCAGTGATCGTTGCTAACAACATCGCTCGTCAGGTAGAAGGTAAGATCGCATATCGCCGTGCTATTAAGATGGCTATCGCTAATACAATGCGCATGGGTGCTGAAGGAATTAAGGTTCAGATTTCAGGTCGTTTGAACGGTGCAGAAATGGCTCGTTCAGAAATGTTAAAGGAAGGTAGAACTCCTTTGCATACTTTACGTGCAGATATCGATTACTGTCAGGCAGAAGCTTTGACTAAGGTCGGTTTGCAAGGTATTAAAGTATGGATCTGCCGCGGTGAGGTTTATGGCAAGAAAGACCTTGCACCTAACTTCACTCAGACGAAGGAAACAGGTCGCGGTGGTAATAATAATGGAGGCAAGAACTTCAGAAGAAAGAGAAATAATCGTTAATCGATTTGAATTTTAAAGAATTATGTTACAACCGAAAAAAACAAAGTTCAGAAGACAACAGGACGGCCGCCGTAATGGTAAAGGTTTCGCACATAGAGGCAACCAGTTGGCCTTTGGGTCTTTTGGAATCAAGGCTCTTGAATCTAAGTGGATTACAGGTAGTCAGATTGAGGCTGCTCGTGTGGCAGTAACAAGATATATGCAACGTCAAGGTCAGATTTGGATCCGCATTTTCCCGGATAAACCAATCACTCGTAAGCCTGCTGACGTACGTATGGGTAAAGGTAAAGGAGATCCTGTAGGTTTCGTAGCACCTGTTGTTCCAGGTCGTATTATAATCGAAGCTGATGGTGTACCTTATGAAGTAGCAAAAGAAGCTTTGCGCTTAGCAGCTCAAAAACTTCCTATTACTACGAAGTTTATTGTTAGACGTGATTACGATGCTAATCAAAATGCTTAATTATTATGAAGATTGCAGAAATTAGAGAAATACCAACTAATGAATTGGCAGAAAGAATTGACACTGAAGTTGCCAATTATACTCAGATGCTGTTAAATCATTCTATCTCTCCGCTGGAAAACCCTGCACAAATTAGAAAATTACGCAGAACGATTGCGCGTATGAAGACAGAGTTACGTCAGAGAGAACTTAATAATAAATAATAGTCCTCATGGAAGCTAGAAATTTAAGAAAAGAAAGAACGGGTGTCGTTGTTAGCAATAAGATGGATAAAACCATTACAGTAGCAACTGTTTTTAAGGAAAAACACCCTATGTATGGAAAGTTCGTTCAGAAAACGAAAAAATATCATGTTCATGACGAAAAGAACGAATGTAATGTAGGTGATACAGTACATATCATGGAAACTCGTCCTCTGAGCAAGACGAAGAGATGGAGATTGGTTTCAATTATTGAAAGAGCTAAGTAATTATGATACAAGCAGAATCCAAACTTACAGTATGCGATAACAGTGGCGCAAAAGAAGCTCTTTGTATCCGCGTTTTGGGTGGTACAAAAAGACGTTACGCTTCTGTCGGGGATGTAATTGTAGTCGCTGTGCAAAGCGTTATCCCTTCAAGTGATGTTAAAAAAGGTACCGTATCAAAGGCTTTGATTGTACGTACAAAGAAAGAGATCCGTCGTGCTGATGGCTCTTATATCCGTTTTGATGATAATGCTTGCGTTTTGTTGAACAACGCAGGTGAAATTAGAGGAAGTCGTATCTTTGGCCCTGTTGCAAGAGAGTTACGTGCAGTTAATATGAAGGTCGTTTCATTGGCACCTGAAGTACTTTAATTTGATAAAGATTATAGTAATGAGTAAATTACATATTAGAAAAGGCGATACAGTTTACGTTAATTCCGGTGAGGATAAAGGTAAGACTGGGCGTGTATTGAAAGTGCTTGTTGAAAAACAACGTGCTATCGTTGAGGGCGTTAATATGGTTTCTAAGAGCACGAAGCCAAGTGCAAAGAACCCTCAGGGAGGTATTGTGAAGCAAGAAGCTTCTATCCATATTTCTAACCTGAATGTTGTTGACCCTAAGACAGGTAAACCGACACGCATTGGTAGAAGAGAGAGTGCTGATGGAAGAACATTTGTTCGTTATGCTAAAAAATCAGGAGAGGAGATTAAGTAATGAGTAATACTGCTAGCCTTAAGAAAGAATATGCAGAGCGTATCGCACCTGCATTGATGAAACAGTTCCAGTATACTTCTCCTATGCAGATCCCTACTTTGAAGAAAATCGTGATCAATCAGGGATTGGGTGAGGCTGTAGCTGATAAGAAAATTATTGAAGTAGCTATCAACGAATTAACAGCTATCACTGGTCAGAAGGCCGTTGCTACTGTTTCTCGTAAAGATATCGCAAATTTCAAGTTGCGTAAGAAAATGCCTATCGGTGTAATGGTAACATTGCGTCGTGAAAGAATGTATGAATTCTTGGAAAGACTTGTTCGCGTTGCTTTGCCACGTATCCGTGACTTCAAGGGTATCAACTCTAAGTTTGATGGTAGAGGTAACTATTCTTTGGGTATTGACGAACAGATTATCTTCCCGGAAATCAATATCGATAGTATAACTAAGATTCTTGGTATGAGCATCACATTCGTTACATCTGCAAAGACTGACGAAGAAGGTTACGCTCTTTTGAAAGAATTTGGTTTACCATTTAAGAATTCAAAAAATAATTGATAAGATATGGCAAAAGAATCAATGAAGGCTCGCGAAGTGAAAAGAGCCAAACTTGTAGCCAAATATGCTGAGAAGCGTGCTGCCCTGAAGAAGATTGTTAACACTGGTGATCCAGCTGAGGCATACGAAGCAGCTCGTAAATTGCAGGCAATACCGAAGAATGCAAACCCTATTCGTTTGCACAATCGTTGTAAGTTAACCGGTCGTCCAAAAGGTTATATCCGTCAGTTTGGTATTTCAAGAATTCAGTTCCGTGAAATGGCATCCAGCGGTTTGATCCCGGGCGTAAAGAAAGCAAGCTGGTAATTTTTTTGTTTAAATATTGTCAGGGTAGTCCTGATTAATTTAATTTTTAATTTATATGACAGATCCAATCGCAGATTATCTCACGAGGTTGAGAAATGCAATTCGTGCAAAGCACAGAGTAGTTGAAATACCTGCATCAAATCTGAAGAAAGAAATCACAAAGATTCTGTTTGATCAAGGTTACATTTTGAACTACAAGTTCGTTGAGGACGGTCCTCAGGGAACAATTAAGATCGCTTTGAAGTATGACGCAGTTAACAAGGTTAATGCTATCAAGAATCTTCAAAGAGTTTCTACTCCGGGTTTACGTAAGTATACCGGATACAAAGACATGCCGAGAGTTATTAATGGTTTAGGTATTGCTATAATATCTACTTCCAAGGGTGTAATGACAAACAAAGCCGCTGCTGATTTGAAGATCGGTGGTGAGGTTCTTTGTTATGTATATTAATAGGAGGGTACGCTATGTCAAGAATTGGAAAATTACCGATTAGCATTCCTGCTGGTGTAACTATTTCTCACAAGGACAATATCATTACAGTGAAAGGTCCGAAGGGAGAATTGAGCCAGTATGTAGACCCTTCAATTACCGTTACAATTGAAGACGGACATGTATCTTTTAAGGAAGATGAAAATGCGATGATTGATAACACAAAGCAAAGACATGCATATCATGGCTTGTACCGTGCTTTGGTTAACAATATGGTTGTTGGTGTATCTACAGGTTATAAGAAAGAACTTGAGCTTGTAGGTGTTGGTTATCGTGCTACCAATAATGGTAATACTATTGAATTCGCTTTGGGTTATACTCACCCTATCATCATGGTATTGCCTTCTGAAATCAAGGTTGAGACGAAATCAGAAAGAAATAAAAATCCGTTGATTATTCTGGAATCATGCGACAAGCAGTTGCTTGGTCAGGTATGTGCGAAGATTCGTTCTTTCCGTAAGCCAGAACCTTACAAGGGTAAAGGTGTTAAGTTTGTTGGCGAAGTTATTCGTAGAAAGTCTGGAAAGACAGCAGCAGCTAAATAATTTTTAAAACAGTAAGATTATGACAACAAAATCAGAAAGACGAATCAAGATTAAATATAGAGTACGTAATAAGGTTTCAGGTACTGCTGAACGTCCACGTATGAGTGTATTTAGAAGTAATAAGCAGATCTATGTTCAGGTTATCGACGACTTGAACGGAACTACTCTGGCATCTGCATCTTCTCTTGGAATGGAGACTATGCCAAAGATTCAACAAGCTGCTAAAGTAGGTGAAATGATTGCGAAGAAAGCTCAGGAAGCTGGTATTACGACAGTTGTTTTTGACCGCAATGGTTATTTGTATCATGGTAGAGTAAAAGCGGTAGCTGATGCTGCTCGTAACGGTGGACTTAAATTTTAATGAATTATGGTAAATAATAGAGTTAAGATATCTAGCGATGTAGAGTTAAAAGATAGATTGGTTGCTATCAACCGTGTAACAAAGGTTACAAAGGGTGGTAGAACATTTACTTTCTCTGCAATTGTCGTTGTTGGAAACGAGGATGGAGTTATCGGTCTCGGTTTAGGTAAGGCAGGTGAAGTAACAGCTGCTATCGCTAAAGGTGTTGAGGCTGCAAAGAAGAACCTTACACGCGTTCCTGTTCTGAAAGGTACAGTTCCTCATGAGCAAACAGCTAAGTTTGGTGGTGCTGAAGTATTTATCAAGCCTGCTTCTACAGGTACAGGAGTTGTTGCCGGTGGCGCTATGCGTGCTGTCCTTGAAAGCGTTGGTGTTACGGACGTTTTGGCAAAGTCAAAGGGTTCATCTAACCCTCACAACTTAGTAAAGGCTACTATCCTTGCTTTGAGTGAGATGAGAGATGCTCGTATGGTTGCTCAGAACAGAGGCGTAAGTATGGAAAAAGTATTTAAAGGATAAGGAGGTTCATATGGCAACTATTAAGATTAAGCAAATTAAAAGTAGAAACCGTGCTCCTGAGCGTCAAAAGAGAACATTGGATGCTCTGGGTCTTCGCAAGTTAAACCATGTGGTTGAGCGTGAAGATACTCCTTCCGTTCTTGGAATGATTGATAAAGTAAAGCACTTGGTTGCTATTGTTAAGTAATTAATTGGATTATAAACTTATTACGATATGAATTTAAGTAATTTGAAACCTGCAGAAGGATCAACCAAATCACGTAAAAGAATTGGTCGTGGACCTGGTTCTGGTTATGGTGGTACTTCAACAAGAGGAAGCAAAGGTGCTAAATCTAGATCTGGTTATAAGAAGAAGATCGGTTTTGAAGGTGGTCAGATGCCTCTTCAACGTCGTCTTCCAAAGTTTGGTTTTAAGAATATCAACCGTGTTGAATACAAGGCCATTAATCTTGACGTCGTTCAGGCTGTAGCTGATGCTAAAGGTTTAACGAAGGTCGGTTTGAATGATTTGGTTCAAGCAGGTTACGTTTCTTCAAAACAATTAGTAAAAATACTTGGTAACGGTAGCCTTACTACAAAGCTTGATGTTGAAGCTAACGCTTTCTCAAAGAGTGCTGTAGCAGCAATCGAAGCCGTAGGTGGTAACGCCGTAAAACTCTGATTCAATGCATAAGTCTATTGAAACATTAAAGAATATATGGAAGATTGAGGATTTGCGTCAAAGAATCCTTATCACCATAGGATTTGTGGCTATTTACAGGTTTGGTTCTTATGTGGTACTTCCGGGTATCAATCCTGCAATGTTGACACAGTTGCATCAACAAACTGATGAAGGCTTGTTAGCTTTATTGAATATGTTCTCGGGAGGTGCTTTTTCTAATGCTTCTATTTTCGCATTAGGTATCATGCCTTATATCTCGGCTTCAATCGTTATTCAATTGTTAGCAATCGCTGTTCCTTATTTTCAAAAAATGCAACGTGAAGGCGAAAGCGGAAGAAGGAAGATTAACCAATATACTCGTATTTTGACGATCTTCATATTGGTTTTCCAAGCACCTTCTTATCTGTTGAACCTGAAGATGCAGGCCGGAGGAGCACTTAATGCTTCATTAGATTGGACGACTTTTATTATTTCTTCTACAATCATTTTGGCTGCGGGAAGTATGTTTATCTTGTGGTTGGGTGAAAGAATCACAGATAAAGGTATCGGTAATGGTGTGTCAATGATCATTATGATTGGTATCATTGCTCGTCTTCCGCAGGCTTTGGTTCAAGAAGTTGTTTCTCGATTCTCCTCTCCGGGTGCAGGTGGTATCGTTATGTTCTTATTGGAAATGATATTCTTGCTGATCGTGATGGCCTTCGCTATTATGCTGGTTCAAGGTGTTCGCAAGGTACCTGTACAATACGCTAAGCGTGTTGTTGGCAATAAGCAATATGGTGGTGCTCGCCAATATATCCCGTTGAAGGTTAATGCAGCTAATGTAATGCCTATTATCTTTGCACAGGCTTTGATGTTCATCCCTATCACCGTGATAGGTTTCTCAAATGTTGCAAATGCGAGTGGTGTTGCACGTGCGTTGACAAACAACAATGGTTTCTGGTATAATTTGATCTATGCAGCGTTGATCATACTGTTTACGTATTTTTATACTGCAATCACAATTAACCCGAACCAGATGGCAGAAGATATGAAACGGAATAATGGTTTTATCCCAGGTATCAAGCCGGGTAAGAACACAGCCGATTTCATTGATACGATTATGTCACGTATCACTCTTCCAGGATCTATTTTCTTGGCTATCGTTGCTATCTTACCTGCATTTGCTGGTTTGTTTGGCGTACAGCAAGGTTTTGCTCAATTCTTCGGTGGTACTTCTCTTTTGATTCTTGTAGGTGTTGTTCTGGATACATTGCAACAAATCGAGAGTCATCTGTTGATGCGTCATTATGATGGATTGTTGAATACTGGAAGAATTAAAGGTCGTTCAGGTAATGTTCAAGCCTATTAATTTGCTTGACAAATGATATTTCTTAAAACAGAAGATGAAATAGAGCTACTTCGCCAGAGTAATTTACTTGTCGGTAAGACTCTGGCCGAAGTTGCCAAAATAATAAAACCAGGCGTAACGACAAAGGAACTGGATAAGGTAGCTGAGGAGTTTATCCGTGACAACGGAGCCATCCCAACCTTTAAAGGTTTCCCAAATCATTTAGGTTATCCATTTCCGGCTTCGATCTGTACTTCGGTCAATGATCAAGTCGTTCACGGAATACCAAATGACATCCCACTGAAAGATGGTGACATCGTATCAGTTGACTGTGGAACATATATGAATGGCTTTTGCGGCGATTCATGTTATACTTTCCCGGTAGGGAATGTTTCTCCTGAAGTACTGAAGCTTCTGAAGGTCACGAAGGAAGCGTTGTACAAGGGAATAGCAAACGCAGTTCATGGGAAGCGTCTTGGTGATATTGGTAATGCGGTTGAAGAGCATTGTCTACAGAATTCGTACGGTGTCGTACGTGAATTTGTAGGACATGGCATCGGCAAGAAAATGCATGAGGATCCAATGGTCCCGAATTATGGGAAAAAAGGAACCGGCATTGAATTACGAAAAGGCATGTGTATCGCGATCGAACCAATGATAACGATGGGCAACCGTCAGATTTATATGGAGAAAGATGGGTGGACCGTTCGGACCCGTGATGGGAAGCCAGCCGCTCACTTCGAACATACGATTGCAATACGACAGGGAAGTGCTGATATTTTATCTTCCTTTGAATATGTAGAAAAGGTTTTAGGAAATAACGCAATTTGATTTTATATGGCAAAGCAATCTGCAATTGAACAAGATGGGACCATCGTTGAAGCATTGTCAAATGCAATGTTTCGTGTAGAACTGGAGAATGGGCATGAGATTACCGCTCATATTTCAGGAAAGATGAGAATGCATTACATTAAAATATTGCCTGGTGATAAAGTAAGGGTAGAAATGTCACCTTATGATTTATCGAAAGGAAGAATCGTTTTCAGATATAAATAAAAGAATAAAGATATGAAAGTAAGAGCATCAATCAAGAAACGTACGCCGGACTGCAAGATCGTTAGACGTAAAGGCCGTTTGTATGTTATTAGTAAAAAGAATCCTAAGTATAAACAACGTCAAGGATAATTTATTATTTTTGGAGGAAAAATAATTAAGTATATGGCTATAAGAATAGTTGGTGTAGATTTGCCTCAGAATAAGAGAGGCGAGATTGCGTTGACCTACATTTATGGTATCGGACGCAGTAGTTCAGCTAAGATTTTGGATAAAGCTGGTGTAGACAAAGATATTAAAGTTCAAGATTGGACTGATGATCAGGCAGCAAAGATCCGTTCTATTATTGGAGCTGAATACAAAGTGGAAGGTGATCTTCGTACAGAAGTGCAAATGAACATTAAGCGATTAATGGATATTGGTTGCTACCGTGGAATTCGTCATCGTATTGGTTTACCAGTTCGTGGACAGAGCACAAAGAACAACGCTCGTACACGTAAGGGAAAGAAGAAAACTGTTGCAAATAAGAAAAAAGCTACTAAATAATAAGTAAATATGGCAAAAAAAACAGTCGCAGCGAAGAAAAGAAATGTTAAGGTTGAGGCTAATGGACAATTGCATGTTCATTCTTCATTTAACAATGTTATTGTCTCTTTGACAAATAATAATGGAGACGTTATTTCTTGGTCTTCAGCAGGAAAATTGGGATTTAGAGGTTCAAAAAAGAATACTCCTTATGCAGCTCAGATGGCTGCCCAAGATTGTGCAAAAGTCGCTTATGATCTTGGCCTAAGAAAGGTGAAAGCATTTGTTAATGGTCCTGGAAACGGTCGCGAGTCTGCTATCAGAACCGTACATGGTGCAGGTATTGAAGTAACTGAAATTATCGACAATACTCCACTGCCGCACAATGGTTGTCGTCCTCCTAAGAGAAGAAGAGTATAAGAGAATAATCTTTATTTATATGTGACTTAATCTTGTTGATTGGATTACATCTTCCTTTCTGTAATCGCGGCTGCAACAAATTAAGTACATATGTTTAACAATTTAATAAAAAGTAAAATGGCAAGATATACTGGACCAAAAACAAAAATTGCACGTAAGTTTGGTGAAGCGATCTTTGGACCCGATAAAGTTTTATCTAAGAAAAACTATCCTCCAGGACAACACGGAGTTAATCGTAGAAGAAAAACTTCTGAGTATGGCGTGATGTTGGCTGAAAAGCAAAAAGCTAAATATACTTACGGTGTGTTGGAAAAACAATTCCGTAATATGTTTGATAAGGCTGCTAGAACAAACGGTATTACTGGTGAGATTCTGTTGCAGAACCTTGAGTGTCGTTTGGATAACATCGTGTATCGTTTGGGTATCGCTCCTACACGTGCTGCTGCACGTCAGATGGTTAACCACAGACATATCGTAGTAAATGGTGAAGTTGTTTCTATACCTTCATATTCTGTAAAAGCTGGTCAAATCGTTGGTGTTCGTGAAAAATCAAAATCTTTGGAAGTTGTAGCTAATTCACTTGCTGGATTTAATCACGGCAAATATCCTTGGTTAGAATGGGACGAAAATGCAAAGGCTGGTAAGTTATTGCACGTTCCTGCAAGAGAGGATATCCCTGAGAACATTAAGGAACATTTGATCGTCGAATTGTACTCTAAATAATCATTATTTCATGGCAATATTAGCATTTCAAAAACCTGATAAAGTATTAATGTTGGAAGCGGATTCCAAATATGGAAAATTTGAATTCCGCCCGCTCGAACCCGGTTTCGGTATTACCGTAGGTAATGCTTTACGCCGTATTCTGCTTTCTTCTTTGGAAGGATATGCAATCAATACTATCCGTATTGCAGGCGTTGATCATGAGTTCGCTGCCGTTCCTGGTGTTAGAGAGGACGTTACCGGCATTATCTTGAATCTGAAACAGGTAAGATTCAAGCAAGTAGTGGAAGAGTTCGAAAACGAGAAAGTTAGCATTACCGTTGAAAACTCTAGTGAGTTCAAAGCAGGTGATATAAGTAAGTATCTGACTGGATTTGAAGTGTTAAATCCTGAATTGGTTATTTGCCATTTAGATCCTAAAGCAACTTTACAAATAGATATTACAATCAATAAGGGTAGAGGCTATGTTCCTTCTGATGAGAACCAGCAGTTCTGCACCGACGTGAATGTAATTGCTATTGATTCTATTTACACACCGATTCGTAACGTCAAGTATGCTGTCGAGAACTTCCGCGTTGAGCAGAAGACTGACTACGAGAAACTCGTACTTGAAATTACAACCGATGGTTCCATTCATCCGAAAGATGCGTTGAAGGAAGCCGCTAAAATATTGATTTATCACTTCATGTTATTCTCTGACGAGAAGATTACTCTTGAAGCATCTGATGCTGACAAGAATGAAGAGTTCGATGAAGAAGTATTGCACATGCGTCAACTCCTGAAACAGAAGCTTGTCGACTTGGATCTGTCAGTTCGCGCGTTGAACTGCTTGAAAGCTGCCGATGTTGAAACATTGGGCGACTTGGTTCAATACAACAAGACTGACCTCCTGAAGTTCAGAAACTTCGGTAAGAAGTCTCTTACTGAGTTGGAAGAGCTCCTCGCAGGCTTGAATCTTTCATTTGGAACAGATATTTCTAGGTATAAATTAGATAAAGAATAAAAATGAGACATAATAAGAAATTCAACCATTTAGGTCGTACCGCTTCTCACAGAGCTTCAATGTTGTCGAACATGGCTTGCTCTTTGATTAAGCATAAAAGAATTAATACGACGCTTCAAAAGGCTAAAGCGTTAAGAACGTATGTTGAGCCTTTGATCACTAAGTCTAAGAACGATACTACAGCTTCTCGTCGTCTCGTGTTCAGCGAATTGAAAGATAAGTATGCTGTTACTGAGTTGTTCAAGAACATCTCTGAGAAGATCGCTGATCGTCCGGGTGGATATACCAGAATCATCAAAACTGGTCATCGCTTAGGTGATAACGCTGAAATGTGCTTTATTGAATTGGTAGATTACGATGAGAACATGGCTAAGACTGCTGCGAAGAAGTCTACTCGTACCCGTCGTTCACGCAAGTCTACAAAGGCTGAGGCTCCTGTTGAAGAAGCTCCTGCTACTGAGACTCCTGCAGAAGAGACCAAAGAATAAGACATACAACTATTTTATGGCAAAAGGCTATCCCATCGGATAGCCTTTTTTTATTCCCTACACCCTAATATTAAAAAATATCCTTCACCTTCACCATTTGGGTAATCCACTAATTGTCAATTAACTACATTGTCAATAAAAACGAAAATGTGAACCATCATGGTTCACAAGGCCTAAAATCCGTCAAATACCCCTTGCGGATAATTAGATATTTGCAATCTCCTGCTCTGATTTGGGATATTTCAACCTCTTTAATCTGTTAGATTTTTCATATTACTGTTATAAAAATTGCCCCTTCCTTTTGATTTGTTTTAAAAGTGTTTTACCTTTGTTTTTACATAAACTTGGCTTCTTCGGAAGTAACGATCCTATAGTGTGAGAAAAGGGGATTTATATGACTAGGAAAACCAACCTGTGGTCTATCTTAATATTACTGATGATATTGCTTGGGTGGAATACAAGCGCTTTTTGTAGTCAGTCTTATTATTATCGGAACTATCAATCGAAAGATGGTTTATCTCATAATATGGTATTATGTTCCTTGCAAGACAGTGACGGATTTATCTGGCTGGGAACAAATAACGGATTGAACCGTTTTGACGGAAGGGAAAACGTTTCTTTCTTTAATCTGAAAACACAGCAACCTTATTTAGACAGCAATGTCATTCATTGTTTGGCGGAAGATTCCTCCAATCGGATATGGGTTGGTACAAATCGTGGTCTGTACACCTATCAGAAGGGTGTAGGAATGCTTCCCTTCGATAAAACTACCAAATATTTAGTCTCAATCAGCAGTGAAGTACATGAGATTTTGATGGTAGACGATAAAACTGTCTGGATTGCTACTTTAGGGCAGGGCATTTTTATCTATCATCTAGATACACAAGAACTGGAACAATTGAACCAGCACACAACATTTATCAGTGATCTCTTGTATGATGGTACTTATGTTTATGTCGCTTCCATGCCATCAGGCATCATATGTTTTAAGCCGGACGGAACCTATCAGAAATCGATTCAGCTATTCGAGAATGGGAAGCAAGGCTTCGATCAGGTTCCAAACTCTATGCTTCAATTCCGTGATGATATCTGGATAACGCTTAACTCGGCATCGTTGATACGCATGGACAAAAATAAGCAAATTCACTATTATAATTTCCCGAACGCTAAATTCAAAATCATTCATTCGTTGCTCGTCTTGGATGATGATACCATTCTATTAGGTACTGACTCTGGTTTATTTACCTTCAATAGCTTAACTGAACAGATTTCTCCTTTGGATATTTACGATGAGTTGGGTAAAAGAGTTGTGCACAACATCAATGGCATGATGCGTGACCGTGAAGGTGGAATATGGGTACTCACAAAGATGAGTGGCGTCGATTATATCGTGCCACAGATAAAACCGTTCCAGTATGTTGATCTTCCGGGATGTGGAACCATTTATGCTTTTTGCAAAGATGAAGCTTCCAATATACTTTGGATAGGTACCCAGAATGGCTTGTATCAGTATGATACGATAAATAGAACGGTACAGATTTATCCGCTGGAAGGTAAAAAATCGTATGATATTCGTACCTTGTTCATGGATGGGGATCAGTTATGGATAGGTACTTTTGCGGAAGGATTGAAAGTCTTGAATACTTCGACTGGAGAAGTGCGTTCGTATCGACACTCTTTGGATGTCCCTTACACCATATGCAGTAATGATATTCAAAAGATTTTCAAGACATCTGATGGAGTTCTTTATGTCGGCACGACTTGGGGATTATGCTATTATGTTCCCGAAGATGATAATTTCAGAACCGTATTCGAATTTGGTGTCATGTTCACAGTAACGGATATTTGTGAAGATGGATGGCATGGAATATGGGTTTCTACAAATAATAATGGTCTGTACTTGCTCGAATATCAGACAAATAAATGGTTGCACTTCGATGTTTTCCCTGAAGCTCTTTCGAATTCGATGTATTCTTTAATGAAAGGTCCGGATGGCATAGTGTGGATGGGCTCGAATGGAAACGGCTTGTTTAAATTAGACGCACAGAAAAGAACGTTCAATAAGGTGGATGAAGTGCCTAGTTCCATCGTTTATGCAATGGTTCTGGAAAAAGCAAAATATATTTGGCTTTCTAGCAGTTTGGGCTTGATTCGCTATAATCCGAAAGACAAGAATGATTATAAGTTGTTGACTACGTCTGATGGGCTGAGAGAAAACTCTTTTTCTGAGTTGTCCACTCTCTTTTTAGATGAGAAGACTTTGTATTTCAGCGGAGTTGATGGCTTCCATTACTTTGATACCGACTCTTTTGAGGATAATTCGTATGTACCGCCAGTATATATCACTGATATTTCATTATTGCGTATGCCGAATCGGGAAGAGGCTTATGAGATGATGGGCATAACCGATCCTTTTTATAGGGAAAAGAAAATAGAGATTCCTTATCGTTACAATAGTTTCACTATTCATTTCGCTTCGTTAAGTTATCGTAATCCGGAAGGAAACATGTTCTCTTATAAGTTGGAGAACTTTGATGACGATTTCTTCGAGAACGTTGAGAATAATAGTGTCAGCTATTCAAACCTTCCTCCAGGGAAATATCGTTTTATCGTAAGAGGATCGAATAATGACGATGTTTGGTGTGCCAATCCGGCGACTCTGACCATTGTTATCACGCCACCGTGGTACCGTTCTAAGTTAGCATATCTGATTTACTTCCTCTTGTTGTTGTCAGGTATCCTTACGGCCATCCACTATTGGAACAAGCGTGTGAAAAAGAAGTATCAAATGGAGATGGCAGCGTACGAAGTTCAGAAAGAGAAAGAATTGTATAACTCTAAGATTAACTTCTTCATCAACCTTGTTCATGAGATACGTACACCGCTCACCTTGATCAAGTTGCCTCTTGATGATCTGAAGAAGAAAAACTTCAAGGATGACCAACAGAAACTGGTTACTATCGATAGGAATGTGGACTATCTTTTGGCAGTGACAAACGAGCTGCTGGATTTTCAAAAGATAGAGAATAATACGATGAGACTTCAATTGACGCGTTCCAATGTCTCAACGTTGCTGAGAAGTATTGTGGAGCAGTTCAAGGGCTCAGCCGAACTAAAAGGCATACAATTGTCGAGTGAAATGCCTGAAAACGATTTATGGGCGGTAATCGACCGCTCCTTTGTCAACAAGATTGTGGTCAATCTGTTGGGCAATGCTATGAAATATGCCCGTAACCAGATTCATGTTGTCATGGAAAAGGCGGACACATCCTTCGCCATCCGTGTGGACGACGATGGTAAGGGTGTTTCTGATGAGGAAAAAGAGAAAATATTCCAGTCTCTTTATCAATCCGATGATATAAATGCGTCGATAGGTACTGGTTTGGGCCTTACTTATTCTTATTCTTTGGCTCATCTGCATGGAGGAGACCTTATCGTGAAGAATAGTGAGATGCATGGGGCTTCCTTTATTCTGACTTTACCACTCAATTTGACTGAAAACACGTTGCCTGAAGTACAAACAGGAGGTCTGGTATTGCCACAAGATGAATCCGTTGAGTCTGTTTCGGCTGTGAAGAAGTATACGTTGCTGATTGTTGAGGATCATGTCGATTTGCTCCGTATGGTCTCTTCGACTTTTGCTCAGTGGTATAAAATAGAACAAGCTGTAAACGGAGTGGAAGCATTGAAAGTTCTTGAAGAAAAGCCTGTGGACGTGATTGTCAGCGATGTGATGATGCCTGAAATGGATGGGTTGGAACTGTGTAAACGGGTAAAGAGTACGATGGATTATTCACATATCCCTGTGATACTGCTTACTGCAAAAGTCTTTGTGGAAGCAAAAGAGGAAGGTCTGTCGTACGGTGCCGATGTTTATATGGAAAAACCGTTCACCATCACTCAGTTGCACAGTCAGATCGAAAACCTTTTGAAGATTCGGATAGCATACCATCAACGTATGCAGGCTTTGTCGAACCAGGAAAGTTTACAAACGGTGAATGGCCTGAATCAGAAAGATTACGAATTCATCTCTCAACTACAAGAGCGACTGGAAGAACTGTATTCGGATGAGAACTTCTCTGTAGAGAACTTGGCAGAGGAAATGAATATGAGTCGTTCCAACTTCTATCGAAAGATTAAAGCACTTACCGATATGGCGCCAAACGATTACTTGAAGTGCTTCCGTCTGAATAAGGCGGCAATGATGTTGAGGCAAGGCTTCCGCGTCTCCGAGACGTGTGCACAGACAGGCTTTAACTCATCATCTTATTTTGCAAAATGCTTCAAGGCTCAGTTTGGAATGTCACCGAAAGAGTGGGTTCTGAGCAACCAAGAAGGAACGGTGAATAAAGAGGAGAAAGGAAACTGATATGCGTAAACTAGTATATATCTTCATCTGCTTGATATGCCTGCTGGCGTGTCGTCACTTGGTCGACCTGTCATCGGATGCGGGCACGTTTACTAACCCGATTTTGCCTGATGGTTACTTTCCCCATGCAATTTTTTGCGAAGGGAAGTATTATTATACCCATTCTTCAGATAGTGTAATCATATTATGGGAAACCGACGACCTCACGAATTTACAAAATGCTACATGTAAGGAGGTGTGGCGCCCCACCGATCGTAAATACTCATCGAATATCTGGGCTCCCGAACTGCATCGTATCCAAGGCAAATGGTATATCTATTTCACAGCCGATGATGGGAATATGGACAATCATCAAATCAATGTCATAGAAAACAGTGCCGACTCACCGATGGAAGGTCAATTCGTGCAGAAAGGTCCTATCATTACGGATGCGGAGTGTAATTGGGGTATTCATGCATCGACTTTCTTCCAAGATGGTGTGCAGTATCTGGTTTGGTCGGGTTGGCCACAACGGAGAATCGTTGAGGAAACGCAATGTATTTACATTGCTCGGATGAAAAATCCATGGACTTTAGACAGTAAGCGTGTGATGCTTTCTGAGCCGGACCGTGTTTGGGAACGCCAATGGATTAGTCCCGACGGCAATCGCTCGGCTTATCCAATCTATGTCAATGAGTCACCACAACCTTTCCGCTCAAAAGATGGGAGGAAAATCCTGATTTATTATTCGGCTAGCGGTAATTGGACACCATACTATTGCTCCGGCTTGCTGATGGCGGATGCAAATGCCGATCTGCTCAATCCATCGTCGTGGACAAAGAGTGATGAACCGGTCTTCTCTCAATCTCCGCAAGACAGCATTTGGGGACCTGGCGGGTGTTCTTTTGTCTATTCGCCCGATAGTACCGAACTCTACATGCTTTACCACGCGTGGTACACTAACAGCTTTATTCTTGGACAAAACAAACGCAACCCACGCTTGCAAAAAGTGGAGTGGGATGCAGACGGAATCCCTGTCTTGGGCAAACCTGTGCGGTTGGGTGTGCCAATGAAAAAGCCTATTTCACCAAACAAGGCTCAATAACTTCCCCATCGATAACTGCTTTGCCGTCACTGAAACGCAAATCTGTGTTGATAAGTGCGTGACGAGGATGAATCGTTGTATCATTCTGATGGACATGGAACACGTACATATATTTCCCGTCGAGATCTTTGAATGGTGCTCCGTGACCGATGCCTACCCAATCTTTCGTATTCTTCATCCCTCTCTTAAAGACCGGATTACTTTCCTGCTTGGTCCATGGCCCTAGTGGAGATTTTGCTGTAGCACATCCTACACCATAGTCCTGACTTCGATAGTCATTGGCTGAATATAGCAGATAATACGTGTCGCCTTCCTTGACGACGGATGGTCCTTCTGTCACCTTCCCCATCATTGTCTCCCAAGGCTCGACTGCGCTGACGCATTGTGTCAATGTCTCTGTCTTGATATGTTTTAGATCTTCCTCCATTTCAGCCACCCAAATGACGTTCCCATCCGTAAACCGTACATAATATAGGTACGCTTTCCCGTCGGTATCGATGAATAAGGATGTGTCGATACCTTTCTCTTCCACAATCGGTTGCTTCGGATCTTGAATGAATGGACCTTCAGGACTGTCGGCTGTCGCTACGTTAATATGTTCATCAACGGAGTAAAACATAAAGAACTTGTTCTTTGACGGAACATAATATACTTCAGGAGCCCAATAATAACGAGTTCCCCATGAATTCTCAGGCGATAAAACCATCGGACCTCGCTTCCAGTGTTTCAAGTCTTCTGATATAAAAACGCCGAATCCATCGGTATGTGTGCCATATGCATAATACTTGTTGTTATAACATAGGATATAAGGATCGGCAATCGGTAAGTGCTCTTTTTCTATCTCATAAACGGGTTCGTCTTGCACTTTTCCTTCTTTCGCCTTCCCATTACATGCAGTAAAAGTGGTCGTCAGTATCCCTATGACAACCAATATCATCTTATAACCAGCCTTTCTCATATCGCATAATTATTTATTGTCTTCTACAAAGATAGTATTTAAATTGATATATTATCACAGATTCTTGAATATTTAAGCTTTTCACATAGGTGGAAAGCTTTTGTCACATAAGTGGAAAGCCCTTGTCACATTAGTGGAGAGCCTTTGTCACCAAAGTGAAAAGCTTAATTGGTTAGATTGTTTTGTTTTTTGAATAATTATTTTTCATACTGTTGTTTTTTAATGCCGTAATTTGCAGTTGATAAAAAGTCTGAAAATGAAAAAGATTATACGTTTATTTGAGTCTATTTATGTCGTTGGTGCACTTGTCGGTTGCTCTTCTGTCGGTTCTGAGCAAGATTTGCACGTGATAAATGAATTACGTGCGCCGGATTATCCATTGGTAACGATTGATCCGTATACCAGTGCTTGGTCGGCAGCCGATCATCTATATGATATACCTGTACAACACTGGTCTGGAAAAGATTTTCCTTTGTTGGGTGTTATCAAAGTTGACGGTGAAATCTACCGTTTTATGGGTGATGAGGAATTGGAATTTGACGTGATTGCCGGAACATCTGCTTCGACTGACTGGAATGCTCGTTATACTTTCAATCAACCAAGGGCTGGCTGGGAGAAACCAGAGTTTAATGACCTTGCTTGGAAGGAAGGACCTGCTGCTTTTGGTACGGCAAATGAGGCTTCTGCTAAGACAGAATGGGACTCGGAATGGATTTTTGTCCGTCGTGTAATCGACATAAACAGTGATTTAAAAGGGAAGAAAGTTTATCTGAACTATTCACATGATGACGATGCCGTTATTTATGTAAATGGAGTCAAGGTGGTTGATACAGGTAATCTTGCCTTGAAGAATCGTTCTGTCCGTTTATCCGAAGAGGCTTTAGCTACCTTACATGAGGGAAAGAACGTTATTGCAGCTTCTTGTCGTAATCGAGTAGGAGGCGGACTCATTGACTTTGGTCTCTCTGTTGAAAAAGAGAACGCTCGTCTCTTTGTTCAGACAGCTAATCAGACGAGTGTCGATGTACAGGCAACACAAACTTATTATAATTTCACTTGCGGACCTGTTGATTTGGAAGTAATTTTTACTGCTCCTACTTTTGCGGAGAATCTCGAATTGGTGGCTCGTCCTGTCAATTATATGACATATTCGGTAAAATCAAACGACGGAAAGAAGCACGACGTTCAACTATATGTGGAGGCTGGAAAACAATGGGCAGTTGATCAACCGACACAACCGAGTGTTAGTGCGCAGGGAGTTGAGGATGGATTCGCATATGTTCGGACAGGCAGCAAGAGTCAGCAAATACTCGCTAAGAAAGGCGATGACCTCCGCATTGATTGGGGATATTTCTATATGGCTGCTTTGCAACAAAACGTGACAACAGCTACAGGTGACGGACTTTCTTTGAGAAAGAATTTCTGTGAGGGAACGGGGATTATCTCCACTCCGGCAGGCGATTCAGATAAGTTGGCGATGGTATTTGACTTAGGGAAAGCAAAGTCTACACAAGGTCATATCCTTTTGGCCTATGATGATATCTTCTCCATTCAGTATTTTGGCGAGAACCTTCGCCCATACTGGAACAGAAATAATGACCAAACTATCTTCACGCAATTGAGAAAAGCAGAGAATGAGTATGTAAAATTGATGAAAGACGCAATTGCCTTTGATAGAAAAATCTATAATGATGCTTTGAATGTAGGTGGAAAGAAATTTGCTGAACTGTGTGCGACCGCTTACCGTCAAGTGATGGCTGCTCACAAGTTGGTTGAATCACCTCAAGGTGAGTTGCTCTGGCTCTCTAAAGAGAATTATAGCAACGGCTCTATCAATACAGTCGACCTTACTTACCCATCCGCTCCAATTTTCTTGGTTTATAATCCGGAATTGGAAAAGGGACAGATGAATGGTATCTTCTATTATAGTGAGAGTGGTAAGTGGACAAAACCTTTCTCTGCCCATGACATAGGAACTTATCCTTTGGCTAACGGACAAACATACGGTGAAGATATGCCAGTTGAGGAAAGCGGTAACATGTTAATCTTGGCTGCTGCCATCGCTGCGGTGGAAGGAAATGCTGATTATGCTGCTAAACATTGGGATGTCTTGACAACTTGGGCAAATTACCTGATTGAAAAAGGCTTGGATCCCGATAATCAATTATGTACAGACGACTTTGCTGGCCATTTAGCTCATAATGCAAACCTTTCTATTAAGGCTATCTTGGGGGTTGCATCCTATGGACGATTGGCTGGCTTATTGGATAAGAAAGATGTTGCTGAACAATATATGAATAAAGCAAAAGAAATGGCTGCACAATGGCCAAGTATGGCTGAAGACGGCGACCATTATAAATTAGCTTTTGACAAACCAGGCACATGGAGCCAGAAATATAACCTTGTATGGGATAAACTGTTGAAATTTAATCTGTTCCCTGATGAAATCGCCCAAAAGGAATTGAAATATTATCTGACCAAACAGAATAAATACGGTTTGCCTCTTGACAGTCGTGAGACTTACACAAAGAGTGACTGGGTTCTATGGACAGCCTCGATGGCCGATGATCAGGAAACTTTCGAACAGTTGGTTCACCCGATTTGGCAATTCATGAACGATACACCAAAACGTGTACCGATGACCGACTGGTCGTGGACACTTGAGCCACAACAAAGAGGATTCCAGGCACGTTCTGTGATAGGAGGTTACTGGATGCCGCAATTAAAAGATTTGTTGAAATAAAACACATAAAGATAAGATAAAATATTAGGTTGTTTTTTGATTAAAGTTAATTCTTGAGTTCATTGTTTAGATAGGTGTAATTTAAGGTAAAAGATTGTTTTTTCAGAATAACAAGTAATTATGCAGACAATCTTGGTGGTTTAAATCTATGATGAACGCAAAAGGGCTGTTGTTTGCATTTCAAATAACAGCTCTTTTTGTTTGTTTGCAAAATTTATTTTCTTTTAAAAAAAACAAGCATTGCAAATTTAGTATTTGTTTCTGCAAAATTAAAGAAAGAATGCACGTTAAATCCGTTTAAATTTGTATAAAATTAAGTTTGTTTGAAATATAGTGAGTTCTAATATATTTTGTAACTAAAATTTAAAAGACATGGAAAAACACAAGTTCGGAAACCAGCTGTTAAGGCTCGGTGTTCTTTTAATGATGTTGTGTTGCTCTTTTCTTGTAAACGCTCAGAACACTCAAGTAACAGGTGTTGTTGTTGACGAGAGTGGCGAACCATTGGTTGGTGTGAACGTTTTGCAACAAGGAACGACAAACGGAACAATTACCGACATCGACGGTAAGTTTACCTTGAATGTAGGTAGTGGTTCGAAATTGCTCCATTTTACTTATGTAGGTTTTGTTGAGGAGGTAGTAAATGTCTCCAATCAACGTACCCTCAAGGTTGTTTTGAAAGAAGATAAACAAAACTTGGAAGAAGTAGTCGTTATCGGTTACGGTACTGCAAAGAAAAAGGACTTGACTGGTGCTGTTGCTTCCGTAAGAACTGAGAAATTGGAAAGTCAAGCTCCTCGTACCGTTCAGGACTTGCTGCGTGGTCAGGCTGCCGGTTTGACAATTGCACAATCAAACACTGCAAAGGGTGATGCTAGCTTGATGGTCCGTGGTAATAACACATTGAAAGCAGGTAACTCTCCGTTGATCGTGCTCGATGGTGTTATCTACGAAGGTGCGATTACCGATATCAACCCGATGGATATTCAGAGTATCGACATCTTGAAGGATGCTTCTTCTGCTGCTGTTTATGGTGCGAAGGCTGCAAACGGTGTTGTTGCCATCGTCACTCGTAAAGGTGGACAGGGTGGTAAACCAGCTATTAACTTCAACGCAAACGTTGGTTTCTCTGCTCCTTCACACATGCCGGACATTCTCGATGGTCCAGGTTTTGTGAAGTATCGTCAGGACTATGAAATCGGCCGTAATACTGATGAATACTTGGCTAAGTTCCCTGAAATCTTCTCAAGTCCAGATGAACTGAAGAATGTAAATGTTCTGGATTGGTACAACTACGACCAGAAGACTCCGGTAACAAGCGTTCCTTCTCACGATGAATTGGTTACTGCTTGGTTAGGTCGTCTCGACTTCCACACCCGTGAAATTGAAAACTACTTGGCTGGTCGTACAGAGGACTGACAAAAAGCTATCTTCCAGACAGGTCTGCAACAAGACTATACAGTAAGTATCTCCAATAAGACGGATAACGTGAACTACTACTGGGCTGTGGGCTATGCTGACCGTGAAGGTGTGGTAAAGGGTGACCGTTATACTAACTATCGTACCCGTTTGAACTTGGAATCAACTATTACCAAGTGGTTGAAAGTCGGTATCAACGCTAACTTTGCTGTTCGTGACGAAGGTTATTTGGCAGCAGATGCTTCGAAACTGGTTGTCATTACTCCTTATGCAATTGATGAATCTCGTGATCCTGAAAGTATGTATCAGAGATATCCATCTGATGACCAGAACGTTGTGAACGCATTCTACGATAATCTTCACAGAGATCGTACGAATATGTATTATAACTTGAACGCAAGTTTGTATGCAATCGTAAAATTGCCGTTCAATATTGAATATCAGGTGAACTTTACTCCTCACTACCAGTTCCGTGAATACTACAACCACGATGCTTCTACGAACATCGCATGGAAGAATACGAATGGTAGTTCAGAACGTACAGTACAGAAGACTTACAACTGGCAGGTCGATAATGTCTTCCGTTGGAGTCATGAGTTTAATAAGATTCATAGATTGGAAGCTACATTCTTGATCAACGCTGAAAAGGGTCAATACTGGAGCACTACTGCTAAGTCTTCTAACTTCTCACCAAACGATATCTTGGGTTACCACCGCATTCAAGCTGGTACAGTTCCTTTGGTAGAAAGTAATGATACCTATCGTACTGGTGACGCATTGATGGGTCGTTTGTTCTACTCATTGATGAGCAAGTATATGATCACAGCTTCTGTTCGTCGTGACGGTTATTCCGCATTCGGTTTGAACAACAAACGTGCGACATTCCCTTCAGTGGCTTTAGGTTGGGTATTCTCATCTGAAAAGTTCTGGGAAAGAATGCAAGATACGTGGTTCAACTATGGTAAGTTACGTGTATCTTGGGGACAGAATGGTAACCGTGATATCGGTCAGTACGAGGCTATCTCGGATATGACCTCCGGTTTGCACCCATATATCAACCAATCAGGTGGTTTGTACAATACTTCACAGATTTATGTGAACCGTATGGCGAACAGTTCGTTGAAGTGGGAGCGCTCTGAGTCACTGAACCTTGGTTTGGACTTCTCTTTGTTCCACGATTTCGTAAGCGGATCTATCGAAGGCTATATCGCTCGTACGAACGACTTGCTCGTTGACCGTAAGCTTCCGTCCATCACCGGTTTCGCAAGTGTAGCTGCTAACTTAGGTCAGTTGCAGAACAAGGGTTTGGAAATCACATTGAACTTTAATCCTATCCGCACAGAGAACGTAAACTGGCATAGTACGTTGACATTCTCAATGAACAGACGTACATTAAAGAAGTTGTACGGTGATATGGAAGACATTTTCGATGATAATGGAAAGTTGATTGGTCAGAAAGAAAAGGATGACCCAGATAATAAGTGGTTCATTGGCCATGACCCAGATCAGATTTGGGAATATGAAAGAGTAGGTGTATGGCAACTTGGCGAGGAAACTGAAGCTGCTAAGTTCGGTTGTCAACCGGGTGACTTCAAATATAAGGATCAAAACGGTGACGGCGTGATGACCAATGCTGATAAGATCTTCCAAGGTTATACTACACCACGTTCACGCTGGTCTTGGAACAATGATGTAACATTCTTGAAGGACTTCACATTGTCAGCATCCTTCTATGCTTACTTCGGACAGTATGGTACATTCAATCGCGCTGCGAACTCTTCAAACTTCCCTGACAGAAGTTCTGAATACGATCAGCCACGTTGGACTCCTACTAATCCTATTAATGATTATGCTCGTATCGGTTCTAAGAATATCGGTAACAACTACGTGAAGAAGTCATTCATCCGTATGGATAACTTGGCATTGTCATACAATGTTCCAAAGGATTTCTTGAAGAAAGCCGGTATCCAACAAATGCGTCTGTCTTTGAGCGTTCGTAACCCATTCATCTGGTCACCATGTTTCAACTACTGGTATGATCCTGAAGTGGGCGACTACTCTCCTCGGACAGTTAATTTAGGTGTTAACTTCACATTATAATTTTAAAAAGAATAGATATGAAAAATATAATTAAGATAGGTGTATCAATCGTCGTTGCTGCCGTCCCTGTCCTTTTCAGCGGATGTAGCGAGAGTTGGTTGGATACGAAAGCACTTTCTTTCTATACACCTGATAATACATACGTAAATGCGGAAGGATTCTACGCTGCGCTGACTACTTGTGAGCGTAATATGCGTCATGAATATTTCGGTGATGGTGCTCCGATCTTGACGGAGATGATTCAAGCTGATATCTGTGTGGAGGGAACAACCGATAAGGCTGGTCCTCAGATGGATATGGACTCTTCTATTTTGCCAGATGCTAACCTTAACAGCACTGACCGTACGAAAATTGGTTGGTATTGGGATGAGGGTTACAAAGGTATCAAGTATGCAAACGTGGTAATTGCCCGTATTGATAATGCTACCTATAAGAGCGAGGCAGAGCGTAATGCCGTTTTAGGTGCTGCTTACTTCCAAAGAGCATACCGTTATTATAAACTGACTCACCAGTTCGGTAATGTTCCTTTCCTGGATTGGGAAATCAACGAGCCGAAGACCGACTTCTACTCCTATGACCGCTGGTCAATCCTGGAACGTGAAGTAAAGAACTTGGAATTTGCTTACCAGTGGGTTCCTGAAAATGTGGATCGTGGTCGTACCAGCAAGGCTGCTTGCGGTGTCCTCTTGATGAAGTATTACATGTGCTTGGGCCAATTTGATAAGGCTATCAATGTTGGTAAAGAAATCGTAGCTAAGCATCCGTTGATGACAAACCGTTTCACTTCTGCTCAGGCTAGTCACCCGAACTTGATGTTCGACCTCCACAGTATCGAGGCTAAGTTGGATATGAGTAATACTGAAGGTTTGATGTATGTGGTTGCTTATCCTGAAGTAGATGGTTCTGCTCGTATTGAGATTATGCGTAATGCTGTTGCTTTCTGGAATAGTTCAACAGGATGTAGAACTCCGGATGGTAAGACAGGTACAAACGTAACTGTCGCTGAGGGTGAAACTAACCCTTTGATGGACCTTAACCAGAGTTATGGTCGTGGTATCGGTCGTTTGCGTTCTACAAACTACTTGCAGTATGATATCTGGAACGAGAAGGAAAAGAATGATATCCGTGGCGTCTATAACCGTGATAGCTGGAAAAACACTTCTGACTTGTTGTACAACCACCCGAATCTGAAGAGTTCTGGTAGTGAGTGGTACGGTAAGAACATCGTTCGTAACCCGGCTATGTCAGTTGAGGATACCATTCGTTGTTGGTATCAATGGCCACAATATAAGACATTCGTACCGGATCCAAAGACGGATAACGGTCAGTGGAAGGGTGGTGAGACTCCTTGGTACATCTATCGTTCAGCAGAGGTTTACCTCATGATGGGTGAATGCTACTATTGGTTGAATCAACCAGGTCAGGCTGCTGAGATGTTGAACGTAGTTCGTGCTCGTGCAGGTGCTGATCCTTTGACAGCTGATGAAATCAATATCGGTGAAATCTTGAACGAACGTGCTCGTGAGTTGTACTATGAGGAGAACCGTCACGTTGAAATCGTACGTATCGCTTATACATTTGCTAAGTTAGGCAAACCTTGCGAAGTATTCGGTGGCAGAGTTTACAAGTTGGATAACTTCTCTGGTCCTGGTGGCACAGGTTCAAACGTTAAGCAAGAAGGTTATAACTTCTGGTGGGATTGGGTAAACAAGACCAACAACTTCTATAACAAGGGCGTTAAACATAAATGGGCAGAATACAAGATTAGTGTTCACCATGTATTGTGGCCGATTCCTGCAGGCGCTATTACTTCAAACACTAACGGACATATCAACCAGAACATTGGTTATCCGGGTGCAGAGGACAATATTCCTTTGTTGACCGTACCAGCTGATGGTTTTGTTCTTGGTCCGAATGCAGAACAAGCACAACAATAGGTATTGATAATATATTTTGTAGAGGATTCACCGTTGAGGTGAATCCTCTTTTTTTATGATCTGCCACCACTCCGTGGTTAATTTATTATTTTTTTTACGTGGGTGAGCGAAGCGTAACCCGCGATAAATAATCAATAACACAAATAAACCGCGGAGCGGTGTTAGAAAAACCTCCCTATGCTCTTAAATTAAAAAATAGCCTTCACCTTCACCGATTTTGTAATTCATTTATATTCAATCAATTGCCAAAATGATAAATACAAAAAAGTGAACCCTTAGGGTTCACCAGGCCCAAAATCCCCAAAATGACCTCTTGGGATAATTTACAAATATTGTTTCTTTTCGATGCGGGCCTGCACAAAGTAGACTCCTACAGTGGATGGGTATTACTATTTTATTCCCTTCTTAACATACAGACGATAAAGGCAAAGCGCTCGTCTTTATTGTTGAAATCGATTTTTGGATACAAAGTCAAAAGCGTTTGGTAACATTGTGGCCCAACGTCTCCCTTTTCTGTCAGTTCCTTCGCACAGGATGCAAATAACGGTTTTACCTTGGCTAGCTCTTGGATAAATTGTATGAACTTGCCGTTCGGATTGATATGTAATGGTGGATTACTATCCTCAATGTTTCGTCCAATGTGTTCCTCGAACGCTTTCTTTTGATAGATTTTCTCGATGAAATCGGACTTCATGCTTAAGAAGAGTTCGATTTGTGCTCTCAAAGAAGGACGTAATACATTCATGTCCATTCCCTGTTGTGCAAAAATCGAGTTCACCTGCAGATAAGTCTGATAGGAGTGTGCAAGGTCTTCTCCCTTGTTACCCGTCTGCACATTTATAAAGTTATCATAATATTGTATGAGTTTGTCAACTTCGGTTATTTCTTCTTCGCTAAAAACGTTCTGTAAGACTACGTTGTTTTTTTGACAAGAAAAGAAAACAATGAACGATAAGATTATCAGATAATTAGTTTTCATTATGATCGTGTGTTTAATTAGTTCGGCCTAAACTAAATTGTTTTCGATATTCTGTTGGAGTAGTTTTTTTATAGCGTTTGAAAATGCGGTTAAAGTGTGGGATATTGTTGAATCCACAACGGAAACAAATCTGTGAGATACTCTCAGAACTCTCCGTAATCAGTTGGCATGCGTAAGCGATTCGTAACTCTTGAACATATTCAGTCAACGTCTTGCTGGATTTCTCTTTGAAATATCGACAGAAAGCGGTATTGTTCATTGGAACGTGTGCTGCAACCTCATGTGTATGTATCTCTTCTGTGAAATGCTGTCGAATAAACGAGATAACCCTCTCAAAACGGTTATCCACAGGACCGTGAAATTCAATACTTGTGTCACTACTGATACATTCGAAATTCTTCGTATCGGCCATTGCATCAAGAATGTGTAGAATACTAGCCAAAAGTTGGATGCCTTTCTCCTTCGGCGCATTCTCTATCAGTTTACGGATGTGCTCGTTATGATTGATATTGAAGTAAATACCTTGATTGGCCCTATCTAACAGTTGTTTTATCTTGTGATAGGCTGGATACTGAAAGATAATATTTGGCAGCGTATCTTTTCTGAACTGGATGATGACTCCTTTCGCCCTGAGTCCTTCGTTCCCCTCATAATATTCTGGGGCCGACTTGGTGTAGTGTGGTGTATTCGCACCGATAAATAGGATGTCGCCGGGGTAGAAATGGATCTTGCTGTCGTTAATGAACTCCTCACCGTGGCTTTCTTCAACGTAGATGATCTCAAACTCTTGATGAAAATGCCACGGATACGTGAAATGTTCGTAGTCATAGAACCTCGCAATGATGGGAGAGTCCTCTTTCACCGACACTTGTTCGTGCATTAACTTAACCATACTCACTTCTCCTTAATGCAAAAATAAGATAATTGCTTGCAAAAAACAAACTATTATACAAGAATTTAAATGTTAACTTTGTTTTTGGGATAATAGTATAATTTTTAAAATATAATATCATGAAAAACTTGTCTAGAAGAGATTTTTTAAAAGTGTCGATGGCATCGGGTTTGGGACTAATAGGTGTTCCGACAATTGTGCCTGCTCATGTTTTGGGGAAAGATGCCCCTTCTAACCGTATTAACATCGGTGTAATCGGTACCGGACGTATTGCCCGTGACCATGACATGCCAGGCGTTTGGAAATATGATGACGCTCGTATCGTTGCAGTCTGTGATTTGGATGCACATCGTGTAGCTGAGGCAAAGAGTTACGTAGAGAACTATTATACGAAGAAATATGGAACTCCATATAATAGCGTGAAGACTTATGAGCATTATGAGGAATTGCTCGCTAATAAGGACGTTGATGCTGTGATTATCTGTACACCTGACCACTGGCATGCAAAACCAGCTATTGATGCAGCACGTGCAGGGAAAGATATCTATTTGGAGAAACCGACATCTCTGACTGTCGAGGAAGGTCGTAAGGTTAGTAATGCCGTGAATGCTACTGGTCGTATCTTCCAAATCGGTACACAACAACGTTCTTCCGAACAGTTCCGTATCGCTTGTGAATTGGTCCGTAACGGTCGTATCGGTCAATTGAAGGAAATTGAGGTTCGCTTGCCGGGCGATCCTGCTGGAGGTGATCCTACTCCAATGCCAATTCCTGATGGATTCAATTATGAGAAATGGTTAGGTGAGACTCCTTATGTACCATACACTGTAGATAGAGTACACCCGCAGAAAGGTTATGACCGCCCAGGTTGGTTGCGTTGTGAACAATTCGGTGCCGGTATGATTACTGGATGGGGACAACACCATTTTGATATTGCACATTGGGCAATGGGAACCGAATATTCAGGACCGGTTGAACTGTATGGTGAAGCAAAGTTTGCTGATCAAGGTTTGTGGGATGTTCACGGAGAATATGCTACCGAAATGGTTTATGCCAACGGCGTAGTTGTTCGTGGAACAACGGATAGTAAGGAGAAGCCAAACGGATTGTTGTTTACAGGTACAGAAGGTTGGATCTTCGTAAGTAGAGGAAACTATCAAGCATCAGCCAACGACCCGAAGACGTATGCTTCAAGTCCGCTGAAGGCATCTGATCCTCGTATCTTACAGTCGAAGATCGGTGAGAACGAGATCCATCTTTATGAAAGTAAAGATCACCATGGTAACTGGTTGCAATCCATTCGTACACGTCAACTGAATATCTGTCCGGTTGAGATCGCTCACCGCTCTTGTTCAGTTTGTCTGTTGCAACATATCGCCATGAAGTTGCATCGTCGTCTGTACTGGGATCCGATTTTGGAACGTTTCAAGAATGATGATGAGGCTAACTCTATGTTAAGTCGTCCACAACGTCCACCATATCAATTCTAAAAGGAGTTATGAAAAAACTTTTCTATCTTGTAGTATTCTTCCTTTGTTGGATAGAGTTGCCACTTACAGCAGGAAACGTTCGTCTTCTGGTAAATGCGGGAAGGTTTGAACGCCAGGACTGCATCGTAGCTGCGGATGTTTCTTCCATACCGTTGAAAGAAGGATATGAGTTTGTTTTGTTTGAACTTAACGGTAAGAAGAAAGTGCCCGTTGCTTCTCAACTGGTTGTAGAAGATGGTAAGGCACTCCTGTACTTTACATTGGAGGGAATAACCCAGGTTAACGAGGTCCGTGAATTCCTCCTGAAGACAAAGAAACCGAAGGCTCGTGCTTCCTTTATGGAAGTGGAAGATGATTCCAATTCTTTGATCGTGAAGAAGGATGGACGCCCTGTTCTGGCATATAAATACACCATTACCATGCCACCGGCAGGCGTAGATCCGATCTTCCAACGAAGCGGTTATATCCATCCAGCTTTTACTCCATCGGGATTTGTCTTGACAACAATTCAGCCGAAGGACCATCGCCATCATTATGGTATTTGGAATCCGTGGACAAAATTGGAGTATGACGGCACTATCTACGATTTATGGAACCTAGGCGACAAGAAAGGTACTGTTCGGGCAAGTACTATCGAGCAGACTTATCAAGGTTCGATGATGTCGGGCTTTGATGCAAGGTTAAGCCATGTCATCTTTAAATCAGGTGGCGAGAAGAAAATCATGGACGAACTGTGGAAGGTAAAAGCTTGGCATGTGGGAGAAGGTTTCCTTTGGGACTTTGAATCCGACCTGATGCCTTCAACAAATCTGCCAGTCTTGCTGAAAGAGTATCGTTATGCTGGTTTCGGTTATCGTGCCAACGAGATTTGGACGAATAAGAACTGCATCATGATGACCTCAGAAGGAAATTCCCGCCAAAAGATTGATGGTTCACGGGCTCGTTGGATCTATATTACCGGTACTTCTCCAGCAGGTCATTCTGGATTGTTGTTCCTTGGAGCCCCTGATAACTATAACTCGCCCGAGCCACTTCGCATTTGGGATGAGAATGCAAATGGTGGTAGAGGAGATGCGTTCATTAACTTTGCACCAACAAAGAATATGGATTGGAATTTGGAGAGTGGAAAAAAATATAAGTTGCGTTACCGCCTTTATGCTTATGATGGTGAGATGGCACCCGAGCGGGCTGACGAACTGTGGAATGATTTCGCTTATCCACCAACAGTAGAATTAATATCAAAATAAAGTATCATGAAAAATCGTTTCTTTTTATTCAGTATAGCAATAGTAGCTTTTTTATGTAGTTTCAGTCGGGTTGATGCTCAACCTCAGCAGGTTTCGGCTGAGAAAATCGGAAACCGTATTGATGTCACCGTAGCTGGAAGTTTCTTTACTAGTTATCGTTTCTATGAAGATGAGAAATACCCGTTCTTCTTCCCTGTAAACGCTCCTGTTTCGGGTGGAAGCGCTACCTCTATGCGTAATGGATTGTATCCTCACCATACTTCGTTGTTCTTTGGTTGCGACCGTGTGAATGGTGGTAACTATTGGCAGGAAGGATTGAACCGTGGTCGTATCATCTCTATCGGTGCTCGTATCTTGGAAGAGAAAGGTGAGCGTGTAGTCATCGAAGATGAATGTATCTGGAAACGTCCGGATGCCGAGGCTCCTATCAAAGATAAACGTTTGATCACCATTTCCTCTCCTTCAAAATCTTTGTATCAGTTGGATTTCGAGATCGAAATGGAGATGTTGATGGATGTGACCATCTTAAAGACCAATCACTCCCTCTTCAGTGCTCGTATAGCAGAGGACTTAACCGTGAAACAAGGTGGTGTGATGGTTAACAGTGAGGGCCAGATGGGTGAGAAAGAGACATTCGGTGCTCGTGCTAAGTGGCTGACTTTCTATGGAAAGCGTAAGACAGGCTACGAAGGTATCGTCATCATGCAGCATCCTTCTTCCAAATGGTTCCCTTCTCCATGGTTCACACGCGATTATGGTTTTATGTCACCGACTCCTATGTATTGGCCGGAGAACGATCAGCAAGCTGACCTGAAGAAAGGGGAGAAGATCCACTTGAAGTATCGCGTATTGGTTTACGGTGGTACTCCGGAAGAGGCTAACCTGAACGCATTATACGAAAAGTTTGCAAAGGAATAATCATAATTTAGTTTTTTATCTGTACTTTTGCGGAAACTATTAAGAATGTTACGATGAAGAAATTATTACTTTTGACTTTACCTTTGATTATGTTTGCTTGTGGACAGAAAACTCAACAACAGGAGGAACCACAATCATTTACCGGTGCGGCCGGTGAGGTTAAACTTATTACGTTGGACCCAGGACATTTCCATGCTGCCTTGGTCCAGAAAACGTCTTATCCTCAAATCAGCGAGGATGTTTATGTTTACTCGCCGGGAGGAGCCGATCTGAAAGAGCATCTTGCGAAGGTGGAAGCTTATAACAAGCGTTCCGATAACCCTACTCATTGGAACGAGATTATCTATACCGGTGAGGACTTCATGGAGAAGATGATTGCCGAGAAGAAAGGTAACGTGATGGTTACAGCAGGAAATAACCGGCTGAAGACAGATTATATCAAGCAGACTTTGGAGGCTGGGATTAACGTGTTGGCCGATAAACCGATGGTTATCACACCGGATAAGTTTGATGAGTTGAAAGAATGTTTCGACATTGCGGCAGATAAGGGCATCTTGTTGTATGATATCATGACAGAACGCCATGAGATTACCACTATTCTTCAGCGTGAGCTTTCTCTGTTGGCTGATGTGTATGGCTCACAGGAGAATGGAACGCCGGATAACCCGGGCGTTGTCATGGAAAGTGTGCATAATTTCTATAAAGTCGTTTCTGGCAATGCACTTATCCGTCCGGCATGGTTCTATGATATCAAGCAACAAGGTGAAGGCTTGGTTGACGTATCGACTCACCTCGTTGACTTGGTTCAGTGGGAGTGTTTCCCAAATGTGATCTTGGATTATACGAAGGATATTCAGATGAATTCTGCCCGTCGTTGGCCGACTGTCTTGACAAAAGAACAGTTCAAGGCTTCTACAGGTATGGATGAATTCCCTGATTTCTTGAAGGATGATGTAAAGGACGGTAAGCTGAACGTGTACCAAAATGGCGAGATCAACTATTGCTTGAAAGGTGTGAATGCGAAGTTGACTATTCTTTGGGACTATGAGGCTCCTGTCGGTGGTGACTCTCATTATTCCAACTTGCGTGGTACAAAAGCTGAGTTGACGATTAAACAAGGTAAGGAAGAGAACTTCCGTCCGGAACTTTATATCATTCCAACGAAGGAGACTTTGAAGGGATTGAAAGGTTACGAAGAGGCATTGAATAAGAACTTTGCTGAACTCGTGAAGAAGTATCCGGGTATCGCTTTGGAGAAAACGAAGAATGGTAAAGCATGGCACGTTATTATTCCGGACTCTTACCGCAATGGTCATGAGGCTCACTTCGGTCAGGTTACGGAAAACTTCCTGAAATATCTGGTTGATGGAAAATTGCCGGAATGGGAAGTACCAAATATGATCGCTAAGTATTATGTGACGACTCAAGCTTTGAAAATGGCTTTGGAGAAATAAGTAATATCACGTAAAGGTAATAGATTACAGGCAGGAGATAAGTGTAATAGATCTCTTGCCTGTATTGTTTTTATTCCTTTTTCTTCTTTGTTTTTATACCCATTCCCTATAAGGGGCCTACCTTATGTAGGCCCGTGTTTTTTTTTGTTCATGCTCTATGTTGTGTTCATTTCTTTTTTGCATGCCAGTGTTTGTTCATTTCTTTTTTGCATGCCAGTGTTGTTCATTTCTTTTTTGCATGACCAAAAAAGAAACCGAACCAAAGAAAAAAGTCACCGGCTCGCGCAAAAAAGCTAAAAATTAAAGCATGTTTCCCTAAACGAGCCAAACGCCCTCGCTTCGCTCGCT
>CAMVLL010000007.1 GCA_947168315.1 uncultured Bacteroidota bacterium | reverse complement strand
GGATCGCGGAAGATGTTGACATTGGGGCACCAGAAACTCAGTTCAGGATTGCCGGGGTAGTAGATGGTCCCCATTGGCACGTTCATAATGTTGTGATTTGAACGATTCCAATTGGCTCTTGCCTCATCGGAGACAGAACTGAAAACATCGTATATCATCTGTTTGTCGAAGGCTGCTGCCATGCCGATAGGTTGAGGGAATACGGTGTAGCCATTCTGAACAATACCGTGACATGCTTCGCTCCACCAGTTATAGGAAGGTATGCCAAGTCGATCAACAGATATGGCTTTATTCATCATAAGGCCTACTTTTTCTTCTGGAGTGAGAAGAGATATTAGGTTTTCTACTCTTTCTTGATTGCTAAGACTTGTGTCTTGGAACGGGAACTTATTTGGTCCGATACCCTCTTTTACGTTGGCTTTCACCTCTAATGCACCTAGACTCTTTCCGTTTTGGTCAATAAGTTCCACATGTCGGTAGGTTTGGCCGATAACATTCGGCTTTAAAGTTACTATTATCTCTGAGGCATCTCCAGGAGCAATGGCTTTGTCAGTGTAATGAGCTTGTATACATTCGCAACTACCTACTTGACGACTGATCTTTACGGGAATTGGAGATTCATTCTTAAGTGTGAAAGTATGACTGACTGCTCCTTTTGAGGAGTAAATGGTACCGAAATCCCATGAGTACGTTTCGAATTTCACTGTGTTTGTTCTGGATTTTGTATCTTTCCGTTCAAAAGATTTTGGAGTAGCAGCTTGACTGATGCAACAAAACATATATAATGCTGTTGTCAGGATGATGTTGGAAAATAATCTCATAACTTAATGTTTTCAGGTAAGATGTTTTTATTCTCACAATATTTCGTGGTTAATTCTTGATAAATATAAGGAAGACGCGATTCTTCGCGTCTTCCTTTCTATGAATGATATTCTTTTTTTTTATTTGAAAAGTTTCGGAGCCATCTGATAGAGGCATCTTCTCCAAGTAAGGAACTCATGTGCGGTTCCTTCAGAGACGTAGGACATTGCATTGAAGCCTGCAGCTTTGAGGTCGTTGGCTGCTTTGATGACGCCTTCGGGTCTTTCCTTACTACCGCATCCCATGAAAACAAACTTTACTCCTGTGTTTGCAATTTCTTCTGGAGAGTAGGTACCTCCACTAAGCAGACCGTAATAGCCAAATAGTTCAGGACGTGCCAAGGTAATACTATGAGTCTCCATTCCTCCCATGGAAAGACCAGCCATTGCACGGTGTTCTTTATTGGCAATAGTATTGAAATGACTGTCGATGTACGGAATAAGTTCATCACAAAGAACAGCCTCGAAACCATTGTTAAGTCTCATACTGCGAGCAGGACGCTGAGCGTTTTGTGCAGGTTGTTGACCGTTTGGACGATTACCAGGTGCTGCTTGACTACGAGCTCCGGGACGGAAACCTTCATTAGTCATTCCATAAGTCATAACGATGATGAATGGTTCAATCTTTCCTTCTGCGATAAGATTGTCCATGATGAGGTTTGCGTGACCTTGGTTCCACCATGCATATTCGTTCTCGCCCCAACCGTGTTGAAGATAGAGAACAGGATATTTCTTGCCATCTTTCCCATACGTAGGAGGTGTGTAAACAAATGCTTTCTTCAGCTTGTTCGTACTATTTGACCAGAAAAGTACTTGCTGCACATTGCCGTGAGGAATATTACGCTCCTCATAGAATGCTTTGTCGTGGGCAGGTATTTCAATACCGCTTTCTTGACGAGTCGATCCGTAGAAATTCTCTGTTCCAGGGTCATTAAACGTTCCACCATCAATGTAAATGTGATAGTAATGGAAGCCTTCATCCAAAGGAGCAGCCGTAGTGCCCCACCATGCACCATCATCGCCCTTTGCTAAGACAGTTCCGCCTTGGCCGAGGCCTACACGTACTGATGTTGCTTCAGGCGCTTCGATGCGGAAGCGGGCATAACCTTGAGAGTTTACCATAGGATACTCCTTTCCTGGTTGGTTGAGTTCGGAGGGAACAAAATCTTCCTTAATCTCTGTGTTCTGTGCGTAGCCAAAATGTGCCGCCATAACAAAGGTGGCGAAAAGAATCAATGTCTTTTTCATACTGATATGATATTAGATTTATTATGCTAATCCAAAGTTAAACATAATTTACCTTTTATCCAAGCATAAATGACTCATTTTTTATATTTTCATCAGGTATTCTTTGAAGGACTTGAAATCTTCTTGGTATTTTATTAATGATTATCTTTGGGAAAGGACAGTAGAGGCTTCATTTATGCAGAAAAAGAAATGAGTCTTGTCGTATACATTGTTATGCTGTACGGCAAGACTCAAGTCTTTTCCAGAATCGTGTCTGATGTCTTTCCCCTAGAATGGTATGTTTTTACTTCCCTTCCTTAGAAAGAGCAGCCCATTCTATTCCACGTTTCATGATTTCGAATGCTTCGGGAACTTTGAAATCGTTCACGTCGTGACATAGTGAAGAATAGAAGACACGTCCTTTCCCATAGTATTTTTTCCATACCACTGGCATTACTACGCCTTTTATCCAGGAAGCATGCTCATCGTCGAAAGTTGTTGTTGCCAAAACTTTTACACCTGGATCAACATGCATATAATACTGTTCAGATTGCATATGGAATTTTTTCAGACCTTTTGTAACGGGGTCTTTTTTGTCTACGATATCCACATCATAGTCAACCTTTCCTCCTGGATGAGCAACCCATTGACCGCCTACCATAAACTGATATTCAGTATTGTTACGGAAAGCGTCACCCAATCCACCATGCCATCCAGCTAGTCCTACACCGTTACGTACAGCTTCTGTCAGAGCTCTTTCTTGTTCAGCAGAAATGTTCCCCATGGTCCAGGTTTGGATTATCAGATCCACCTTTCCCATAAGTTCTTTGTCGGTATAAGAATTCAGACTCTGGCTAGAATAAACGATAGCTCCTTGCTCTTCCAGCCATGGCTTTAAAAAGTCGTGACACTGTTTGGGCTGATGACCATCCCATCCGCCATATACGAATAGTATAATCTTATCTTTAAGAGGATTATCCTGGACTGCTGTTTGACAGGAAACGCAAACGATAGCCAGCAAAGCGATGATAATTTTTTTCATGGAAAATGTTTTTCTATTATTACATTAAGATTTGACGAGCATATTTCACACAGGTACCCACTTCTTTAACAGCATTCGACCATGGTTTTACATCGTATTCCAGTTCGATATCGCAGTAAATAGGTAGTTTGTTGTCACGAACATAATGCAATACTTCCTCCAGCGGAGTCTGTCCTTGTCCCCATACTTGATTAGCATTTGGAGCACCTTCGGTGTTAGGACCGGTCTTATCTTTAATGTGCATAGAGAAGATGCGGTCTTGATATTTCTTAATAAAATCTACTGGATTCTTTCCTGTAGAACCAAAGTAATGACCTTGGTCAAAATTCAGCATTACCTTCGGAGATACTGCCAATACTTGCTCTGGTCCATCCTTGAACTCATCCTGAGCATACTGGAAGTGGTTGTGCAAAGCAATGATCATGTCGTGTTTTTCTGCAAAAGGAGCAACTCTTTGTGCTGCAGCCAAACTCATTTCTGTTGTTACAGCAGAAGCACCCATCGCTTTTGCCAACTTGAATGAGTAATCAATGTAGTCATCGCTACTGTTTGCTCCTGGGCTGGTCTTCACAATGTGGATGTCGATACCTTCAGCAGCGAAACGTTTGCGTACTTCTTCTACCTTATCCCAGTCCATATTTGTACGGAAAGCGTCAAGGTCCTTATTATATTTTTCTATTTCTGCTTGTGCTTCTGCACTAAGAGTAGGACGGCCTGTTATTTTCTGTCCTGCTTTTTCCATGGCAGCTCTCAGTTCTGCAAACAGACGTTGAGTTGGATTCTCTGGAACACCTAAGATGGTTTCCAAATCATTACCCATCAACTCTAAGTTACTAACATTTGCTTCTTTGCAATAATTGATCAGATTATCCAAACCACCTGGCAGAGAACGCCAACTATAAGTGATAGCACCCATGGCAACACCTGCAAAGTTTGAATTAATTTTTCCGGCTGATGTGGCAGAGGCCTTTGCATTATTACCTGCACATGATGAAAGTGTCGGAAGTACAGTGATTCCAGCTAAAGCGGCAGCTGAAACCTCAAGAAAATGACGTCTTGACTTATCCATTGTATTTAAAATAAAAGTTAGTTATTACGTTTATACCTATATATGTAATTCTTTAAGGCAAAGATAATTAAATAGGTTGAACTATCAAATATATTGGACATTTTTCCTTCCTCAATTATATGATTAATTACTTTACCTTAGTATTTGGATATTTATTCTCAATAGTGTAAATTTGTTGAATCTTCAAAAAGTATGACTATGAAAGCTATTAAGTTGATTTGTTTCTTCGTTTTCTCGAGTATTTGTGTGAGTATAAATGCCCAGCTGTTACGTACGACTGTCCAGCAAGGTACAGTGGAAGGTGTAGAACAAAATGGTTTGGCATATTATAAAGGTATTCCGTTTGCTCAACCTCCAGTGGGAGACCTTCGTTGGAAAGCTCCACTTCCTCCTCAGAAATGGGAAGGAGTTTATAAAGCAGACACTTTCAAGGATAAACCTTATCAACAAAGTCAAAGACCTTCACGGCCTGGTCAGCCCGGTGTTAGTGAGGATTGCCTTTACTTAAATGTGCTTACTCCTGCGAAACAAGCGGGAGAGAACTTGCCGGTTTTGGTGTGGATTCATGGAGGTGGCTTTAATACAGGTGCTTCGTGGGAACAGAATGGGGAGAAATATGCTCAAGCTGGTATCGTGTATGCTGCAATCACATATCGGACAAACGCTTTTGGTTTCTTATCTTTACCTGAACTGAGTCAAGAAAGTGCTAAAGAGACTGGCCGTGCCATCAGTGGAAATTATGGGTTGTTGGATCAAATTGCTGCTTTGAAATGGATTCACGATAATATCTCTGCCTTTGGAGGTGATCCGGAAAAGGTAACGATTATGGGGGAGAGCGCTGGAGCTATTTCTGTTGCCATGCTTTGTCAAAGTCCGCTGGCAAAAGGTTTGTTCCGTGGTGCTATTTCAGAGAGTGGAGGTAGTATGGTTCCGGTGGATAATGTCCGTATTGACAATAATTCTATTCGTAACGTAAAAGGAAGTGAAGTATATGGGAAAGCTTATCTCGAGAGAATGGGGATGGGTAAAATGAAATTGAAGGATTTGCGGAAGCAAGATCCTGAGAAATTCATGGGCGACCCGATTGCTTTTGGCGCAGGTGGCGCTCTCTGGCCTACATACGATGACTATGTTTTGATGAGTGATCCTTATAAACTTTATGAAGAAGGTAATTATAATGACGTAAATGTCTTGATTGGAACCAATAGTGATGAGGGATCTATGTTTACGGGGTTCGGTGGTGGCTTTACTTCTGAACAATATGAGAAGGAGATGAAAGAGAGTTTTCCAAATTCTGAATGGCAGCAAAAGTTTCGTAAGATGTATCCTGGAACAACACCTCAAGAAGCATACGATGCTCATTCAGATATTTTCCGCGAAGCTGCTTTTGCGTGGCCTACTTATGCATGGGCAAACTTGCAAAGCAAGAATTATACAGAAGGAAAGAGGAATGGTAAAGTTTATATGTTCTTCTTTAATCACGCGAAACAGAATTTTTTCCGTCGTGGACAGCAGACTGACCGTCAACAACTAACCATGCATGCAGGTGAGTTGGGACTGACATTCGGACAGTTGGGCGGATTCGGTGGTCCTTCCAGTCCAAGTGATGAGGCTCTCTCACGTCTGGTAATGCAATATTGGATTAACTTCATTAAGACAGGTGATCCAAATGGAGGTTATCTGCCATATTGGCCTGAATATGTTAAGGATACGGAGACTGTTATGAATTTCCGTGACGGAGCTTATCTTACCCCGATACCCAATAAACCTCAGTTGGAACTGTGGGAGGAGTATATGAAATGGCGTCGTGAGAATATGACTCCTTTGAAATAAGATCATCGGATGAGATTGGATATATGTTATAAGGGTTTTGCTTGATAGCAAACCCCTTATTCATAATACTTAGGATATATTTTCCCTTCATTTTTCTCATTTCGAGCCACAGCGGGTCGGTAACTTGCTGGTTCTTTTTCACAGAACTTTTTCTCGCCTTCGCGGACAATGTTTCTAAAGTCCTCTATTTCCTCTGGCTGCATCTGTGCTTTTTGTTTCCACGTATCATCTCCTTCTACACCTGCCATTGAATAATCGAATGGTTTGAAACCAATCTTTTTGGCTACTTTCAAGTTTTTGAAGGTAAAGTCACCATGTAAAGGATCTCGGAACATAGGATCGGCATGAACAGCTTTTCGATCGTGTCTTTTAAAGAACTCGCTAAGAGGTATATTGTTGAACATCGGATTGGGATCATCGATATCCCAGAAGCAGTTTCTATCAAAGTCGGCTTTGCCTTTTTCCCATGTTGATTGATTGGAAGCCAACGGGAAGCCGTCAGATAACACAATATTGTGTGCAAAGATGAATGAACGGTGTTCCTCGGCTCTGGACCATTGGATTTGTTGCCATGTTCCCCAAGCGAGAATGTTGTTCCTTATTATATTGTCTTTGCCATAATGTTGATGGAAACCACCGCATTTACATGCATAAACCAAGTTGTTTTCCATAATGATATCTGTACTGCCCTCATCCGTGTAGAGTCCCCAGCCTCCATAGTCGTGTGAGTAGATATCGTGGATAAGGTTATTATGTACGGTTGTACCAGGTGAAATGCCCAAAGTGTAGACTCCTCCCATGTCATCTAACTCTCCCCAGCCCAGATGATGAATATGATTATAACCTATTTCGTTTTCAACTGAACGATTAGGACCATAACCCCATATCCATCCTACAGAGATTCCAGAGTATCGTAGGTCGCATATATCGTTGTGAACGACTTTGTTTTTAGCGGAATGACGAAGAATGACACCAACACCGGCAGGAAATACTTGTCCACCTTTACGGATGATATTATTCTGAACGATGATTTCGTCGGAGTTATCGATTTTGATGCCTCCTCCTCCTAAATCATAAAGAAAGGTGTGCTCAACTTTACTATTCATTGAGTTTTCGAATGATACGCCATAGTTTCCTGTATGTTTGATTTCACAGTTTTCCAGGACGATTCCTTCTGCGTTATTTATCAATACGGTACCTTCTAAATGTGTCGCCGCCTGATGAGGGGTTGTCCCTTTTCTTGGAAGATAATAAGCTGTATGTTGGAATGAAAGATTCTTGAAAATCTTCCCTGAAACTTTTTTCTGTTGAGTACCTTTAATGATAAGTAGGTGGGATAGAGTAGGAGCGTAAACAACAGAATTCTCAAGTTTTTCACCTGGTCGTGGAATATAAGTCAATTCCCCTTTATCGTTTAAGAACCATTCTCCCGGACTATCAAGTGCTTCTGGATAGTTTTCCAGCAAAAAGAGGTTCCGATTGCTATACATGTTATGAAGTTTTGTTCCATGCACATAGATATATCCAGAGTCGGGGTTGATATAGTCCACAGATTTGTAGGTATTATCCCATGCTTGATAAAGTTTAATACGGATATCTTTATCTTTTAGGTTTGCATCGCCCCAATAGCCTTCATTGATTTTCTTGAGTGATGATAGGTTTTGTGGGTCGGTATCATAGCGTTGTATATGATATCCATATCCTTCATCTTTTCCTTCGGTTTCAATTGCTGTTTGATGTACTTTATTGATGACTTCAAACAGTCCTTTGTTAGGGGTACGAGCTAAAGTGGCACGTTCGCCATTCACAAATAACTGTTCAAAGAGTTTACCGTACTTGATAACCTGAGGAACATAAGTCTTCCACCAACCTTCAGGTGTGATAGTCCAATTACGAATGCGGTAACCGCCACTAATGACAGGCATATTATTGGCATCTCCTTCGAAAACAATCGGGTGCACATCCTGCTCAGTCAATGCAATGGGTTCATCTATCTCATATAATCCGCTTGATATATGAATGTATACAGTATCATTACCTGGAAACAAGCGTGTATATTCGATTGCTTTCCCAATGGTTTGGAAAGGAGTTTGCAGAGTTCCTGCTGATTGATCATTCCCTAAAGGAGATACATAAATGTGTTGTGCCCATATAGTAGGTGTAAAAAACAGGACCATTGTTACGATAAGAGTCCGGAAGAAGACATGTTTCATATTAGTTTTGGTTTACATATTATTTATTTGCTTGTCCATCCAGGCAAGTTTCCCTAAGTATGCTCCAGCCATACGGTCAATGGCTTGCTCAAAAGAAAGGGTCTCATCGCCATTTACATCGTTATCAATAGGCCAAAGAGCGATATTCGTTTGAGCAGATGCATTTAACATTTTTGCAGTTGTGAAGATATAGGCTTGGATTGTATCAAATTTAGGTTTAAACTTCGTCCATCGATTTTTTACCAGCGTCACAAAGGCAGGATCTTTGAATAAACGGTCATAATAGAGCGCTTCTTTGTTTAAAAAACGATTTCCTGGGCGGAATGCGCCCCAATCAAAATCCCAAACTGGTCCGGCTGTTAGTTTCCCAGACTTATCTTTATACATATAACAACTCTTCGGCCATGTCGGTTCTCCGTTATTTGACAATTCGAAAACGAACCAATAATCGACAAACGATTCCAAGTTGATATAATTGACGTACTCACGTTTCTCAAGCCAGTCGGATGCATATAGTTTTGCTTCAAATTCGTTGATGAAATCTTTCATGTACTCGTATTGTTCAGGTTGCAAAGTCTCTTCATCGGGTTCCTTGAACATATAAGGAAGGTTTTTGATAGATGAATGAAACTTATTGACTTCATCATAGTAGACATCCAGCTCCATCAGATAACCGCCAGTCAGGTTGTCACCCTCAGTATCTGTCTCGCTCATCTCGCGGATGTTTACCCTGTTCTTGTCGATTTTAATTTGTTCGCAGAGGTAATAGTTCCCCAAATGTTTACCATTGAGTGTCAGTTCAACGAATTGTCCTTTGGGAGTCCATGCTAATTCTGTCTGACGCGCGATTTGGAAGGCGACATCATTACGCATCAATGTACGATCCATCCAGTTGGCCAATAAAACCCAACGTTTATGCTTTGGCATACCTAAGATTTCGGCCTTACTTTCCAACTTTAATGCAAACGGTTTCTTTGGATAGTCCCAGGTTGTGTTGCCTCTTCCTCGAATCTGAAGGTTATTACTCTCATAATCTTTCGTTCCGTCAGGTAAGGTAATGGTTATGGAAGCCCCTTCCATCCAATCTGTCTTACTTACAATCTCAGCGGATTTTGGAGTTTTTATTTCAACATGAGGTAAAACAACCTGGGGAGGGGTTATTTCCTTCTCTTCTTTGTTAGATTCCTCGCTATTATCCTTGCCGCACGATTGAAATGAAAGCGCAGCAAGAATAATGATTAGAAAGGATAAATATTTTGTGTGATTTACCATAATGTCGTTCTTGATGATTCTAAATTATCTGTCAACAGCGGTGAAGTAAGGAGCAGTATCTCCTTTTTCTTTTGTGACATAGATCTCCATCTTCGCTCCGTTATTCTCACCAATAAATTTATAATCAGTGCCTCTTGATGTGGTGCGACTGGCAACGCTAGCTGCTTTTGTACCATTCATGCGAGGATAATCAGCGAATGACTGTTCGAAGAGTGCTATTTCTTCTGCCGTTGGCTCACGCATTTCAGAAAAGTCGGCAAGTACCTCGTTCTCACCCTCAATCAAACCTAATGAAATCAGTTCACGGTCGACAAAGATAGGCAACTTGTCCATCAAAGCACTGCGAACGCAGAATGCATCGGCAACTTGAATGGTAGGAACATCCTTTTTCAGTTCAACCACACTTTGTTTCACACTGCTGCTTCCACTTGTTGCAAAAGGAACAACCACCTTGCCGTTGAGCGCTCCAGTCTTAATCAATGTTTTGATTGTAAGTGGATAACGATCACCCCATATTGGATAACCTAAGAAGATGATATCATAATCATCAAAGTTAGCTTTCAGTGGTTTAATCTCAGGCAATGTGTTTGCCTTTAACTCTTCCTGCCAGCGGGCAGCCGTTCCTTCGAAATCAGTAGGGTAAGGATTGACAGCCTCTATGGCTTCGATATCAGCATTTGTCTTTTGCTGGATATACTCAGCCAATTGTTTTGTTGTATTTGTTACTGAGAAATAGAGAACCAATACTTTCTTTGGACTCTCTTTTTTCTGTGATTTCGGTTGCGATGTACAGGCGGTCATCATCAGTCCTGCAAGCATCCATAAAAGTAAATTCTTCATATGTCTTATTTTTTATTTATATGCAGCCACACGGCCATCATTAATCACACCACTCCAGTTCATACCGAAGGCGAAATCGTAGATATTTCCATCAGCATCCTTGTAACAAACCATGTCGCGCGGAACATCTTCGTTCTGTTCCTCGACCGTTTTCATGTTTGCCGGCATTTGCATCGGCAACAAACCGGAAGGTTCTGCCTTACCGCTGATAATATCGAAGATTGCTTGGTTCTGAATGCCAAATGAAATCAGGATTGCATCAGCTTTTCCTTCAAATTCGGCAGGTACTACAGGCTTTCCTGTGTTCAAAACAACGATGACAGGTTTATGTCCCATCTTTGCTTTTGTGTCAAGTACCACTTTTAGGTCGTCCTTGTTACTTGTTTTCACCGTCTTTCCCTTATATGTTCTATTCGTAAACTTCTCCAATGGATCTCCGCCTGCGATAGAAGTTGCACGAGCATAGGTCGCCGTATAGTCATTGTATTGCAAACTGATTGGAACATAGCCATTACCACCACGTTTTGCGTCGTTCGCATCATACCCCGGCGTGTTCTTTGGTGCTTGGATGAAAGCAATGGCAAAGTCGGCTTCGGAAGGTTTTTCAACCACATCGTAGTATTTCTTTACAAGGTTGAGGTTTACCGGATCAACCCAACGGTCTTCGCCCGACATGCCGAAGAAACCTTGTGATCGGGTCTCGTGTATTTTGGGGATATACACTTTCTTTTTCCCTGTCTGAGGCAATGCTTTATTATGGTTCTTCAACATAACCACTGATTTCAACTGTGCATTGTATCCAGCTTCCATAAAATCGCTTTTACCTACAACGACAGCTGTCTCTTTCGGGTCAAGATATGGATTCTCGAAAAGGCCAGTACGGAAAACATTCAGCAAAAGGCGATAGGCTGATTTCTGGAATCTCGCATCAGCACTTTCCTTTCCAAAGTCGTTTACCCACATCTGATAAGCTTCCAAAACCGGACCTTTGTCGTTGTTTCCGCCAAACTGATCCACTCCTGCTTTCAGAATCTGATAATGACGCTCAGCAATGCTCATGCCTTCTACGCCCCAGGGCTTGCCATCAAAGGCTTCCACAGCTCTATTATCGTTGGTGATGCCCCAGTCAGTACAAACTACACCATCGAAATTGTTTTGTGTACGTAGCTGATTTTCAATCATCCATTTGCTAAAACTTCCACCAAGATTAGCACCACTCGGGTCTTGGTTGAACAAAATACTGTAGATAGGCATCACGGCCGAAGCCATCTGGGTTCCATCTTCCAGTTTGAACGCACCTTCCGTGAAAGTTAGTTTATGTTCTTCAAGGTTTTTGCCTGGATAAACGGCATACTTGCCATAGTTATAGTGTGAGTCACGTCCACCTTCCTGTGCGCCATAGCCATACCAGTGCTTAATCATGGCGTTTACACTTTGATAGCCCCAAGCACCATCGACAGATAATTCAGTTGGAGAGGTCTGGAAGCCGTCGCAATAGGCACGTGACAATTCGATTGCCAGTTTTGTTCCCTCTCCGAAAGTACCACTGAAGCGACTCCATCGTGGATCGGTGGCCAAATCGACTTGTGGAGAAAGAGCAGTTGCGATTCCAAGAGCACGATACTCCTGAGATGCGATTTGTCCAAAGGTTTTCATCAACGCAGGATCGAATGTCGCAGCCAAACCCAACGAAGATGGCCACATGGATATTTGACCGCCAGCACCATAATTGTACTCAGCATCGGATGTTGCCGTGTGACGTGGATCGGAACTGTTGTTAGCTGGGATGCCATGGTTCAGTCCTTCGACAAAAGCCTGAACATTATTGTTCCATTCTGCAGCGATTTCGGGACTCTGAACACGAGTTATCAAAACCGCCCGCAGATTATCTTCTGAAAGAAATTTCTTTTGTGCGTCTGAAATATCGGATGCTTTGGCTCCACTTTCATTGAAAGGCTTACCATTATAGGTCGGGGCATTCCCCCGTCCGCCCATAGAGGCAGCTGGAATACTTTGGTGGGCACTGTATAACATTAATCCGGCAATCTCTTCAATCGATAGTTGCTGAGCAAGATCGGTTGCTCGTGTCTGAGGATCAAGACGCCAATCTTCATAAGGGTCTAACACACCATTTCGGTTCAAGTCTTTGAAGGCATAACCTTTATTTGTAATAATTTTTACTCCTGATTCGGGAGAGTATCCAAGGGTTTGACCACCTTGTTGAGTTACAAGATTGTACGATCCTTTTGATTCTTCCACCCATTTCTGTTGATTACAACTTGATAAGCCGAGTAAGGCTCCAACGGCGATAAACAATAATGCTTTGGTCTTCATATACAATTGTTGAATGATAGGTAATATTTGGCGTCTAAGTTAGTAATTTTATTAGAAAAAACGGCAGCAAGTACCTTATTTCTTATATATAATATGAATATGTTCGATAAATTAAGCTTGTCACCTGTGTGGAAAGCTCTTGTCACTAATGTGACAAGCCTTTGTCACCAATGTGGAAAGCCTTTGTCACCAATGTGACAAGCTTAATTATTGGAGTATATCTTATAAATTCATTTCAGTTGGTTGGATGAAAGTCGGAAATAACAATGGATGTAAAATATAAAAAACGTTTATGTTGAGTGTTTTTTATTTATTTTGCTCTCCGTCTCATTTTTTGTTCGTATCTTCGCCATTCGAAATATAAAAAAAGAAGAATATGGCTGCAAAACCAGGTATACCAAAAGGAACAAGAGATTTTTCGCCTGTTGAGATGGCGAAACGTAATTACATATTTGATACTATCCGCGAAGTGTTCTACCTTTTCGGATTCCAACAGATTGAGACACCTTCCATGGAAAACTTATCCACGTTGATGGGAAAGTATGGTGAGGAAGGTGATAAACTGTTGTTCAAGGTGTTGAACTCGGGCGACTGCTTTACTCATATCAGTGATGAGGAATTGGCTACACGCGACCATGTAAAACTTGGAAATAAGTTATGTGAGAAGGGCCTTCGTTATGATTTGACCGTTCCTTTCGCACGTTATGTCGTGATGCACCGTGAAGAACTCAGTTTCCCATTCAAACGTTTTCAAATTCAGCCGGTATGGCGCGCCGACCGTCCGCAGAAAGGTCGTTATCGTGAGTTCTATCAGTGTGATGCTGATGTGGTCGGTAGTGATTCCTTGTTGAATGAAGTCGACTTGGTTCAGATGATTGACCGAGTTTTCCGTCGTTTTGGCGTACGGGTTTGCATCAAAATCAACAATCGAAAGATCCTTTCAGGTATTGCTGAGATTATTGGTGAGGCAGAACGAATTGTTGACATCACAGTAGCCATTGATAAACTCGATAAAATAGGACTTGAAAATGTAAATGCCGAATTGGCAGAAAAGGGTATTCCGCAGGAAGCTATCGAGAAATTACAGCCGATCATCCTTTTGAGTGGTTCGAATAGTGAGAAGTTGGCTCAACTGAAGGACATTCTGGCAGGTAGTGAAATAGGTTTGAAGGGCGTGGAAGAGACAGAATTCATATTAAACACCGTTTCTGCTTTGCAGATTCAGAATACGGTTGAATTGGATCTTACCTTAGCACGAGGATTAAACTATTATACGGGAGCCATCTTCGAGGTGAAAGCTTTGGATGTTGAGATTGGTAGTATCAGTGGTGGCGGAAGATATGACAATTTGACGGGCGTGTTTGGCATGCCAGGAGTGTCAGGTGTCGGTATTTCCTTTGGTGCCGACCGAATATACGATGTTTTAAATCAACTCGACTTATATCCAAAAGATACGGTTAATGCCACTCAGGTCTTCTTCGTAAATTTTGGAGAAAAAGAAGCAGCCTATTGCTTGCAAGTCTTGTTGAAGTTGCGTGAGAGTGGCATCAAAGCAGAGATTTATCCGGATGCTGCCAAGATGAAAAAACAGATGACGTATGCCAATAACAAGAATATTCCATTCGTCGTAATGGTAGGTGAGAACGAAATGAACGAAGGCAAACTGTCAGTCAAGAATATGACAACCGGAGAACAGCAGACTGTTACGATGGAAGGTTTGTTGGAGCTCGTAAAATAAATGAAAATAATTTCTCGAAAGAGGAAGGTTTGGCACAGTTTTCGCTTAAAAGAATGTGTTTTTTAAAAGAACAGAATAAAATAACAATATAAAAAAGAATGTAATATGAACATTAAACCATTAGCAGACAGAGTAGTTGTTCTTCCTGCAAAGGCAGAAACAAAGACAGTAAGTGGTATCATCATTCCTGATACAGTGAAAGAGAAACCATTGGAAGGTGAAGTAGTAGCCGTAGGTCATGGCACAAAAGACGAAGAAATGGTATTGAAAGTCGGAGATCATGTTTTGTATGGCAAATATGCCGGTACAGAGATTGAGTTTAGCGGTGAGAAATACCTGATTATGCGTCAAAGTGACGTTTTGGCTGTACTCGAATAATTATTGTAGAATTTTTAAAACGGAAAGAAATGGCAAAAGAATTACTTTTCAATATAGACGCTCGCGATGAATTGAAAAAAGGCGTTGACGCATTGGCAAATGCAGTGAAGGTGACATTAGGACCGAAAGGCCGTAACGTGATTTTGGAGAAGAAATTTGGTGCTCCTCAGATTACAAAAGACGGTGTAACCGTTGCAAAAGAGATCGAATTGGCTGATCCTTATCAGAATACAGGTGCACAATTGGTAAAATCAGTTGCCTCAAAGACTGGTGACGATGCTGGTGACGGTACAACAACTGCAACTGTTTTGGCACAAGCTATCGTTAGTGTAGGTTTGAAGAACGTAACTGCTGGTGCAAATCCTATGGATTTGAAGCGTGGTATTGACAAAGCTGTTGCAAGTGTTGTTGATACTATTCAAGATATGAGTGAGACTGTTGGTGACAACTATGACAAGATTGAACAAGTTGCCACTGTTTCTGCAAACAACGACCCTGAAATCGGTAAGTTGATTGCTGACGCTATGCGTAAGGTATCAAAAGACGGTGTAATCACCATCGAAGAAGCAAAGGGTACTGATACTACAATCGGTGTTGTTGAAGGTATGCAGTTCGATCGTGGTTATCTGTCTCCTTACTTCGTTACAGACACAGAGAAGATGGAGTGCGTGATGGAGAATCCGTACATCCTGATTTACGATAAGAAGATTTCTAACCTGAAGGATTTACTTCCTATTCTTGAGCCAGCCGTACAGAGTGGCCGTCCTTTGTTGATTATTGCTGAGGATGTTGATAGCGAGGCTTTGACAACATTGGTTGTTAACCGTCTGCGTGCTAATTTGAAGATTTGTGCTGTGAAGGCTCCGGGCTTCGGTGATCGTCGTAAAGCTATGTTGGAAGATATCGCTATCTTGACAGGTGGTGTTGTTATCAGCGAAGAGAAGGGCTTGACATTGGAACAGGCTACTTTGGAAATGTTAGGTTCTTGCGAAAAAGCTACTATCAACAAGGACAATACAACATTGGTTGACGGTGCTGGTGACAAGGAAGCTATCCAAGACAGAATTAATCAGATTAAATCTGAGTTGGCTAATACTACTTCTTCTTATGATAAGGAGAAATTGCAGGAGCGTTTGGCTAAGTTGTCGGGTGGTGTAGCTGTATTGTATGTAGGCGCTGCTTCAGAAGTTGAAATGAAGGAGAAGAAAGACCGCGTTGACGATGCATTGTGTGCTACACGTGCTGCCTTGGAAGAAGGTTTGGTACCGGGCGGTGGCGTAACATACATTCGTGCTGCTGAGAAATTGGAAGGCATGAAGGGCGATAATGACGACGAGACTACAGGTATCGAAATCATTAAGCGTGCTATCGAGGAACCTCTTCGCCAGATTGTTGCTAACGCAGGTAAAGAAGGTGCAGTGGTTGTTCAGAAAGTTCGTGAAGGAAAGAATGACTTTGGTTACAATGCTCGTACAGACAAGTTCGAGAACTTGCATGCAGCAGGTGTTGTTGACCCAGCTAAGGTTACACGTGTCGCTCTTGAGAACGCTGCTTCTATCGCAGGAATGTTCCTGACTACTGAATGTGTGATCGTTGAAAAGAAAGAAGAGAAACCAGAAATGCCGAACCCAGGAATGGGCGGTATGGGAGGTATGATGTAATTTCTTCCAAACATATCATTAAAAACTCCTCATTGCAAAAGCAGTGAGGAGTTTTTTTTATTATCTTTGTTTCACTTAAATGTGATAATCATGAAAATACGTCTACTGCTATATCTGATAGCTGGAATTTTTGCGTTTTCCTGCTCACATCCTGTGCAAACCGCTCAGGAAATCATGTTTTATAAGGACACAACCAGAGTGGGTGTTCCTTTTGCTAAAGATCCGACGGTCGTTCATTTCAAAGATCGTTATCTGATGTATTATTCCGTACCTCCAAAAAACTGGGATAAACAAGAAGGATGGAACATTGGTATTGCAGAAAGCAAGGATATGATTCATTGGAACAAGATAGGAGAGATGACGCCAGCTCCAGATGCTCCGTATGAAGCAAAAGGATTGTGTGCTCCCGGCTCGTTCCTTCGCAACGATACGATACATTTATTCTATCAGACTTATGGAAATGCCCGTCAGGACGCAATCTGTCATGCTTATTCCACAGATGGAATAAACTTCGTACGGGATACTACTAATCCTATCTTCCATCCGGAACCAAGCGACTGGAGTTGTGGACGTGCCATCGATGCAGAAGTGTTCGAGTTTAACGGAAAATATTTCCTTTATTTTGCGACACGTGATCCTGAATACGTGATACAGAAGTTAGGTGTCGCAACAGCTCCGGTAGGATGCGATTTTCATCGTGACGACTGGACTTTGGCTGCAGACTCTTCTATTCTTTATCCGATATATCCTTGGGAAGGAAAATGTATTGAAGGTGCTTCAATCACTCGTCAGGGCGACAAACTCTATATGTTTTATGCAGGCTCATATAATAATGCTCCTCAACAGATTGGAGTTGCTGTGAGTGAGGATGGTATCGTATGGAAACGCCTGTCAGAAGAACCATTTCTCAGAAACGGACAGCCGGGCGAATGGAACGAAAGCGAGTCAGGACATCCTGGAATCTTTACCGACCGAGACGGACGTACCATCTTGTTCTATCAAGGAAACAATGATAAGGGAAAGACATGGCTTCTTTCGAATGTAGAAGTGTTCTGGGATAATGGTACTCCTTATCTGAAATAATAATTAATGAATAGACTACCTTATGGAATTGTATAAATTCGAGCGACAGTTGCGGTTGATGATGCTCTTGACGCAAAACCGTAAATATACATTGGAGGAACTTGGAAGACGTCTGGACATGAGTACTCGTAATGTGTATCGTTATATTGAAGCTTTCAAGATGGCGGGCTTCATCGTCCGGAAATCAAATGGATATTATTCCTTGGATAAGGCTTCACCTTATTTTAAAGATATATCCAGTTTGGTACATTTCACTGAGGAAGAGGCTTACATTCTGAAGCGAGCTATCGAGAGTGTGGATGGAAATACTTCGATGAAGGCAAACTTAAAAGAGAAACTCTATAAGGTGTACGATTATAAGATCCTTTCCGAAATCGTTGTTCGAAGTGGTATTGCGGATAACGTACACTTTATTTATGAGAGTATTAAGGATAAACGGCAAGTGCTTTTCCGCGATTACCGTTCTTCAAATAGTCATGCAGTCAGCGACCGACTTGTAGAGCCTTTTGCTTTTACCACAAATAATAACGAGGTGTGGTGCTACGAAGTAGCCAGCGGTATCAATAAACAGTTCAAGGTATCTCGTATTCGTAGTGTTGAAATACAAACCACTCCTTGGGAACACGAAAGTGAACATAAACAAGGTTTTACGGATGTCTTTCATTTCAGTAGCGGTCAACGGATGCCCGTGAAACTTCGTCTGTCGTTGATGGCAGCGAACCTTTTGCGTGAGGAATTCCCCTTAGCAGAAAAATATTTGCAGCAAGAGGATGCTGATCATTGGATTTTTCAAACAGATGTATGCCAATATGTAGGTGTTGGAAGGTTCGTCCTCGGCCTATTTGAGGAGATAGAAGTAATTGATTCACCCGACTTTCTCGCTTATCTTCAAGAAAAAATAAAAAATATGAGTGAAAAAATAAAACTTTGACGTAGTCTGTCAAAAATGGGCTGTTTCTTTGCATCAGAATAATAAAAAGAAACAGTTATGAAAAAGGTTTTATCACTCAGTTTATCATTGTCACAGTGTATCAGAATGCGTGTTTCAACACTTGTTGAAGCATACACTCACTTATTCTCCCGTTATATGGATGAGGAAATAAGTCCTTCAAAGGTGTTGAAGGTTACACATGCAGTTATCGCTTTTACTGTTCTTGTTTTCTCCTACGGAAATGTATTCTTCTCTTTACTGACACTTGGTTGGTTTATTGTCGCTTTATTGGATTGCAAGAAAGCAGGGATTGTATAAATAAAAGGTATTGTTATGATAAAATTTATAGCATATTTACATTGGGGATTCGTCGGCATATTGATTATGCTTTATGTATGTGGTGAGTATTGGCCTATTTTCGTACTTACTATTATCGTCTATATTGCTGCTTACTTCATTGTTGACCATATTAAATACAAGAAGGCGATGAAAAGACTTCTGGCATATAAACCGATTTATGAGAAAGAACATGAGGAAGAATTGTCTTTTGTGAGAGAGTTCGAGGAAAAATACAAAGAAAACAGAGCATTAATATTAACACGTTTAAGTTATTCAGAGCTAGATCCTGAAATACCTTATGATGATTATATGAAGTATCATCAATTGACACGTTTTAAAAGTGGGTTGCAAATCGAGAAAGATAGATTCGGGCGTTATCATGTCAACGATTTGATATTATATAAGGAAATAATGAAGGACGGGAGTAAAGGACCAATCTATTATTTTGATTATATCGATCCGAAACACTTAAAATCCTAGCCGTTTGAATTCGCTTTCAAAGTTTGGGGTAAAGATATCTTTACCTAATGAATCCTTAATCTCTTTAATTGACCAGAAACGACCGCCATCAAGCTCGTCGGATGGGTGGATTGGTCCATCGTAAACGGTCTTATGCGCAAAAACTAATTCCTTTTCACGAGCCGATTCAAAGATATAATGGATTAATGTCTCGGGGGTGAAGTCGGTGATGCCTAATTCTTCGCGTACTTCTCTTTTAAGTGCCATCTCAACATTCTCACCTAAATCGATATGTCCGCCGACTGAGGTATCCCATTTACCAGGCTGAATATCCTTCCATACCGGACGTTTTTGTAGATATAACTCTCCCTTACTATTGAAAACGTGTAAATGAACAACAGGATGAAGTTTCTTACTGCCATCATGACATTCTTTTCTTGTTGCAGCACCGACAATGTTGCCTTCTTCATCAACTAGTGGAAACATCTCTTCTAGATTATCTTGATTCATACGTCTATGACTTTTAGGTAGGTATATAAAAAAAGGCTATCTTCCCAGACAGCCAATCTTTGTAAACCTTAAATCTAATACTATGAAAAACACAGTACAAAGGTACGACTATTTTTTGAATTGACAAGAAAATCTTTTTTTCTACCTAAAACTATAATATACTTTATAAAATCCAACGATTTATTAACAATTTGATGGACTCTTTGAGTCTTTTCTTAACTTGTGATAAGAATTCTATCTTGCTCAAATTGAGAAATCTAATAAAATAATAATGTTTTCTATGAAAATATTGTACCTTTGCAGGTCGATAAATATGTGATAATGATATCGGTAGATAAGTTAAAGGTTGAATTTGGTGTCAAACCGCTCTTTCAAGATGTCTCGTATGTTCTGAACGACCGTGACAGAGTTGCCTTGGTTGGTAAAAACGGAGCAGGGAAGTCAACTATGCTTAAGATAATAGCTGGCTTGCAACATGCTACAGATGGCACTGTGAGTATACCGAAAGAAACATCCATCGGCTATCTTCCTCAGGTCATGAATCTGACGGATGAATATACGGTATTGGAAGAAACAAAACAAGCCTTCAGTCATATCACCGAGTTCCAACAGCATTTAGATCAACTTAACAACGAATTGGCACAACGAACCGACTATGAGTCGGAAGAATACCATAAACTAATAGACCGTTTTACCATGGAGACTGAGCGTTATCGCATGATCGGTGGAGATAACTATCAGGCAGCCATGGAGAGGACTTTAATCGGTCTTGGTTTTGAACGTTCCGATTTTAATCGTCCTACATCCGAATTTTCCGGCGGTTGGAGAATGCGTATCGAGCTTGCAAAAATTTTGTTAAGGCATCCTGATGTCCTTTTACTTGATGAGCCTACCAATCATCTGGATATTGAAAGTATTCAGTGGTTGGAGAATTTTTTGAAAAACTACACTGGGGCAGTGATGTTGGTGAGCCATGACCGTGCCTTTATCAATAATGTGACAAATCGTACCATTGAAATATCCTGTGGAAGGATATACGATTATAAAGTATCGTACGATGAGTTCGTAAAGTTGAGGAAAGAACGTCGAGAGCAACAGATCAGAGCGTATGAAAATCAACAAAAGGAGATTCAGGAGACAAAGGATTTCATAGAACGGTTCCGATATAAACCGACAAAGGCTGTACAAGTACAGAGTAGAATCAAGATGTTGGAAAAGATTGTCCCAATTGAGATTGATGAAGAAGACCGTTCAGAAATTCATTTGAAGTTTCCACCTTCTGTTCGTTCCGGAGATTATCCGCTGATATGTGAGGGAGTGAAGAAAGCTTATGGTGAACATGTCGTCTTTCACGATGTGAACTTAACTATTAAACGTGGTGAGAAAGTCGCTTTTGTCGGGAAAAATGGTGAAGGAAAGTCAACCTTAGTCAAGTGTATCATGAATCAGATACCTTTTGATGGCAAACTGACAGTTGGACATCAGGTGCAGATTGGCTATTTTGCACAAAACCAAGCTCAGTTGCTGGATGAGGAAAAGACCGTATTCGACACTATTGACTATGTAGCCAAGGGCGAGATTCGAACACGCATCCGTGATATCTTAGGTGCCTTTATGTTTGGTGGAGAAGCTTCCGACAAAAAAGTGAAAGTACTATCGGGTGGTGAACGTAGTCGATTGGCTATGATTAAACTTTTGTTGGAACCTGTCAACTTTTTAATTCTTGACGAACCTACGAATCATTTGGACATGCGATCAAAAGATGTTCTTAAGGAAGCATTAAGTGCATTCGACGGAACAGTCATTCTCGTTTCACACGATCGTGACTTTTTGGATGGTATCGTCACCAAGGTGTATGAATTTGGTGGAGGAAGAGTTAAAGAACATCTTTGTGGTATTTATGAGTTCCTCCAGAAAAAACAGTTGGATAACCTGAATCAGTTGCAATCAACCTCACCTTATGGCCTATCAACCTATCAAATTGAGCCAGAAGAAAAGGTGGAGGTAGTTAGTGAAGGGAAACTTAACTATCAGGCTCAAAAAGAACAAAATCGTAAACAACGGAAGTTGGAACGTCAAATCACAGAATGTGAAGAGAAAATTGAGCACCTTGAGCAACAAATCAAAGATGTGGAGGATCAGTTGTCGACAATTGAAGGGGCAACCAATCCGACTCTATATGTACATTATCAAGAATTAAAGGACCAGGTGGCGGAAACGGAGGCGGCCTGGGAACAATATTCCATGGAATTAGAAGAATTTTTAAATCAACTTTAATAAAACAAAAATGAAAATGAAAAATTATTTGCCTATTGCGATGCTGGCTATGGTATCGTTAACAGGATGTGAAGGACAAAAACAACAGACCATGGGTATCAAGATGGAGAATCTGGATACTACTGCAGCTGTTGGCACCGACTTCTATCAGTATGCATGTGGCGGATGGATGAAAAACAATCCGTTGTCTGGTGAGTATTCTCGCTTTGGCTCTTTTGACAAATTGGCAGAAGATAACCGTGAGCAGATTAAAGGCTTGATTGCTGAATTGGCATCAAAAGAACAAGAACAAGGAACCGTTGCTCAGAAAATTGCTGATATCTATAACTTGGCATTGGATAGCGTACGCCTTAATCAAGAAGGTGTAGCTCCGTTGAAGGCTGACTTGGAAATGGTCGCTCAGTCAATAAAAAGCAAGAGCGATATCATCCCGGTAATGGCTCAACTGAATCATTTTGGTGTTGATCCGTATTTCGGTTTTTATATTGATGCTGACATTATGGATAGCAAGAACAACTTGTTCCAACTTGGTCAAGGTGGATTGAGCTTAGGCCAGAAAGAATATTATTTGGATACTGATGAGGCTACTACTAATATCCGTAACAAATTTAAGGAACATATTGTGAAGACATTCCAACTCGTTGGTTTTGATCAAGCTACTGCTGAAAAGAACCGTGATGCTGTTATGGAAATAGAGACTCGTATTGCTGAGGCTTCATTTAATAATGTTGAGTTGCGTGATCCTGCTTCTAACTATCACAAAATGTCGGTTGACGAACTGAAGAAGTTGATTCCAAATATTGACTGGGATGCTTATTTGAAAGGTATTGGCGTTCAAGATGAAGTTAAGGAGTTAAGCGTTGGTCAGATTCGACCAATTCAAGAGGTAGCTGCAATTATCAATGATGTCCCATTGGAAAAGCAAATCGCATATCTTCAGTGGAACGTAATCGAATCTGCTGCAAGCTCATTAAACGATGAGATGTATGCTGAGGAGTTCGACTTCTATAGTCGTACGATGAAGGGCATTCAGGAAATGCAACCACGTTGGAAGCGTGCCGTTGGCGCTGTTAGCGGCGTTTTAGGCGAAGCTGTTGGTCAGATGTATGTTCAAAAGTACTTCCCTGCAGAGTCAAAAGCTCGTATGGTTCAACTCGTAAAGAATTTACAAAATGCTTTGGCAGAACGTATCCAGGCACAGGAATGGATGAGCGACAGCACAAAGACTCAGGCATTGGAAAAACTGAGTACATTCTATGTGAAGATTGGATATCCTGATAAGTGGCGTGATTATACTGCATTGAATATCGATAAGAAAGATTCATATTATGAGAATATGAAGCGTGCTACATCTTTCTATCTGGATTATATGCTGTCAAAGGCAGGTAAACCAGTTGATCGTGACGAATGGTATATGACTCCTCAAACAGTTAATGCTTACTATAACCCGACAACAAACGAAATTTGCTTCCCAGCTGGTATTCTTCAGTATCCATTCTTTGATATGAGTGCAGATGATGCTTTCAATTATGGCGCAATTGGTGTCGTAATCGGTCATGAAATGACTCACGGATTTGATGATCAAGGTCGTCAGTTCGATAAGGATGGTAATTTCCGTGACTGGTGGACTCCAGCAGATGGTGAGAAGTTCAAAGAACGCGCTCAAGTAATGTCTGACTTCTTCAGCAAGATTGAGGTATTACCAGGTTTGTATGGTAATGGTGCTTTGACTTTAGGTGAAAACTTGGCAGACCACGGTGGTTTGAATGTTGCTTTCCAGGCATTTAAGAATGCTACAAAGGATGCTCCTTTGAAGGATGAGAATGGTTTCACTCCAGAACAACGTTTCTTCTTGGCTTATGCTGGCGTTTGGGGACAAAACATTCGTGACGAGGAAATCCGTGTTCGTACAAAGTCAGATTCTCACTCATTGGGTAAATGGCGTGTAGACGGTGCTCTTCCTCATATTCAGGCATGGTACGATGCATTCAACATCACTGAAAAGGACCCGATGTATGTGGCTCCTGAAAACCGTGTGAATATCTGGTAAGATAATGAACATATATAAGAATCGTCCGGAAAACATGAGTGTTCCGGACGATTTCGTTTTTATATTGAGGAAGATTTAGCCTGCTTTGTACTCACTCGGCGACATGCCCGTGTGATGCTTGAAGTATTTACCAAAGAATGATGCATTGGCGAAGTTTAGGTAGAAAGCAACTTCCTGAATGGACATAGGAGAGTAGCGAAGCAACGTCTTCGCTTCGAGAATGACGTAGTCGTCAATCCACTTGCCAGCCGTTTTACCGCTCACACGCTTGATAACAGAAGAGAAATGCTTTGGTGTCAGATATAGTTTTTCGGCATAAAAGTCCACGCGACGTTCTGTCTTGTGATACTCTTTTAATAGACGAATAAAATCATTGAAGAGGATTTCCTCACGTTTTGGCAGTTTCAACTCCTCTGTCTGGAGCTCAGGTGCTTTCTTGTACAAGATAGATCCTAGCTTATAAAGGTAGGCAGCCATGACGTTACGAAGTATCTCTTTGTTGAAATTATCCGGTTTGCCGACTTCTTCTTTCAGCAGTTGGTAGATTCTGTCCAACTCATTAATTTCTTCTTCTGTCAGTTGGTAGGTAGGATTTTCCTTTACTGACATGAAGAATGGCACAAATGTGCTGAGTGAGATATACATTTCCTTTAAGAAATGTGTAGAGATAAAGATAGTTTCAACAAATATAGGCTCATTTTTCTGTTCGGGAACTTGAATAATGTCATTCGGCGCACAAATAAATAAGGTGTTGTCTTTGATGTGATGCTGACGAAGGTTCAGATTAACGTATCCATTGCCTTTACGACAGATACAAATAGCAATTCCATCCAATCGAATAGGATAATCTAGTGGATAATCTCCTGAATTAAATTCTTCTTTATGTCTGATATCATTTAGAAGAAAATCTTCTTCTAATCCAATCATAAAGGGATACTTATGTGCTATAGCTTGGATGCTTATATCCTTTATTGTCTGTTCCATATTTCTTATTATTCTGCCATAAAGATACAATTTTATTTGTTTCATACCGTATTTTTTTCTTTTTATTTAACTTTTGAGTATTTCTTTCTTTTCCTTATCAATAGTCACAGGTCGTATGACAAAATGTTCATTACTATTTCTATATGTCTTGACTTTTTCTATAAAAGGTCAGTAGTTTTTCCTTAATTCTTTTTAAATATCTGCCTTTGGCAAAGGATTTGTTTATAATAAAGTGTATATTTAAAGGTTCTTTTAAAAATTGATACTATGGTTTGGATTTTATTTATCGCTGTTGCCATCTTGAGCTATTGGGCTCAGAGCAACGTTAAGAGAAAATTTGAGAAGTATTCCAAGATGCCTTTATCAAATGGCATGACGGGTAGGGAAGTCGCAGAGCAGATGCTACAAGACAATGGTATCTATGATGTAACAGTAAAGAGCACACGTGGTATGTTGACCGACTTTTACAATCCGCAGGATAAGACGGTTAACTTGAGTGAGGCCGTTTATGGAAGCAACAGTGTCGCCGCTGCAGCAGTAGCAGCTCACGAATGTGGTCATGCTCTTCAGCATGCTCAGTCGTATGCTCCTTTGAAACTACGATCGATGTTGGTTCCTGTTGTTCAGTTCTCATCAACCATCGTCTCATGGGTTTTGTTGGCAGGTATCATTATGTTGAAAACATTCCCTCAACTCATGTTGTTTGGAATCATTCTTTTTGCAGCAACCACATTATTCAGCATCATCACGCTGCCAGTCGAAATAAATGCCAGTCAAAGGGCTTTGGTATGGCTGAATCGTTCCGGTGTGACAAATGTGTCGAATCATCATGAAGCTACAGATGCTTTGAAAGCGGCTGCATATACTTACGTTGTAGCTGCCCTCAGCTCCTTGGCAACTTTAATTTACTATATCACTATTTATAATAATCGTAGATAGCACCGCTTAAATTATGAAAAAAATCTCCTCATCCATGATGTTGATGACTGGAGCTGCTGCTGTGGCTTCATTGGCTTCGTGTGCCTCGAAACATAAAGAACGAACCACTCAAAAGCCGATGAATATCGTCTATATTATGTGCGATGACCATTCTTATCAAACCATTAGCGCATACGATCATCGATTCATAGAGACACCAAACATCGATTGGATCGCGAATCATGGTGTACGCTTTACAAATAGTTTCGTAGCCAATTCACTCAGCGGACCAAGTCGTGCCTGCATGTTGACGGGAAAGCATAGTCATGCCAACGGTTTTACGGATAATACCACTACATTTGACGGTAGCCAGCAAACGTTCCCGAAACTGTTGCGACAGGCTGGATATCAAACGGCTATGATTGGCAAATGGCATCTCGTTTCCGAGCCTACAGGCTTCGATTATTGGGATATCTTAGTCGGACAGGGAAACTATTATAATCCGGATTTTGTTTGTAATGGCCAACCCCTGAAGCGGCAGGGTTATTCCACTAATATTGTAACCGACTTGGCTATCAACTGGATGGACAGCATCCGTGACGAGAATAAGCCATTTTGTCTGTTTATCCATCACAAAGCACCTCATCGCACTTGGATGCCTGATACCTGCGACCTTGCATTGTATGATGATGTGACATATCCTATTCCTGATACCTATTATGATAATTATGAAGGGAGAAAGGCTGCACAAGTGCAGAAGATGAATATCATGAAAGATATGGATATCGTCTATGATTTGAAGATGGCTGATAAAGAAAATACGATTCATTCAAATCCTCAACTGGAGGAATGGGGACGTCAGTTGTATACGAACATGTCGCCTGAACAGAAAGCTGCTTGGGATAAGTATTACGACCCGATTATCGAGAAGTTCAAGAAGGACAAACTGGCAGGAAAGGCTCTTGATGAATGGAAATATCAACGGTATATGCATGATTACCTTCGGGTAATTCACTCGGTTGACCGCAATGTCGGTCGTGTCTTGGATTACTTGAGAGAGCATAATCTTCTCGAGAACACGATGATTGTATATACTTCCGACCAAGGATTTTATATGGGAGAACATGGATGGTTCGACAAACGTTTCATGTATGAGGAGTCGTTCCGCACGCCATTATTGGTATATCTCCCTGGAGGGAAACATGGCGATGTGGACGAGATGGTACAAAACATCGATTATGGACCTACTATTCTCGACCTTGCCGGCGTAGATGTACCGAAGGATATGCATGGTGTATCGTTCTTGCCGCTCTTACGTGGAAAGCAAGTACCCGATTGGCGCAAGTCTTTGTATTATCATTATTATGAATATCCGGATGAACATGCAGTAAACCGCCATTACGGAGTACGTACTGAGCAATACACGCTTGTTCATTTCTATGGTGACGTGGATTGCTGGGAGTTATACGATGTTCAGAAAGATCCGGGCAATATGCATAATTTATATGACTTACCTGAATATCAGGATGTCATCAAGGAACTGAAGGTGGAATTGCTTCGTCTTCAGGAACAATATAATGATCCTATTCGTAATAAAATCCAATAAGAAATAATCTATATAAGAAAAGGGCAACTCAATTGAGCTGCCCTTTATTATAATCAATAGTTCCGAACAGGGAATTCTGTGATTCGGAGTGTCGTACAACCATATGGGATTAGTTCGATGCTTTCGTCATTTGGACTGACATCGTCTCCTTGTTGGGTATAATAAGCAATCGGTCCGGCTGACCCACGAACCAAAGTCCAATTGTTAAGTAGTCGGGCTTTTGTCTTTATTCGGATAGGTGCATTCTCTACGTTCCATGGATATGCACCCTTCATAGGCAGTTTCTCAACAACAAAGTTGTTCTTGATGTTGGCTGGTTGGAAGGATTTAGCGGAAAGTGCATAGTTCCATGGCGTATCAGATGTTACTTCATAATACCATGCGCCATAGCGGACAACACGTTCTGGCTCCATTTGCTTCTTTTCCCAATGCTCGTTCATCTTCAGAGCATATACCAGTGGTCCACGCTCAACGACAGCACCATTGTCGTACCAACGACTAATCTCCACTTCTTGAGGTAATTCTAATGTTAGCTCATCTCCATTGTTCCACTCACGATTGATGAAGGTGATTTCACCTGAAGTCGCATCTACCTCAATAGGAGCACCATTCACCTTGATAATCGGGGCCTTGCACCAAGAAGGGATACGAAGATGGAAGGGGAACCATGCTTTCTTTAGTTTTTTATCAGTATAACGAATCGTAAATTGAATGGATTCGTCGAATGGATAATTTGTTTGCTCTTGAATAGCTACCTCCACGTTATTGGCAACGATAGCTTTTACGTTTGATGGTGCATAAACTAAGGCAGCAATGCCATTGTCAGCAGTAGCGTACCATAGGTTCTGGACAAACTTCGGCCATCCTTGGTGTAGATTTGACGTACAACACGGATATCCGGTGAGAATGCCATAAAGCAAGTCGGTATTGTCGTGAGGTGTTGTAAACTCCCTCCACTCACGTGTCACAGACACCTGGTTTACTTGCTGGTAATATTGTCGTGCCGTAAAATCATCGTTGATTTGTGTAGGCAAGGCATTATATGCGATACGTTCCAGATGATCAGCCCATTGTACATCGCCGGTAATCTCGAGCATGCTCTCGAGTGAGTACATCATTTCGACAGCAGTACAAAGTTCTGAGCCGGTTGTCGGTCGGCCATAGCGAAGTAATTCATCACCTCCCCAAAGTCCCGTAGGCAAACCAAGTGTAGTTCGGATGATGCGTGCGGCATTTTTAACCGCATCTAATTGTTGTTGTTGCTTGTTCTGTTGGTAATAGATAACTGGCTCTTTGAAACCTTGTCCCAAGTTTACACAATGCAAGCTTTGTTGGCGATAGAGGTGGTCTTGATGAAGAAATACATCCGTCCAGTTGAACGATTGTTTATGGATTAGCTCGCCTAATTCAAGCAAAAACTTATCTCCTGTGATATTGTAGAGCCAATAAACGATTTGAAGGTTATCACCACCACGTTGCTCACCCCAGAAAGTCCAATGACCCAGCGGTGTTTTGGGCAATTCCTTCAGTTGATATTTGAAGTAGTTTGTGAGGAAGGGGATGACACGTTCATCTTGTGTAGCCGAGTAGTACTGTTGAAGAATCTTCAATACCACCATCTTAGGCCACCAATCGTGTGCATTGTCGCGTTGAAGTCCTGCTTCTGCCGGCCGGTCGGTATCAGGACCGAAGTAGCCATCTGGTTTTTGTGAAGTTAGTGTCCACTCAATCCATGGCTTTACCTTTTCGATAAGTTCTTTATCATCAAGAATATAAGCCAAAGGTAGAAGACCGTCGATCCAGTATGGACCACGTTCCCAGACATCTCCATCACCGCCAAGCCAACCGTTTCTCTTGCCCATAACGTGTTCGTAAATGGTATCCAGATGTCCGGTGAAGCCTTCTTTCATCCGAAGGAATTGCTCCATCATCCATCCTTCAGGCTTGATGGCACCGACGGGCAGTTTGATATATTCCTTCTGCAACAAAGGCTGACGGTTGTTGATATAGTTCCCGTGATAGGAATTCTCATTTCGTTGACCAAATAGTAAAGTACTCATAGCAATCATTAAGACAGATGTGAGAAGAGTTCGAGTTTTCATACGATGTTGTTTTATGGAAATCGTTTAATATTTTGTTCGATAATAGATACCGGTCCGACCAATCCTGCCGGTTGTAGAGGGGAATCTTTGCGATAGTAATACCACACGCTGAAAGACTTTCGTTGGGAAGGACGAGGCTTGTTTTGGATGAACCAGTCGGGATATGCCTTCATGGCTCTTCCCAGTTCCTCGCCACGGTCTTCTCCCCATTCAAAGTCGGCTGGATATTGCTCATCACCAATCAGTAGGTTTGCCCAGTTGTTAGTTACAGCAATGGTAACCTCGTTTACGTCAGCTTTTATGAATGGTGTGATGTCGATGATATATGGAGGGTACCAGCATACACCTACATGTTTTCCGTTTACCCAAATCTCGGCAATGTCGTTCATTGTACCAAGATTGAGGATGAAGTGTTTATCTGGTTGTATAGATCTATCTTCTATACTGAAAGATTGTTTATAAGTTGCAGTTCCAGAGAAATACTTTATCTCAGGATCATCGCTTGTGGTGAAATCGTATAGCGTAGGGAAGGAGCGTGTAAACGTATTATCCAATTTTGGTTCGAATGTCACCTCCCATATTTTGCCCAAAGGATGAGATATCTCACTCTCTACTTTATAATTGGGCATCACTTTGTTGGTATACTTGCATTGTTGTGGGAAGACAACGAATACTGACTCATCTGGTTGTAATGAAAGAGTAACATAAGTAGAGTCGCCTACCGTTTCAAAATCATGAATACTTTGGATGCTTCCCGTATCAGCTCGCCATAGTTGTGGTGTGGAGCTTTTCGCCTTGAACGCCATTCGTTTGCTCCATACCGTATCTTTAGAGTTATTGACGAAGAAGAGATCTGCATCCTTCAGGTGACGATGAAGCACATTGTCATAGATTGTATCCAAGACACCTTGTTGCAACATCATCTGGCAACGGGATATATATTTGAAAAATGCTTTGCCTGGCTCAAACCATGTTTGGAAACGGCTGAAGTGTGTGCCCCACCAGCCCATACCCATGCCGGGTTGATAGCGGTCGTCAAACGGTTGGTGAACCCAATGATGCAAATAGAGTCGGTTTACACCATGATGAAAGGCACCGTCTGTGCTATGTTTTAAAAAAGCCGGGTCCTCTGTATATCGACTGTTTTTCGGTTGTCCTGTCATTGCTTCAGCACCTACGACTCGTTTGTGCAAATCTTTGGCAGCTCGCACAATATCTGGCACAATACTTCCATCTGATGTGTTCCAGAACTCGCCCATCGGTACATCTGCCAATGAAGCCCCTTCGTAAACGTCGAAAGGTCCCCAATATGGTTCGAAACATAGTTGAAGACCTGCCTCATTCACTTTCTCTTGTGCTGTTTTCCACCCATGATCCACATATAAACGATTAATCACTTCCTTTTGGTCATCGATAAATGACTGGAATTCGGGTTGTTCACCGTAGCGTTGCTGCAAGGCTATCCATAACACTGGATCATATCCCTTTTTAGTCTGGAAAATATCGCGGAAATCCTCTGTCCAGTTCTGATTCCCAGCCTCGTAACTATCGATAAGGATATGTGTGAACGACTTACCTATGTATGGCTTTAGATGCTCGACCAGAGGAGTCAACATCTGATCCCAATGATATCGATTATATTCCAGACTCATCTTATCTACCTCTAAGACCTTACCAATAAGGTCATCTGGCAACGGATGAGGGTTCGACATGGTTGGGGCATGCCCAATACGATAAATGGTCCAATTCCCTTCTGGTGCACTCCATTGGAAGTTTCCATCGGCATCCATGTGTTTAGAAACGTCCATCACTTCCGTGATATCCGGTTTCTCCATGTCAGGGACAGCTATAACGGCAATATCTCGGTAAAAAGAAGCTCGGGTATGGGAGGATCCCCATCCGTCATAAACAGGTAATTCAGGAATGTTAAGTTTTTGCTTTATCTCTTGTGGACCTTTGACTTTTATTTCGCTGCAGACGACCGTTTGCATAGCCTTTTCTTCTGTAACCCATGGTCCACCCGTTGTGGAATATCCTGGGGTGTTGTGTAGTCCAATAGAAAGTCCTAACCGTTGTGCTTCAGCGGCGGCGTGTGTGAGGGCCTCCCAATACGCATCGCTGCGGTAGGTTTGATTTGGCCATGGATTATTCTCTGTCGGTGCGTGAGTCTCTTGTACAGCCGAAGCGATATTAAAAATGGTGGCTCCGCCGATGCCAGCCTCTTTCATAGTTTCCAAGTCCTTTGTGATGCCTTCCTTAGAGAAATTTGGTCCCATCCAATGCCACCAGACATACGGACGGTATTCCATCGGGGGATTGTCAAAAGCCTCTGCTACTTTGTTTATGCTCCATTCTTCTTGTTCAGATTGGCGATTGTTATCCGAGCAGGCAATGAACAAGCCAATAACTAGAAAGAAAAATAGGTAAGATGCTTTTCTCATAATTCCTTAACTTATCTTGAATTGATTGGACTAAGTTACGAAAAAAGCAATACAAACTGTAGAAAAAAGAGGATTATTCGGTGCGATTACTCATTTTTCTTTGATGGATCGTTGACAGAGAGAGTTATCTTTACGGTTCCTTCACCAGCCTTGAGGAATGTCTTCAGGTTATCTCCCGTTAAATTGTCTATCTTCCCTAAACGAGTATAGCTCCAGGAGTTCGTCCCATAAAAGATAACTATTTGGTTAGCATTATAAAGAATCACATCGCCTGGAGAGGTTGTGATTTGAGTATTATTAGTAGGCAGTGTTTTTCCCAAGGCACCGACTTTCTCAAAATTACCGTAGTCGGAAGCTTCGTAGGTAATAGATGATTCTTGTAATGCTTTAACCAAGGCTTTGGTGGCAACATTCTCGACAAGCGTGATGGATTGTGTTTTCTCGTCAATGGTAATATATATTTTTTCGACCATAGTTGAACTGTTTGCTTCTTCTTGTATCTGACTGTTTTCTGACGTTCCCATATTTATCTCATCATCTGGCGAGCAGCAAGCAAATATCATAATCATTAATGATAGTATCATCTGTTTCATAGGATAATTGTATAAAATTCTTTGATGCAAAGTTACTTCTTTGGAAGCAAGCGGTTCTTATACAATATGCAGGATTATCTACCATTTTTACTTATTCTTTCCATACACCATGCAAATCCTCGGGCAGTTCTTTGTTCATTATCCATAAAATGGTTGCCTGGATTCCATTCCAGAATACATTGTTCTGAGTCGAGTTGTGATGATAACTGTTTGTGCTCGAGCCGGATGATTTCACCCACCTGCGCGAATTTTTGATTTCGGGAAAGTTCCTCTCGGTCGCCCAGACTAAGATATACCAATTTCGCTTGTATAGGATGGGAGAGCATATAATCTTTCCAATTCGTAATCCAAACGGAAGGGGATACACCTGCTACTGCATCAAAGCTATTTCTTTCGTAACCAGCCCAAAGTGAAAATAAGCCAGCCAAAGAATAACCTCCTAGGATAACGGGTAGATTACCAAAGCGTTGATTTAATAAAGGCAACAGTACGTCGGTCAAAAAAAGTAGTGTCTCATTGCCTTGTGGAGTAACATCTTTACGGCGAGAAATCATGGGCTCGTACCATGGAGTAAGCTCAGTCTCCCAGTCGTCAATGATAAAAGCGCACATTGCGAAAGGTATTTCTGTCATCTTTTGAATGAATGCCAGTTCCTCCTCAAAATGTTCTGACTCATGTTTACCAAGTGGTTGAATCAGCAATACTTGAGGTAGCTCATCCGTATAAATCAGACAATCCTTTTGTCCAATATTTTCTATTATTTGTATCATCGTGTGGTAAAGATAGGAAAAACTTCATATATTTGTATAAATGTAATCTTAAATACTCTGAATTATGAGGTCTTGGCTCTTATATTTCTTTTTGCTGGCGACTCAACTTTTGTATGCACAGCAGTTCCAACTGACAAAGGATGGTTATTTCAACTGTGAGGGTGTCGATGTAATGGCTTTTAATGATTTCTATCCAGAAGGTCATCAGGGTGGTGTTTGTGTAATTATGAATGGCCATAGGGTAGCCACCAACGGAGATATCCGTATGGAAGCGACTCCAGGACAATGGCAACCTGTCCCTAAACAGATAAGCCGTAAGGTGGATGGGAATAGAATTACTACAACATTGTGCTATCCTGATTCTTCACGCCATTTGACTGGATTCAACCCGATGGTATATCCCGACTATCAGTTTACCTATACAGTGAATGTGGAGAGTAATGGCTTAAATATCCTTGTTACAGTCGATCTGGATAAGCCTGTCCCGGATTTCCTATTGGGAAAGGTTGGGTTCAATCTGGAATTCTTTCCTGGCTCTCTATTTGGAAAGCCTTGGGTAATGGATCAGCAAGCCGGTATTTATCCGCAGCAACCGAACTCTCCTTTGCTGTTTACGAAGCCAAATCATCTTCATGACGGCGATTTCTTCACGGGTAAAGGGCAGATGACCAATATCAACCAGTTGAACGGCCATGGGTATAGTCCGCTGATCGCAGATGACATCATCGGTACGCCTTATGCTGTGGGTAAATCCTTTACCTCTCGTCCCGATGATCCTTATAGCAAGTTATCCGTTGAGTCGTTGACAGGCGACTTGAAGTTGTATGATGGCCGTATGAATCATAACAACGGCTGGTTTGTTCTGCGAAGCGAGATAAAGGCAGGGGTTACGAAGGGTGCTGTAAGATGGATTATCCGACCAAACGTTGTGAAGGGATGGCGTTATGAGCCAGTTTTTCAAATATCACAAGTGGGTTATCATCCGAATCAGCAAAAAGTGGCTGTCATCGAGATTGACCAACGTGAGACTTTGAAGATGGATATGGAAATCCTTCGTATCGATGAAAAGGGAGAGCATGTTGTGCGAAGCGTTAATTTGAAAGATTGGGGCAAATTCCTGCGCTATAATTATTATAAGGCTGATTTTTCCGAAATTACAAATCCGGGATTGTATAAGTTGAAGATAGGGAAGTGGGAATCTTCCGTTTTCAGGATAGATGAGAATATCTATGACAGAGGTGTTTGGCAGCCTGTCATTGAGTATTTCCTGCCGGTACAGATGTGCCACATGCGTGTAAGCGAGAAGTATCGTATATGGCACGATGCCTGTCATATGGACGATGCCCGAATGGCTCCTGAAGGGAACCACATTGATGGATACGCCCAGGCTCCAGGTTTGTCGAAGTATAGTGAGAAAGCGGTTGTCCCTGGCGTAAATATCGGTGGATGGCATGACGCAGGTGATTTTGACTTACGAATAGAGTCACAGGCGGGTGAATCATATATTCTGGCATTGGCTTATGAAGCTTTCCACCCTGAGATTGATGTGACTGCCATCAACCATGCTAAACATACGGTAGAGATCCATGAGCCCGATGGTCGTAATGATATCTTACAGCAAGTTGAGAATGGTGCCTTAACTGTCGTTCGTTCTTATCAGGCATTGGGAAGATTGTATCGGGGTATCATTTGTAATAGCCTTCGCCAGTACGTGATGTTAGGCGATGCCGCTGCCATGACGGATGGTATCTTGGGTAATGATGATGACCGTTGGATATTCACGGAAGATAATCCGGGACGTGCTTTGACTACAGCGGCTGAGTTGGCTGCCGTATCAAGAGTCATGCGTGGATTTAATGATAAACTTGGTGAGGAATGTTTGGATATTTCAAGGAAAATATTCCAGCAATATATGAATAATACTTCATTGATAACCAATTGCTTGCAAGCATCTGTTGAACTATATCTTTCAACGAAAGAACAATTGTATCTCGACTTCATTCTCAATAATCAGGATGCCATTTTGAAGCGGATAGGAGGCACAAGTTGGTACACTGCACGGGTTGTTCAGCTGTTGAAAGCAAGGAGCGATAACCGTTCTCATGATTTCGTTGAAGCCTATGAGGCAGCCTTGAAGGGATATAGTGAGAGCCTTGAGAAACAAGCAGCTGAAACGCCGTATGGTGTTCCTTATCGTCCGAGCATTTGGGGAGCAGGTTGGGATATCCAGCGTTTTGGATTCCAGTATTATTTCTTGTCTAGTGTATATCCTGAGTTATTCCCGAAGGAAACCGTGTACAATGCGTTGAACTTTATCCTTGGGTGTCACCCTGGCTCGAACAATGCATCGTTTGCATCGGGCGTTGGTGCCAAGTCGGCTACCGTTGCCTATGGCTTGAACCGTGCGGATTGGTCGTATATTCCTGGAGGAGTAGTCTCTGGAACGGCAATGATTCGTCCGGACTTCCCTGAGTTGTTGGAGTTTCCTTTCTTATGGCAGCAAGTGGAATATGTATTGGGTGGAGGCTCTTCACATTATATGTTCCTTGTTTTGGCTGCCCAGCAGCTGACGAGAAAGTAATTCCAACGTTACATAGTATTTCATTCACTGTAGGGCCTAGGTTATCTATGCTCGTCATATAAAAAAGGGGGCCGATACATAATCGGCCCCTACTTTTTATGGTTTTTTAGGTTAATAGTGGATGGCTGGAGTCTTAGGTACGTTTCCGTCGAATGGAGGTACCTTTCCTGTTGCCACGTCGTAAATGCGTTCGTTGGTGATGGTCATACCCTTTGTCAACTCATCGTAAGGAATGTTGCCTGTGGTGACTACACCGATGTTGTAGTTCTCACCATCGAAGCGACCGTAATATGGTTGGTCTACCCATTGGAAATAGTGCATGCCTACCAGTTCCGGACGAGCAAATCCTTGCTCTATGTATTGACGGAAGGCTGCCGCACGTTCATCCTGGCTCATCACGCCGATGATTCCTGTTGCAGGCAGGGCACGGTCGACTGCTCCATGGTGGAATTCACCAATCATTACTGGCTTTCCGCTCTTTTCTGCGATCTCTGCTGTTGGAGGAGGAGTGAGGCCATAACCGTTGATGGAGAAGACATCAAAGCGTTCTCCTGCCTTGTATAACAGATCGGAGCTCAGCCATGCGTAGCGCATACCGAGGTTCATGTGGTTTTTGTCTACCTTCTCTACCTCATCGCATGGTATATCCACGTAGCGTTTCACCATAATCATCGAGAACTCGTTGAAATCCTTGTCGGCTATGTCTGACGGATACTCCTTGAAAGTCTGTGCTTTCAGCGCGTCAAAGTCGGCAAGTTCCAGCTTCCACGCTTTGTTTACGGCTTTTATATCGTTATTATACTTACCCTTTAGCCAATCTACAAAGGCGTCTTTTGTAGCTGAGGCTTGGTCGGTTGCAAACATTTCGTATGCCAGGTTATGATAGCCGAAAGCCCATTGAGGCTCGTTGCGGAGGAAATAACCTACGAGGTATGGATCGTTCTTATAGCTTTCCAACTGAGAGGCAAACTTAGCCGCATTCTCTTGATACTCTGTTGCAAAGACATCAGGGAAGTCACGATAGATGGCAACCTTTGTAGAAGGGAAGCCGTTCAGTGGCAGTACGTAAGGTATCTTGCTGTAGCGTGCAAAGCTGATGTCCGACCAGTTTCCAACTGTGTTGAAACGAATCTTCTTCATCAGTTTCTCGGTATAGTCCATCCATTTATCCTTCCAATCCTTTCCCCAGATACGGATTAAGTTGGCTACGTAGAAATCGACCACCTTCGTTCCTCTTCGTTCGCTGACCGCACGACCGAACTGTTCGTCGTTGGCATCCGGCAACCACTCGAAAAGGTCTTCAATACCATTTACTGGCCCGGTCGAGTTCGCACCGATACAGTCAATACCCGAGCTGAGGAAAGCATATCCTTCCGGGTCAACTAACCACCAACGAGTGCCGTCGTGTTGGGTACGGAAGAATCCGGTAGCCTTGAATTTCTTTGCTTTCCAACCACCGAACTTACTCCATTCAGATGGGAATTGGATACCGTTCATCTCCTCATCCATTGCCTTGTTACGGGCAATCATATCTGCCTCATCCTTCAGTTTTCCAGGCCAATCCTTATCGACACGTTGTCCCAGCTTGTCGATGGTCGGAGATACGGAAGGATATGGTTCCGGTTTGTCTTGTGTCAGCGAAACCGATGCCAGTTCGTAGCCTGTACGGTAGTTCTTCTCATCATACGGACCGAAACGGAGAACAACCTTTGTAATGTCGGCAGGGTCAAGGCGGTTACCGCTCAACGTCGCCTTCAACTGTCGTGGAGAGCGTGGGAGGAAGATTTCCTGTGCATCCATATAGGACAGCGGGAATACAATCTGCGTCTTCAACCGCGGCAGCACGCCGATCATGCACGACAGCCAAGGCGTATCTTCGGTAGTACCCGAGATATCTCCTCCTTGCAATACAATCTGCTCGCTCTTGAAATTCTTTATCTCTTTGTAAAACTCCAGGTTGATGACACCGCTGTAGTCGGCCTCGTCAAACACCTCGAACACCAGGTAGTTGGCATCAGTCCATACAGGTTTGTCCCCTTTCTGCCAGATAACGACTCCGTCATTTCCCTCTTTGGGGTCGATCTTCAGCACTTTACTGTTGAAGATCTCACTGTTGCCCATCTGTGAGGATTTACCACTCACTCTTTTGGCAATCTGTTTCATGTTGAACAGTTGCTTGCCTTCAGGTTGTTGCTGGCACGACATCCCTGTCAGTACGAGCAATCCCATCATCAGCCAATTTGTAATCTTTTTCATCTTGCTTGTTTATAATGATAGTCTTACAAAACTAGCAAATGTTTTCTAATAATCAAATTGATTTACTAACTTCGCAGAAAATAAAGCAGATAATTATGGCTACGACGAAGAAGAAAACAACCACCAAGAAGAAACGTAAGACAACAAAAGGCGTCACCTTTTCATGGAAACGCCTCTTGGGTCTAGATCAAATCAAACGAAACATTGCAAAGCAGACAGGTATCCCCATGACCAAGGCTGGTGTTGAACGTAAGATTGGAAGTGCAATCATCGCCCTGATCGTAGGCCTCTTCTCCAAGAAATCGGATAAGAAGGAAAAACAAGAGGAAGAAAACCCTATTGATGAGAATCTCCGTCTTTAATACCATATAATGGTGGTATTTCCAGTTCCTTTATGAATTTATATATTCTGTCGGATGCATCGGCTGGTGGGTTGGCTATCTGATATTCCCGGACGAGAATTCGATACGGATGGTTTTCTTCGTATTTAAAACCTTCTATTTCTCCTTCATAGAAAAGGTATCGTTTCCCTGTCTTTTCATCGTTACCGGCAAAGCATTGAACCTCTTTGTCGGGTGAGTACCAGGGCTTGATGTAGACATACTTGGATTCAAGCCATAAGGTGAGATCTCTTACGTTAATCACTTCATGTTCCATACCATAAGCCATGATGGTAGGCTTATCCTTCTCGCAGGCTGCAAAAGTCATTGCAGCCAGTACAATCAGCATGAGCTGAAATAAATTTAATTTTTTCATCATAATGTGTTTATAAAGATACGTTGTTTTTCTTATATAAAGCAGAAAAGGGAGTAAATACTGCTTTTTAAAAGAATATTTTTTTTCATTATTCTCGTATTCCGCTTATTTTGTTTACCTTAGCAAAAGAAAATTACTAACTATTGTATTATGAAAAAGTTTCTTATAATGACTTTTGCCTTAGGCTGTTTTTTGACTGCCCAGGCAGAGGATGTTCGAATTGCATCGGCAAAGGTTAGTGGACCGTATGTCATGCAGAAACCGTTTATGGTAGATAAGGTGGATGTACAGCAGAAAGAATTCTCCACCAAGAGTTTTTTGGATACGCCAATCGATGTGACAGAGGTATTTACTGGAGGAACAATGTTGAATGCTGATGCCGATGGCTTCACGCTGCCGAGCCGGGAGAATGCCTTGTATGTTTTGGGCTTCACCCTTCAGAACACTCGTTTCACAGAGGCTTCGGTTACTCTGGACGGGCTGAAGGACTATGTACTCTTCATGGATGGAAAGAAGGCACAGGCAGGTGAGATGAAGTTGGAGCCGGGAACACACCGTTTTGCGGTGAAATACCTGTCGGATGGCTCACAAGCCAAGTTGAACGTGAAGGTATCTACCAAAGAGGAGTCGGCTATAACGGCTGTGGAGGGTGATAGCGGACGTCTTATCACGCTGCAGGATATTACCGATGGCCGTCGTCTGAACAATGCTTCTCTCTCTCCTGACGGGAAATACCTTATCGCAAGTTATACCACCGTACTTCCGGGGGGCGAGAGCCGCTTCTCACAGCGGGTTACCGAACTGGCTACGGGAAAGGTGCTGACCGAGAGAAGTGATCGGATTCAGTGGATGCCTCTCTCAAACAGGTATTATTTCATTCGGAAAGCTGCGGAGGGAAGACAGTTGGTGACTGTCGATCCGCTTACTGGCAGTGAGGATGTGCTTTGCCAGAATGTGCCGACGGGTGGGGTGGAGATTGCTCCGACTGAGGATTATCTCATTGTGACAATGTCGCAGGAAGGCCCGAAAGAGCGGAAAGATGTGTATGAGATTGTTCAACCGGAAGATCGTCAGCCAGGATGGCGCGACAGGTCTTATCCTGCAAAATACGACCTGAAGACAGGTGTGCTTCAGCCTTTGACGTTCGGATATCACAATGCATACGTTTCCGACATCTCCAAGGATGGGCAATATGTCTTACTACAGACTTCTGAGAGCCGTCTGACAGCCCGTCCGACCTCTCTGACTTCCATCTACCGGATGAACGTGAACACTTTGGAAACCGAACTGCTGGTCGAAAAGGATGGTTTTATTCATAGTGGCCAGTTCTCACCCGATGGTACGCAGGTGCTTATCACAGGTACGCCTGAAAGTTTCGGCGGTATCGGTAAGAACGTTCGCCCCGACCAGACACCGAGTATGAGCGATGTGCAGCTGTATTTACTGAATATCTCTGATAAGAAGGTGACACCTCTGACGAAGTACTTTAATCCAAATGTGAACAGAGTGGTATGGAACAAGTTTGATAACCAGATTTATTTCACGGCAGAGAATCGTGACTGTATCAGCCTCTTCCGCTTGAATCCGAAGGATTGGAAATTCACGCAGATGGATGCGAAAGAGGAATTGGTGAAGTCGTTTAGTCTGGCAGAGAATGCTCCGGTGATGGTATATAGTGGTCAGGGTGCCATGAACTCCGACCGCCTCTATGCTGTCGACATGAAGAAGATGAAGACGACCTTGTTGGAGGACTATAGCAAGGTGTTACTTGACGGAGTGAAGCTGGGTACATGTGAGGCATGGGATTTCGTCAATTCCCGTGGTGATACCATCTGTGGCCGTTTCTACTTGCCTCCTTACTTCGACAAGAGCAAGAAATATCCGTTAATCGTGAATTATTATGGCGGATGCAGTCCTACGTCACGCAACTTTGAGAGTCGCTATCCGCACCACCTCTATGCCGCTATGGGTTACGTGGTTTATATCATCAATCCGAGCGGTGCTACCGGTTTCGGACAGGAATTCTCGGCTCGTCACGTCAACACTGCCGGTGAGGGCGTCGCTCAGGATATCATCGAAGGAACGAAGGAGTTCTGCCGTCAACATAGCTTTGTGAACGACAAGAAAATAGGCTGTATCGGTGCCTCCTATGGTGGTTTCATGACACAGTACTTGCAGACAAAGACAGATATCTTTGCGGCAGCTATCTCGCACGCAGGTATCAGTGACCACACCAGTTATTGGGGTGAGGGCTACTGGGGATATTCCTATAGTGAGGTGTCTATGGCAAATAGCTATCCATGGACAAGGAAAGACCTTTTTGTCGATCGCAGCCCGTTGTTCAACGCAGATAAGATCCATACCCCATTGTTGTTCCTCCACGGAAGTGTAGATACGAACGTGCCGGTAGGAGAGAGTATCCAGATGTTTACGGCGTTGAAGCTCTTAGGGCGTCCGACAGCCTTCGTAGTGGTAGACGACCAGAACCACCATATCTTGGAGTATGATAAGCGTATCCGTTGGCAGAACACCATCTTCGCATGGTTCCAGAAGTATCTGCAGGATGATGCTTCTTGGTGGGAGCAACTCTATCCAACGAAGCAGTTATAAATTCCCAGTATAGGGAAAGCTATATAGCAAGAGGTCAGGAGTTATGTAAATTCCTGACCTCTTTTTCTCTCTCTTAATATTTAATATGCTTGTTCGTGCACGCCCTTTATGGCACGTCCACTTGGTTCGTTCATGCCTTTGAAGGCTGCATCCCATTCCAAGGCAATGGCAGTAGAGCAAGCCACACTGGCTTCACTCGGTACACTTCGGGCAGCACTATCGCTGGGGAAGTGTTCGGCAAAAATGGAACGATAGTAGTATTCTTCTTTGTTCTTTGGTGGGTTTATAGGAAAACGCTCTGCCGCTTGAGCCATCTGCTCATCCGACACTGCTGCCGAGGTAATAGCCTTGAGGGTATCAATCCAACTGTATCCCACACCGTCACTAAACTGTTCTTTCTGTCGCCATGCTATTTCTGGAGGTAACATATCGGCAAAGGCTTCGCGGACAACACGTTTTTCGATAGTTGTTCCTGGACACATCTTATCCTTAGGATTGATGCGCATGGCTACATCCAGGAATTCTTTGTCGAGAAAAGGTACTCGGCCCTCAACACCCCAGGCCGTCAGGCTTTTGTTCGCTCTCAGACAATCGTATAAGTAGAGTTTCGAAAGCTTGCGGACGGTCTCTTCGTGAAAAGCTTTGGCGTCAGGAGCCTTATGAAAATAAAGATAGCCGCCAAATATTTCGTCAGCACCTTCTCCTGAGAGTACCATCTTTATTCCCATTGACTTGATAAAACGGGCAAGCAAATACATCGGAGTAGATGCCCGAACGGTCGTAACATCATAAGTTTCAATGAAATAGATAACATCGCGGATAGCATCCAGTCCTTCTTGTATTGTATAATTTATCTCATGATGTACCGTTCCGATATGGTCTGCTACCATTTTTGCTTTTATCAAATCGGGTGCTCCCTTCAATCCGACGGCGAAGCTATGCAGCCGTGGCCAATATGCCTTAGTCTGTGAATCATCTTCGATACGCATGGCAGCATATTTCTCGGCTATTGCTGAAATGACAGATGAGTCAAGTCCACCGCTGAGCAACACACCGTAAGGAACATCCGACATTAGTTGACGACGGACTGCTGCATCTAAGGCATCGTGAAGAGCTTGTACATTGGTATTATTATCTTTCACAGCATCGTAGTTCATCCAGTCACGCTGATAGTAACGTTTCATTCCAGGCTGCTTGCTCCAATAGTAGTGTCCAGGGAGAAATGGCTCATACTGTTCGCACTGCCCCTCCAATGCTTTGAGCTCGGAAGCCACATAAAGCGTGCCGTCACAATCCGTACCGATATATAGTGGGATGACGCCGATAGGGTCGCGTGCAATAAGGAAATCATCTCGTTCCTCATCGTATAATACAAAAGCAAAAATACCGCTCAGATCTTCCAGGAAGTCGATTCCCTTATCGCGGTAGAGTGCTAGTATTACCTCGCAGTCACTACCTGTTTGGAAGTTGTACTTACCTGCATACTGTTGACGAATCATTTGATGGTTGTAGATTTCCCCGTTTACGGTAAGTACTTGTCTATGGTCGGGTGAGAACAAAGGCTGTCCTCCTGATTCTGGATCGACAATACTTAACCGTTCATGAGCCAGGATGGCACTTCCTCCACAGTAGATGCCGCTCCAATCGGGGCCACGGTGTCGTATTTTTTGACTCATTCGCAAAGCTTTCTCACGTAATTCGTGTGTCTGCTTCTTGACATTTAATATAGCTACTATTCCACACATAATTTCCTTTTTATAAATATGTAAGATAAAGATAATTCGTTTGGGCAGGGTACTCAGCTGCCAATGTGTCTATCTGGTTAACAGCAGGCATGATGTTCAGTTCCTTTCTCCATTTCCGTACTAGCAATAAGGCATCCTCCATTTTCATTTGTGTTTCCAACCCCAAGGCACGGGCTATTTGGAAGTCGGAGAATCCATACACTTTTGCCTTGTATAAAAGTTCCAGTATTTCTGATGATTCGAGTATTTCCATAAATTCCGAATGCTCCATCTCATTTGTCAGCATAGCCAATGGTGCGTTTCCCTTAAGTTGGAGGTCGATGTCGATGATATGTTTCAACTTTTGGAGGAACCATCGGTCGATCTTGGTGAATTGGTGGATTTGCTCGACTGTATATCCCCATTGCATGGCTTCTGAAATGATAAATATCCGTTCGTCTGTGGCATGGGACAGTTTATCCAAGAGATGTTCTATCTGAAACTCCTTATTCTCCACAAATCCGTGCATGCCTTGTCCTATCATTCTCAGACCTTTTTGTAAAGCTTCCTCAAATGTTCGTCCGATGGCCATGACTTCGCCAACACTTTTCATGGAAGAGCCCAACTGATGGCTTACTCCATGGAATTTCGACAAATCCCATCGTGGAATCTTGCACACGACATAGTCGAGGGCTGGCTCAAAAAAGGCAGAGGTGGTCTTGGTGACTGAGTTCTTCAGCTCGAAGAGCCCATAACCTAAGCTTAATTTGGCAGCGACAAAAGCCAAAGGATAACCTGTAGCTTTCGAAGCGAGGGCTGACGAACGTGAAAGTCGAGCATTCACCTCAATTACCCGATAGTCATCGGAGTAGGGGTCCAATGCGTACTGTACGTTACATTCGCCTATAATACCTATATGTCGAATGATACGGATGGCTATTGAACGTAGTTTATGATATTCATGGTTGGTTAGCGTCTGAGAAGGGGCGACCACGATGGACTCACCGGTATGGATGCCCAACGGGTCGAAATTCTCCATGTTACAGACAGTGATGCAGTTATCATAGGCATCCCGTACTACCTCGTACTCGATTTCCTTCCATCCTTTTAGACTTTTCTCCACTAATACTTGCGGAGAGAAGGAGAAAGCTTCCTCAGCTTGTTGAAGCAATTCCTCCTCATTGTCGCAAAACCCGGAGCCGAGTCCTCCCAGGGCATAGGCTGCACGTAAGATTACAGGGAATCCCAACTCGTTTGCCGCATCTCGTACTTCCTCAATATCCTTACATGCTTTGCTTTTTATCGTTTTCACGTCAATCTCATCCAGACGTTTGACGAACTGTTCTCTATCTTCGGTATCGATGATAGCTTGAACGGGTGTCCCAAGGACATGTACGCCATATTTTTCCAAAACGCCATTCTGGTATAGTGACACTCCACAGTTTAGAGCTGTCTGCCCACCGAATGATAGGAGTATGCCGTCGGGACGTTCTTTTCTGATGATGCTTTCAACAAATGTGGGTGTTACCGGTTGGAAGTATACCTTGTCGGCTATTCCTTCTGATGTCTGTACCGTAGCGATATTTGGGTTGACGAGGATGGTCTCGATACCTTCTTCCTTCAACGCTTTCAACGCCTGCGACCCGCTATAGTCAAACTCACCCGCTTGCCCTATTTTCAAGGCGCCGCTACCTAAGAGCAATACCTTTTGTATATGATGTTTTGTGTTCATTTTGTACAAGCTTTAAGCATTTCAACATAGTTGTCGAATAAGAATTCCGTGTCGATGGGACCGGAGCAGGCTTCGGGATGGAATTGTGCCGATACCCATGGATGATTCTTATGCCGGATGCCTTCGTTTGAGCCGTCGTTCATGTTGATAAACAGCGGCATCCAATCGTCGGGAAGTGTATCAGCGTCAACGGCATAGCCATGGTTCTGCGAGGTGATGAAACAGCGGTTTGTCCCAACTTGACGTACCGGTTGGTTATGACTACGGTGACCGTATTTCAGTTTATATGTCTTGGCCCCAGCTGCTCTTGCCAAAAGTTGGTTTCCCAGGCAGATACCCATGCATGGTTTTATTTTATCAGCTCGCATAAATTGTTGGATGTGAGAGATAGTCTTTCCGCAATGCTCGGGATCTCCCGGGCCGTTAGCAAGGAACAAGCCATCAAACTCCAGCTCATTGAAGTTGTAGTCCCATGGCACACGAATCACTTCAATGTTCCGTCGAAGCAGACAGCGGATGATGTTTGCCTTTACCCCGCAATCGACCAGTACCACTCGTTTCGTCGTGACTGATGGTTGATAAGTGATAATCTCTTTGCAACTGACTTTTCCCACCCAATTGATATCACCATAATCCAACTTTGAATTGCTATCTTCTATACCATCTATCAAGATCTTTCCCATCATTACTCCATGTTCCCGTAATAAAAGGGTTAATCTTCGGGTGTCGATGCCTGTCAAAGCAGGTATATGCTCGCGTTTTAGCCAAGCTGCGAGGGATTCCTTCGCGTTCCAGTGTGAATATTCCGGACTATAGTCGGCAACGATGAAGGCGGAAACATGAATACCCTTGCTTTCGAGGAAGTAGGGGATTCCCTTATCGTCTATGTCGGTTGGTGGAACGCCGTAATTCCCGATCAGGGGATAGGTCATGACTAATATCTGTCCGGCATAGCTGGGATCGGTTAAGCTTTCGGGATAACCGGTCATGGCTGTATTAAAGACAACTTCTCCTGTTACAGACTGTTCATAGCCGAACGACCAACCGGTGAATTGACTTCCATCATCTAATAATAATGTTGCTTGCCTCATGGATTATATCGTTAAAAACGTATCTACATATTTTACAAAAGCTTGATTTACTAGGCGGGTGCCTCCAGAAGTGGGGTAATGCCCTGTGAAATACCAGTCGCCTGGGTGATGAGGGCATGCTTTATGCAGTCCGTCGATACTTTGGAAAACCAGTTCGACAGGTGTCTGCATACCTTCTGGCCGGAGCATCTCAACGATTTTCTGATTGATTTCATCCACAGTGAAAGGTGCATAGACAGAGCGGACATGATTCTCTGTTGTCGGTTCTGTCAGGCAGCGATGATAAATATCTTTTATTAGTGGCTGCATGCCTCGTTCTTGCAGTAGAAGTATCGCTGCCCGAAAGGCACAAAGTTCCTCAAGACGCGGCATGTCAATGCCATAGTAATCGGGGTATCGTATCTGAGGAGAGCTCGACACCATCACGATTTTCCTCGGATGCAACCGGTCGAGCATTTTTAGGATGCTCTCACGTAGGGTTGTTCCTCTGACAATGCTGTCGTCGATGATGACAAGATTGTCTTCATAGGGTGTAAGGCTGCCATAGCTGATATCATAAACGTGGGCGGCAAGATCGTTCCGCTCCGTGCCCTCCGTGATGAATGTGCGGAGTTTGATATCCTTCCATACCACTTTCTCGATACGGACGTCATGGCTCAGACGGCGGAATCCATCAGTGAGTCCATAGAATGCGACTTCTGCCGTATTTGGAATATATGAGAATACGGTATGTGGCATATCACCGTCAATAGCTTTAAGGATTGCCGGTGTCAGTTGCTCGCCCAATCGTTTCCGTTCTTGGTAGATGTCATAGTCGGAGCCGCGGCTAAAATAGATGCGCTCAAAGCTACAGGCGCTATATTTCTGTTGTTCGAGAATCTGTTCCAATAAGACAGTCCCTTGTTTCCTGACGATGAGTGCCTGTCCTGGTTTTAATTCCAGGATATCGTCTGAGGAGAGATCAAATGTCGTTTGTATGACCGGCCGCTCGCTGGCTACCACCACCACTTCCTCGTCTTGGTAATAGTAGGCAGGCCGTATTCCCCAAGGATCCCTTACGGCAAACATCTCTCCAGAGCCTGTCAATCCACACATCACATAGCCACCGTCGAAGTGGGGCATGGTCGTGCGTAGCACATTTGCCATGGATATCTCATCTTCTATGTATTTGGTGATGTCTTGATGGGTGAGTCCTTTGCTCTTCGCCTCGTCGAACAGCCGCTCCACTTCGCGGTCGAGGCGATGCCCCATCAGTTCCAGCGTGATGTATGAGTCACCAAAAATACGCGGTGACTGTCCTTGAAGTGTAAGCAAATTGAATACCTCGTCAATGTTAGTCATATTGAAATTGCCACATAGGCAGAGGTTCTTCGCACGCCAGTTGTTTCGACGAAGGAAAGGATGGATATATGTCAATCCGCTTTTACCGGTAGTAGAATACCGTAGATGCCCCATATAGAGTTGTCCGCAAAACGACTGGTCCACTTTCTTGAAGATTTCGGTAATGGCATTCGCTCCCTCAGCGCGTTCACGGTACATATATTCCGTTCCGACAGGCGCATCCATGTTGACGCAGGCGATGCCGGCCCCCTCTTGTCCACGGTTATGTTGTTTCTCCATAAGGAGATAGAGCTTGTTCAATCCGTAACGCCAAGTCCCATACTTCTGAAGGTAGTATTCCATGGGCTTCAGCAGGCGAATCATCGCCACTCCACATTCATGCTTCAGTGTTTCCATCGATACAAGCTTTAATGAAACTTATGAATAAGGGATGAGGCTTGAGTACCGTGGAGCTGTATTCCGGATGGAACTGTGTTCCAATGTACCATCTGAGTGTAGGAATCTCGACAATCTCCACCAAGTTTGCATCAGGGTTGATGCCGACAGCTTTCATACCCTTTCTCTCAAACTCTTCCAGATAACTGTTGTTGAATTCATAGCGATGGCGGTGTCGTTCCTCTATGAAATCCTTTTCGCCATAGGCTTCCCATGTCTTACTGCCGTTCTTTATCTGACAGCCGTATGCCCCCAGTCGCATGGTTCCACCCATCTGTGTAATGCTTTTCTGGTCCTCCATCAAGTCGATCACATTATGTCTTGTTTGAGCATCCATCTCGGTGCTGTTGGCATCGGCATATCCCAGCATGTTGCGGGCGAACTCGATGACCATCATCTGCATTCCTAGGCATATTCCAAAAGTCGGTATGTTGTGTGTACGGGTATATTCGGCAGCGATGATCTTCCCCTCAATACCTCGCTGTCCAAATCCCGGGCAGATAACGATACCAGCCATTCCTGATAGTTTCTCTTCGACATTCGATGGTGTGATGCCCTCGCTGTTGATGAAGGTTGTCTTTACCTTTCGGTCATTGTAGGTTCCGGCATGTGCCAGGCTCTCAAGGATACTTTTGTACGCATCCTGTAAATCGTATTTTCCTACGAGGCCGATGTGCAGGATTTCCTTGGCTTGTTGGCGTCGCTTAAGGAAATCAAGCCATGGCCCAAGGTCGGGATCCTTATGAGTGTGCATTCCCATTTTCTTTAGGCAGATGGCATCCAGTCCTTGCCTCTGCATATTTACCGGCACCTCATAGATGCTGGGTAGATCCTGACTTTGGATGACAGCTTCCACGTCGACATTGCAGAAATGGGCTACCTTTGCGCGAATCTCATCACTGAGAGTATGTTCTGTCCTCAGTACTAGCACCTCGGGTTGAATACCGAAACCTTGCAGTTGTTTCACACTCGTCTGTGTCGGCTTGGTCTTCAGTTCGCCGGCTGCTGCCAGGTAGGGTACATAGGTAAGGTGAACATTCAATGCCCTTTGACTGCCAAGTTCCCACCTCAGTTGTCGGATAGCCTCCAGAAAGGGCTGGCTCTCGATATCGCCGATGGTGCCTCCAATTTCAGTGATGACAAAGTCGAAATGTTCTTTTGTGGCATTCAGCAGTATTCTTCTTTTTATCTCGTCGGTGATATGAGGCACCACTTGGATGGTTTTCCCGAGATAATCCCCTTTTCGTTCCCGTTCGATGACGCTTAGGTAGATTCGTCCGGTAGTGATGCTGTTGTTACTGGTGGTGCGTATGCCGGTAAACCGTTCGTAGTGCCCGAGGTCAAGGTCGGTCTCCTGTCCGTCCTCTGTTACATAGCACTCGCCATGCTCATACGGGTTGAGCGTCCCTGGGTCGATGTTGATGTAAGGATCGAACTTCTGGATTGTTATTTTA
>CAMVLL010000006.1 GCA_947168315.1 uncultured Bacteroidota bacterium | reverse complement strand
ATTTCAGCGATTTCAAAGAACAATTAGTCCACTTTAACGGGACAGTAGTGATATTTGCATCCATATATATAAAATTGTTTTAAAAAGTAATTGGTAAAATGAAAAAACAACGTTTTAAATATCGGACGCTGGCTGTAATACTTGCGGTGTTCAGCAGTATCGCTGCGATGGGGCAGCAAAAGACGGATGAGACAGATTGGATGAAAGACTTTACCAGTCGTATTACGCTCAACGGATATGCACAAGGCGGCTGGAGCTTTCAAGACGCTAATGGTCATACGACCAATTCTTACAACCTTAAACGAACTTTACTTTGGGCAAAAGCCCGTATTACTGACCGCTGGTCGTTTATGTTCATGCACGATTTCTCCAGTGTGGTTCAGGAATACTATACCGACTATAGAATATCCAATGATAAATCATTGACTGTTCGCCTTGGACAGTTCAAACATAACTACACAATGGAGAATCCTCTTTCTCCGACACAACTTGAACTTATTGATGTTTATTCGCAAGCTGTACTTTATTTAGCTGGTGAAGGACCTGATCCTCTGAATGGCGTGAATTATGGCCGTGATATGGGATTGATGGTCTTTGGTGATCTCGCTAATGGGGCCTTGCATTACGAGTTGGCGTTGATGAGTGGACAAGGCATTAACCGTAAAGATTTGAATAATCAGAAAGATTTCCTTGCCAAGTTGGAGGTAAAACCTTTCGATGGCTTCCGAATTGTGGGTTCCGGATATTTAGGAACCGGTCATGCTGTTGGAAAGGCGGCTTGGAATCCTGACATTCAGGTTGGCGACAATTACAAACGTAATCGTTATAGTATTGGAGCAGAGTACAAAACACATGCATACTCTCCTGGTCAATATAAAGAAGCTCGTCCTGCTAGTTTTAGAGCTGAGTGGTTGGGTGGAAAAGATGGTGAAGTTGGGAGCCGTGGTGGCTATATCACGACCAGCATTCCTGTTGCAGGTGCCCTCGACTTCGTTGCTTCTGCTGAGACATTTGATAGAAACACGAAGGTTGATGGTTGGGATCAGACGAATTTAACCCTCGGCTTGCAATATTGGTTCTATAAAAAGTGCCGTGTTCAGTTGCAGTACACCCGTTGTCTTTGTGGAGAGAACATCAGTACAAAGGACTATAATTGGCTTCAAGCACAAGTACAGGTTGCATTTTAAACAGAAAGTAATAAAAACAGCAGATTTACGGTTCGGATAAGTCTTTTCATAAGTGAAATCTGTTGTGAAAAAAGATAATAATCATGATTATAAAAGTTCTTCTGACCATCATTTTCCTGGCTGTGATGGTAGGCGTGGGTATCTATTCACGCAAGCAGGCCAGTAGTGTTGACGGATTTGTCCTTGGTGGACGTACGGTTGGGCCTTGGCTTACGGCCTTTGCCTATGGTACTTCTTATTTCTCAGCGGTGGTCTTCGTAGGTTATGCCGGACAGTTCGGATGGAGATATGGAATGTCAAGTGCATGGATTGGTATCGGTAACGCGATTATTGGTTCTCTTTTGGCTTGGCTCATCTTGGGTCGTCGTACAAAGTTGATGACACAGCACATCGAATCGCGTACGATGCCTGACTTCTTTGGCACTCGTTTCAGTGATCAAGGACTGCGTGTGGCCGCTTCCATTATTGCTTTCGTGTTCCTGATTCCTTATACTGCAGGTGTTTATAGTGGTATTTCCCGACTCTTTGAGATGGGTTTTGATATACCTTATGAGTATTGTGTGATTGTTATGTCCATCCTTACCGCTGTCTATGTGATTATCGGTGGATACAAGGCTACAGCCATGAACGATTTCATTCAGGGCGTCATCATGCTTTTCGGTATAATGGCTGTCATTATTGCTGTTCTCAACGCACAAGGAGGTCTGACAACAGCCATTGAGAAACTTGCTGCCATTCCTTCTGACGCTAACCCTTCGGTGAATGGTGGCTTTGCCTCGTGGTTTGGGCCTGATCCATGGGGCTTGCTAGGTGTAGTAGTGTTAACGTCGCTTGGAACGATGGGACTTCCTCAGATGGTAGGTAAGTTCTATAGTATCACCGACGAGAGTGCCATCAAGCGTGGTACGATTATCTCTACTATCTTTGCTTTCATTGTGGCCGGTGGATGTTACTTTCTGGGTGGTTTCGGACGTCTATATGAGCCTGTGATCGGTGCAAACGGTAAGATTGCTTTCGACAGTATCGTTCCCGCAATGCTTGTCACTTTGCCCGACGTATTGATAGCTCTCGTTGTGCTGCTTGTATTAAGTGCCTCCATGTCGACATTAGCATCGTTGGTGCTTACGTCCAGTTCGACAATGACACTCGATTTGATCTATCGTGACAAGAAATCTTTACCTGGTGAGGTGGAAGAAGGCACTATTGATGATATTGTGGCAGAGAAAATCGAACGTCGTAAGGTAGTGGTGATGCGTGTTCTCATCATGTTTTTCATTGTTATTTCTTTACTCATCGCTTTGAACCCGCCAACGTTCATTGCTCAGTTGATGGGAATCTCGTGGGGCGCCTTGGCTGGAGCTTTTCTTGCACCGTTTATGCTGGGTCTTTACTGGCGTGGTGTAACAACAGCCTCTGTTTGGGCTTGTTTTATTTGGGGTGTAGGACTGACGGTTATCAATATGCTCGTTGGTAATCCGATTAACCCGATTAATTGTGGTGCTATCGCCATGGTTGGCGGTTTCCCTGTGGTATGGATTGTTAGTTTGCTTACGAAGAAATTACCTAAAAAGACAGTTGATAGTATCTTTGAGTGTTATAATAAGTAGAAAAGAAAGAGGCTTCGGAATCCCCGAAGCCTCTTTTTATATTCAATAATTCTCACGGTCTAGCAGCTTTTTGTTTTACTTGGAGACATTAAACCGGAAGTGCATGATATCACCGTCTTGAACGACATAATCTTTCCCTTCCACTGCCATTTTACCAGCCTCCTTAACGGCAGCCTCCGTCTTATATTTAATGTAATCATCATATTTGATAACTTCCGCGCGAATAAATCCCTTTTCGAAATCAGTATGAATGACACCGGCACATTGTGGAGCTTTCCACCCCTTACGATATGTCCACGCTTTCACCTCCATCTCTCCTGCTGTAATGAAAGTTTCTAAATTCAGCAACTTAAATGCGGCCTTGATAATACGGTTCACACCAGATTCTTCAAGACCGATTTCTTCGAGGAAGAGTTGGCGATCCTCATAGGTTTCCAGTTCGGCGATATCGGCTTCTGTCTTTGCTGCAACAACCAGAATTTCAGCATGTTCATCCTTTACGGCTTCACGTACTTCCTCTACATAGTGATTACCAGTAGCTGCACTTTCATCATCTACATTACATACATATAACACCGGTTTATTGGTAAGCAAGAATAAATCATGGGCAATCTTTTGACTCTCCTCATCCTCAAAGATGACGGTGCGAGCCGACTTCCCTTCCTCCAAGACTTTTTTATAATTCAATAGGATTTCAAGTGCTTTCTTTGCTTCCTTATCTCCGCTTTGTGCCTGGTTCTTTACTTTCTGAAGTCGATTTTCAATCGTTTCCAAATCCTTTAATTGAAGTTCCGTATCAATGACTTCCTTATCGCGAACCGGGTTTACGTTTCCATCAACATGGGTGACGTTCTCATCATCGAAGCATCTCAGCACATGGATAATCGCATCAGTCTCTCGGATATTTCCCAAGAACTTATTACCCAAGCCTTCACCTTTGCTGGCTCCTTTTACCAAACCTGCAATATCGACAATTTCGACTGTCGCAGGAACGATTCGTCCTGGGTGAACCAATTCAGCCAATTTGTTCAGACGCTCATCGGGAACGGTAATCACGCCAACGTTGGGTTCGATCGTACAGAAAGGAAAGTTTGCTGCCTGTGCCTTTGCACTTGACAAACAATTGAAAAGAGTGGATTTACCTACGTTAGGAAGTCCAACAATACCACATTGTAAAGCCATATAATCGTTGTTTCTTTATTTTCTAAAGTGCAAAGATAATGTAAATCAGGGTTAAAAGCCAAATTTATTTCATCTTTGTCATGAAACCATCTTCTTGAGGGGGTATAAAAGAAAAAGAGCAGTCTCACGACTACTCTTATCTGATAATTATGAGTTTTATGAAAAGTGTTAGATTGTCTATTTTCATTTGCCTTTGAAGAATGAATTTCAAACTGTAACTTTCATTCTGTTTCTCAAATGCGGTGCAAAGGTAGGAAAACAATAGACATCTCCTAACAAATCATTGAATAATCTTGCTCTTTTTATCAAAAAGTAACTTTTTTAGCATTCGTTAAGACCTAATCTTGACAAAATGTGATAATTTTCATATTATATATCAATGTGCTTCGAGCCAGTTCTTACCCCAACCACAGTCGGCTTTCAGTGGAACCTGCATTTTATATGCATTCTCCATCTCGGAAATGATAATCTCTTGCACTCTCTCCTTCTCCTCAGGATAGACACTGAAGTTTAATTCGTCGTGTACTTGTAGAATCATCTTTGAGTGGATATTTTCTTTTTCAAAGCGTTGGAAGATGCGAATCATGGCAACCTTGATAATATCGGCCGCACTGCCCTGAATAGGTGCGTTGATTGCATTTCGTTCAGCGTATCCACGCACCACAGAATTATTGGAATTGATGTCGGGCAGATAGCGTCGTCTGCCGGATATCGTCTCAATATATCCTTTTATACGAGCTCGTTGGATGCTCTTATCCATGTATTCCTTGATTTGTGGATAAGTCTCGAAGTAGTCATCGATAAGTTTCTTCGCTTCAGTCCTGGAGACACCCATTCTTTCTGAAAGACCGAAGGCAGATATTCCGTAGATAATACCAAAATTAGCTGTTTTAGCACGACTTCGTTGTTCGCGTGTAATATTTTCAATCGGTTGCTTGAATATCTTTGCTGCAGTCGCTGCATGAATATCATCTCCCTCAGTAAAAGCTTCGATCATATTATGATCTTCACTTAAGTGAGCCATGATGCGCAACTCGATTTGAGAATAATCGGCCGAGAAAAATTCGCAGCCATCATCAGGAATGAACGCTTTGCGAATTTCCTTTCCGTCTTCGTCGCGGATAGGAATATTCTGCAAGTTGGGATTACTCGAACTCAATCTTCCAGTGGCAGTGATGGTTTGATTAAAGGATGTATGGATGCGATTATCCTTTGGATTAATCAGTTTCGGAAGAGCGTCAATGTAGGTACTTAGCAGTTTCTTTAGCCCTCGATATGCAAGGATTTTCTCTACGATTGCATGCTTTCCCTTCAGACTTTGGAGTACTTCCTCACTGGTGACATACTGTCCGCCCTTCGTTTTTTTCGGCTTATCAATGATATGTAACTTATCAAAGAGAATCTCTCCCACTTGTTTCGGAGAAGAGATATTGAACTTCTCTCCTGCCAGTCCGATGATTTCTTTTTCCAGCTGTTCCATGCGGGCAGTATAATCCTTCGATGTTTGTTTGAGTGCTTCCGTATCCAGTCGGACACCATTTCGTTCCATTTTAGCCAGTACAGGAATCAATGGCATTTCGATTTGATAGAACAATTGATCTGCCTTATACTTTTTCAATTCCTTTTCAAGGACCGCTTTCAGTTTAAGTGTCACATCTGCATCCTCACAAGCATACTCATAGACTTGGGTAGGAGAGAGGTCTCTCATGTTTTTCTGATCTTTTCCCTTTGGTCCAATCAGTTCATCAATGTGGATGGTTTGATACTTCAAGTAGATTTCAGCCAAGTAGTCCATGTTATGTCTTAGTTCCGGTTGAAGAAGGTAGTGAGCTACCATCGTATCGAACAACTCTCCTTTTATATTTATATGATAGTTCGCGAGAACCGTCATGTCATACTTGATGTTTTGTCCGACTTTTAGGATCTTCTCATTTTCATAAACGGGTTTGAATTCGTTGACGATTTTTTGAGCTTCTTCTTGATCGGATGGAATCGGAACATAAAATGCTTCGTTTTCCTTAACGGCGAAGCTCAGTCCTACCAGTTCAGCGTCAAAAGGATCAGTTCCTGTTGTCTCTGTGTCCAGACTGACGAGTTCATTTGTCAATAAATATTGAACTAATTTGTTTCTTTCTTCTTCATTATCAATTAGTTGATAATTTGTATTTAACGTTTTTAAACACGCGAGATTTGAATTTTCTGAAACTTCCGGCTGGGTGTACGCAAAATCTGCAAACAATTCGCCTTGAACAGGCGCTTTTTTACCCTTTGTCTCGGTTGGATCAGTGTCTTCCTCTTCGGATGTTGGTTGTTGGTCGAAGAGTGAAGGCATTGTATCGAAGAGAGAAATCTGCTGATTTTTCTTTTGACTTGTTTGTTCTTTAACAGGAGGAGCGATCTTCTCGGTTGGTTGTTCTTCACCTCGTTTGGAGATTCGATCTAGAAGGTGACGGAATTCCAGTTCAGTGAAAATCTTCTTGAGTTCTTCTTCATCTGGTTGCTTTGCTTTTAGCTCGTCCATGTTCAATTCAATCGGAACATCCATTCGGATAGTGGCGAGATACTTTGAAAAAAGTATTTGTTCTTTGTTTTCCTCAACTTTTTTCTTCAGGGATCCTTTCAGTTCCTCTGTATGTGCCAGCAAATTCTCGATGGAATCGAAGGTTTCAAGAAGTTTTTGGGCTGTTTTCTCACCGACACCGGGACATCCAGGTATATTGTCGGATGAATCGCCCATCAATCCGAGTAAATCGATGACCTGCTCGGTACGTTGGATATTGTATTTTTCCTTGATTTCATCGATTCCTAGGATTTCGGATCCTTTGTCTCCATGTTGTGGTCGGTACATGAAAACATGTTCTTTTACAAGTTGCGCATAGTCCTTATCCGGAGTCATCATATATGTAGTGATTCCTCTTTCGTTAGCTTTGTTTGCTAAAGTTCCGATCACGTCATCTGCTTCAAAACCTTTAACTTCCAGGATGGGAATATGATAAGCTTTGATGATATTTTTAATGATAGGGACAGCGTATTTGATAGCTTCTGGAGTTTCTTCTCGTTGTGCCTTATATTCGGGATAAGCTTCATGACGAAAAGTCGGCCCCGACGGGTCGAAAGCGATGCCGATGTGTGTAGGCTGTTCGTCTCTCAAGACTTGTTCCAATGTGTTGACGAATCCGAGTACAGCAGATGTGTTGAATCCTTTTGAGTTTATTCGTGGATTTTTGATAAATGCGTAGTAAGCACGGTAAATCAAGGCGTATGCATCCAGTAAAAACAGTTTCTCCATACTTTTCTGATTAGATTTCATCGTAAAAATAAGAATAAAATATGGTAATCTCTCTTTAATATATTAATTTTGTATGAAAAATTATTCCGATGGATTCATTGCAAATCATTAAATCGCCAATAGCAGAAGAATTCGAGCAGTTTAAGATGTTCTTTGATTCTTCACTTCACAGTTCCAATCCTTTATTGAACGATGTACTTAAGTATATCAAACAAGGGAAAGGAAAGATGATGCGTCCGATATTGGCGATGTTGGTTGCGAAAGCGTACGGCGAGGTCACTCCTACCGTTTATCATGGTGCTTTGGCGTTGGAACTGCTTCATTCGGCTAGTCTTATTCACGATGATGTGGTTGATGAGAGTGATGAACGAAGGGGACAAAAGTCGGTTAATGCAATCTATGACAACAAAGTTTCCGTTTTAGTCGGTGATTTTATTCTTTCTACGGCCTTGCAACATGCTGCTCTCACCCAGAATCCACGTATTGTCGATATTATTTCAAAGTTAGGTCAGAATTTAGCTGAGGGGGAGATTATTCAGCTCTCGAATACGATGAGTTCTACCTTCTCGGAAGATGTTTATTATGAGGTAATACGCAAGAAAACGGCTATTCTTTTCTCTTCGTGTGCCGCAGTCGGTGCATGCACTGTTTCGGCCAATGAGGATATCATACAGAAAGTTTACCAGTTTGGTGATTTGTTGGGGATCGCTTTCCAAATTCGAGATGATATTTTTGACTATTTCTCGGATTCTGCTATTGGCAAGCCGACGGGTAACGACATGCGCGAGGGAAAGCTTACGTTACCAGCCTTGTATGTTTTGAATAAGACAAAGGATCCTTCGTTAATCGACATTGCTCAAAAGATTCGTTCCATGGTGGCTTCGGATGCTGAAATTTCCCATTTCATCGAACAAATTAAAGAAAAGGGTGGTATAGACTATGCCGAAAAGGTAATGTTCGAATTTCGTGATAAGGCCGTAGCGTCTTTACCGGAAGATATACCAGATTCTTTTAAAGAGTCCTTGGTAGCCTATGTCAATTTCGTTGTTCAACGAAAAAAATAAAAACTCAATCGGTAAACGATTGAGTTTTTTATTGCTAATTCCTTGTTGAAACAGTTTTCAATAGATGATTAGAAATATTTGGTCTCAGTTCCAAAGATTTCAGAAAGCAGTAAATTAGCTAAACGACTTGTTCCCAAACGGAAAAGTTTATTATTCAACCATTCTTCGCCTAGTGATTGTTTAACAATGGTGTAATAGGCTAACGCATCTTTCACTGTATTGATGCCCCCCGCTGGTTTGAATCCCACTTTCCTACCTGTTTTCTTATAGTATTCCCAGATAGCATCGCACATCACGAGGGCAGCTTCGTATGATGCGCCAGGATATTCTTTACCAGTTGATGTCTTGATAAAGTCAGCTCCTGAGTACATGGCGAGAAGTGCGGCCTTTTTAATGTTTTCAGCAGTCTGAAGAGCCCCTGTTTCGAGGATCACCTTCAAATGATGTTCGCCACAGATATCCTTTAATTCTTCGATTTCATCGCACATTTCCTGATAGTTGCCACTCAGGAACTTACCAACTGAAATAACGATATCTATTTCGTCGGCACCAGCATGTAAAGCTAAGGCTGTTTCAGCTACTTTCACCTCCATGAATGTTTGAGATGATGGGAATCCGCCGCTTACACAAGCGATATTCACATTATCAGCCTCTAATGTATCACGTACAATTTCAGCGAAATGTGGATAAACGCAGATGGCAGCTACGTTTTTGATATCTGGATGTTCGTCGTCGAAATCATTTACTCGCTGAACAAACTTCATGACGCTTTCATCCGAGTCCGTTGATTTTAGGGTAGTTAAATCGATACAGTTGAAAAGTTGTTTCTTAACTTCCAATGTATTGTTTTTCTCCAAATGATCTTTCAAAAGTTGGTCAACTACACGTTTCACATCCTCATCGTAGATATGCGTATTATACATTTCTAGAGCTTCAGCATATTTGTTTGGTAAACCTTCATGAAAATGTTCATGTTCATGCTCGTGCTCACAACAATGATCGTGATGATGTTCCATTTTTATTTTAATTTAGGGTTGTTGATATGTCTCTCTTTATCTCTATTTGTTTTTTTCTCCAAATTCTTCTGAAAAGCCTCCGTCAGATTCACTCCTGTTTGGTTGGCCAGACAGATGAGTACCCAAAATATATCTGCCATTTCATCGGATAAATTATCACTCTCGCCTGGCTTGAAACTTTGGTCCCCGTATTTCCGTGCCATTACCCTGGCTAACTCTCCAACTTCTTCTGTCAAAACAGTCATGTTGGTAAGTTCGCTGAAGTATCTCACACCGTATTTGTGAATCCACTCGTCGACTAATTGCTGTGCTTTTTGTATGCTTATTTCTTCCATTTAAATGGTCATTAAAAAGATGACGGCTAATATTCCAACAAATATACTGATTAAAACCAATTTAATCTTATTTTCTCGCCAATGAAATAGTAAGTAAACCAATAATACTATAGAAAGTATAGCAGACAGGTAAATAACTATGTCCCAGTGCATTAATCTTCCGATGATAAGCATTAGGATGATGATGAAATTAATGTATTCGATGTACTTTTTCATTTTCTTATTCCTTATGTTTTGAATCCATACAGATTGTTACTGGCCCATCGTTAATCAGTTCAACTTGCATCATAGCTCCAAATTCTCCTGTTCCAACTTCTTTACCGAGCGCAGTGGATAGTGCTTTACAAAAGTAATCATAAAGTGGAATGGCTATGTTATGTTTCGCTGCTTTAATATATGATGGTCTATTCCCTTTCTTATAGGAAGCGTGCAATGTAAACTGGCTGATAACCAATATATTACCATCAATTTCCTGAATGGACTTATTCATTATTCCTTGTTCGTCATCGAAGACGCGCAGGTTTACCACTTTCTTGCAAAGCCAGTCAGCGTCTTCTTGGGTGTCTTGTTCTTCTATTCCTACAAGAATCATGAATCCTTGTTGGATAGCGGCTTTACACTTCTGGTTTATGGTCACCGAAGCACGACTGACACGTTGAATTACTATTCTCATATTTCACTATTTAAAGCTTTCAGCAGGTTTTGTGCTGCTGAAGGACCTATAATTTTTGCTATTTCCTCTTCCGAAGCTTTTTTTATTCGAGCCACAGTCTTGAATACTTTCAGAAGTTCTTCTTTTCGTTTGGGACCTATTCCAGCTATGTTATCAAGAACAGAACTTATCTGTCGTTTGCTTCGTTTCTCACGATGGAATGTGATGGCAAATCGGTGTACCTCGTCTTGGATCTGTTCGAGTAAGTGGAATAATGGCGTACTTTGTTTGACTCCTATCACTTGCGGAGGGAATCCGTACAGTAGTTCATTAGTACGATGTCGGTTATCTTTTGCTAATCCGGCAATAGGGATGTTCAGGTGAAGCACATCCTCAATGATTTCTCGTACCACTTCCATTTGTCCTTTACCACCGTCTGTGATGATGAGGTCGGGTAGCGGTTGTCCTTCATCCATCAATCGTGAATACCTACGGAATACGACTTCTTTCATGGAGGCATAATCATCGGGCCCGGTAACCGTCTTGATATTGTATTTCCGATACTCTTTCTTACTTGGTTTTCCCATTTTAAATACCACACAAGCGGCGACTGGATCACTTCCTTGGATGTTTGAATTATCGAAACATTCGATATGAGCCGGCATCCTTTCCATATGGAGTTGTTCTTTTATTTCGGTGAGAATGCGCACTTTCTTTTGTTCCGGGTTTAGTTTATCGGCTTGCTTCAACCGATCGACCTTATATTGTTTCACATTCATGATGGAAAGGTCGAGCAAATGTTTTTTCTCACCCCTTTGCGGAATGGTAAATGTCACACCAGCCATTTCCATGTCCAATTCGAATGGAACAATTATCTCCTTGGATGTGCTTTGATAACGTTCTCGCATCTCGATGATACCCAGTTGAAGGATTTCTTCCTTTGTTTCGTTCATCCGAATCTTATATTCAAATGTAAATGCTTGATTGATACTTCCTTTGACGATGTGTAAGTAGTTTACATATGCCGATTTATCGTCCATTTCGATAGAGAAAACATCTACATTGTGAATTGTTGAGTTTACTACCTCACTCTTTGCGCGATAATTTTCGATTAAATCGTATCTATCCTTTATTACCTGGGCTTCCTCGAACCGTAGTTCTTGGGCAAGCTGAAGCATTTCATCGCGTAGTATATCGCTTACCACTTGAGTCTCACCTTTGAGTATATCTTTGATTTCATCGATATCTTTTGCGTATGCCTCGTGACTTTGTCTACCAGTGCATGGTGCTTTGCAGTTTCCGATGTGATATTCAAGACATTCTTTGAACTTACCCGCTTGAATATTTTCAGGGGTCAGGTTCAGTCTGCATGTACGGAGTGGATAAATCTTTTTGATCAACTCTAGTGCGGCATACATCGACTGAGGGTGACTATATGGTCCAAAGTAAGTAGAACCATTTTTGATGATTCTTCTTGTTTTGAATATCCTCGGAAAATATTCGTTGCTTACGCAGATAGAAGGATATGTCTTATCGTCTTTCAGCAGAACGTTGTATTTAGGCTTATACCGCTTGATAAGGTTGTTCTCCAGCAAAAGAGCGTCTTCTTCTGTCTTTACGACGATGTATCGGATATCTTCTATTTTGCTGACAAGCATTCGTGTCTTTGCGCTTTGCTGATTTTTATTGAAATAAGAAGAGACTCTACGCTTCAGGTTTTTCGCTTTCCCGACGTAGATGATGGTTCCTTCCTCGTTCCGGTATTGATATACGCCCGGTAGTTCTGGGAGATTGTGAACGATCCCCATCAAGTAATCCATCCTTTTTGAATCTTCTTCTTTATTTCGCATCTTTTATTGTTGTTCAGATACCGAAAGTAGGCTATAAACATCCACATCTTTAGGGAATACATTTCTTCCGTTCAAGTCGGATATCTCCATGATGAAGTTGACATAAATTTTCTTCACACCAAATTTTTCCACTAAACGTTCAGCTGCTGCCATTGTTCCACCTGTTGCCAAAAGATCGTCATGCAGAAGAACGACATCATTCTCGTTTAGGGCGTCTCTATGTATTTGGATGGTGTCTTTACCATATTCTTTTTCGTATGTTTCCTCAATGGTGTCTGCAGGAAGTTTTCCTGGTTTTCTTGCCATGATAAGTCCTGCGCCAAGTTTTTCAGCCAAGGCTCCACCTAATACGAATCCTCTTGACTCAATTCCTACCACTTTTGTGATTCCTTTGTCCTTATAGTATTCATATAGATCATCTACCATTATTTTCAAGCACGTCGGGTCCTTGAATAGGGTAGTTACGTCGAAGAATAGAATTCCCTTTATGGGGAAATCAGGGATTGTGCGTAGATTTTTCAATAGTACTTCTGTGTTCATATCCAATGTTTTATAGTTTTTCTTTTAATCAATTGTTTCACGTGGAACAATTCTATTTATCGACCTAATAAAACGAGTAAGACATTGATGTCACTGGGCGAGATTCCTGGTATACGACTGGCTTGTGCCAAGGTGACAGGATTGATCTTTTTCAGTTTTTGTCTGGCTTCAATGGTCAGAGAGTTCAATTGGTCGTAATCGAATTTGTCTTTTATGCGGATTGCTTCCAAGCGATGGATTTTTTCGGCGATAATCTTTTCGCGGTTGATATAGCCTTGGTATTTCATCTGGACTTCTGCCGCCTCAATAATCTCCTCTTTGCGGTCGGTAATCTTATCTAATTCGTTCTTGAAAGCGGGCACGTATTCGGAGATATTCTTTAATGTAATCTGTGGGCGGTTGATGAGGTCGCTCAGTTTACAGCCTCGTACCAACGGAGTCGTTCCAAGTTGTTGGAGGGCATCGTTAATCAGATTGGCTTTTATCGCATAGGATTGTGCAAACTCAATGATATGTTGAATGCTTTCACGTTTGGTCTTCATCATATCGTAGCGTTCTTGTTTAGCCAGTCCGATACGATAGGAGCGCTCTGTCAACCGCATGTCGGCATCGTCTTGACGAAGTAAGATTCGGTACTCTGCTCTGGATGTAAACATTCGGTATGGTTCGTCGACACCCTTTGTAACAAGGTCGTCAATCAAAACTCCGATATATGCTTCGTCACGTCCAAGGATGAAAGGTTCACCACCGAAGCAGTTAATGGCGGCGTTGACACCTGCAATTAAGCCTTGTCCGGCTGCTTCCTCGTATCCTGTAGTTCCATTTACTTGTCCTGCGAGGAAAAGATTCTTTACCAACTTCGATTCCAACGTGTGTTGGAGTTGGGTAGGATCGAAGAAATCATATTCGATGGCGTATCCTGGACGATAAACGACCAAGTCACGGAGGGCTGGAATCTTCTTCAATGCCTTAATTTGAACATCGATGGGGAGGGAAGAGGAGAAACCGTTCAAGTACATCTCGTGCGTCGTCTCTCCTTCTGGCTCAAGGAAAAGCTGATGCTGTTCTTTATCTGGGAACGTAAACAGTTTTGTCTCGATACTAGGGCAATACCGCGGCCCGATACTCTTTATTTGTCCGTTATAAAGAGGAGAGTCGGGCAAGCCTGTACGAAGGATCTCGTGAACTTCCTCATTGGTGAAGCAGGTCCAGCAGTTCAGCTGTTTCAATTTGCGTGGCTCGCTAATAAAAGAGAAGCGATGAAAATCATTTTCACCGTATTGAGGCTCCATCTCGTCCAAGTGAACACTTCGGCTATCTATGCGGACGGGAGTACCGGTCTTCATCCTGTCGGCATGAACGCCGTGGCGTGTGATTGACTCTGTCAAGTGATAGGATGCAGGTTCGGCAGTTCTTCCGCCCGGTACCATCTTTCGACCGATGTGCATCAGTCCGTTCAGGAAAGTTCCAGCTGTGACGATGACACATTTTGCGTAGAAGGTAACGCCCCAGACGGTTGTAGCGCCTGTTACTTCACCATTTTCTACCAATAATTCCTCGACGGTATCTTGCCAAATATGAAGATTGGGGATGTTCTCAAGTATTTCTCGCCATGTCCAGATAAACTTTGCACGGTCGCATTGAGCGCGAGGACTCCACATTGCCGGACCTTTCGACCGGTTGAGCATGCGGAACTGGATGGCTGTACGGTCGGTTACTATACCCATATAACCGCCCAAGGCATCCACTTCACGGACAATCTGACCTTTTGCAATACCTCCAACGGCAGGGTTACAACTCATCTGTGCAATCTTGTTCATATCCATAGTGATCAAACAAGTCTTTGCACCTAAGTTGGCAGAAGCACAAGCAGCCTCACAGCCAGCATGTCCTGCTCCAATAACTATCACGTCGTACTTAAATTCCATGCATCTACCTAAATAACTTTGCAAAAGTACGAAAAAGTTGGCAGAAAGTAGGATATATCCCTAAAAAAGCGAGCAGCCTTTTGTTGGTTAATCCATCTCATCCAACAAGGCGAGTGCCTTGTTCTCGGCAGCTTCCATGATTTCTCGTTCTCCCGGTCCCTTATCATTGATACCGCAGAGGTGCAAGACTCCATGGATAATGACTCGATGTAGTTCTCTTTCGTAAGGTTGGTTGAACAGTTCGGCGTTCGAATGAACCGTATCGAGGCTGATGAACAAGTCGCCCGACAGTCGGTTCCCTACACAATAATCAAAAGTGATGATATCCGTATAGTAATCATGCTGTAGATACTCACGGTTCACCTCTAAGATTCGTTTGTCGGAACAGAAGAAATATGCGATGTTGCCCACTCTTTTCTGGTATGACAAAGCTACTTGCTTAACCCACTCTGTTATCTGTTGCTGGTTAAGCTTTGGCATCTCTATGTCATCGGTTTGGAATGTTATCATATTGTAAAAAAATAATTCATTTGTGACTAAAACAGTCTGTCGAAATATTTTATAACTATTTGAGTATCTGCAAGATTCTACTATTTAGCCATCTTAAAAATCTCTGCTCAGACCAATTGAAAAGCTCCCTGACTGTAAACTTTTGTCAGTTCTCGAGTATCTTTCTGTGGGTCGGCTCCAATAAGCTGAACAAAGCCCTGTTTCCCGTCTTTTTCAACGGCACTGTATAAGGCTATAATAGTATTTGGATGTAAATATACGAAAATATACGTATGATACTTATAAAACAGTATGAATAATACCTAAAATTGTCCAATCATAATAGGTTTTATTTGTTGGAATAGAGAGTTTTATCTCCTTAAGTAAGATATTGGCGGGATTAGACAAGCTAATCCCCTACAGGAATTCTATAGAACTTATCGTTGTTGAGTTTTCAGGTTTTGTTCATCGTATTATTCTTTTCAGAATTGGTGATTTTCAGGCTAACCTCTCAGTTTTTGTAGCCAAACGTCAAGTTTTTGCAGCCAAATATCGAGTTTTGAAGTGCTGAGTATAAAATAAAACCGTCAGATAATTGGGAACTTCCTCTTACCTGACGGTTATATGATTTCTGATGGATGGATTTATTTCACAATTGCCTCATTGATATCTTGTAAGAGCCAAACCATCATATTTCCTTTTCCTCGATGATTCCATGCATAGTACGGAATAAGATTCATCTTCACATCCTTTGAGACGATCTTTCCGTTAGCATCGTAACCAATTGTTTGCGCATCTGTGGTCAACATATTGATGCCATAAAGCATATCCTTCTTTTCAACCGTTTCGAACTTCGGATTCTTGCTAACTACTGTGCTTAAGATGTTGAAATTATTGTCGGGCCATTCTGCACAATAAACCAACGGACCACGTTCTACGGATACACGACCTCTATCTGCTACAACGCGATCATTTGCCTTAACGGTACGTGGCTCCATATTAAAGTGAATCTGCATCTTGTCGCCCTTCTTCCACTTACGTGTGATGTTGCAGTAACCATCTTTTCCTACAGGAGTAGTACCATCTTTTGCTATTGCCTCACCGTTTACTGTGATAGAGAAACTGGCTTTCTTACCATCGGTGTAGGTGTACAAGTCGCTTGGTACTACTTGGTTCTGTGCCCATCCAGGAACGCGAACTTTCAAGGTGAAGAGACCAGCCTTTGTCTTCTGCACATTCAAGGTGATGTCCCCATTCAACGGATAAGTGGTCTGTTGTTCCAAGACAACTTCTTTGCCGTTCACGTTCAGTTCAGCAGTATTGCCCATAAATAAGTTCACATATACGTTATCATCTTTTACAGCATACACATAACCAGGGATGGAAGGGATGAAACGGGAGATATTTGACGGACAGCAAGCACAACCGAACCAAGCCTGACGCTGGTGTTGACCGTGGCTCTCCAAAGGATTCGGATAGAAGAACAAGCCACCATCCAAAGAAACGCCAGAAAGAACGCCATTATACAATGTTCTTTCCAATGCATCGTAATATTTTGACTCCCCGTGCAAGAGGAACAAACGGTGGTTCACATAGACGAAACCGATGGCAGCACATGTCTCACAATAAGCGGTTGAGTTTGGCAGTTCATAGTTTCGTCCGAAAGCCTCACCATAGTTCGTAGCTCCGATACCACCAGTGATATAGTACTTCTTGCCAACGATATTTTCCCAGATCTTATCAATAGCCTTGATATAAGAGTCATCGCCTGTCAAAGCAGCTACGTCGGCCATACCCGAATACATATAGGCTGCTCGAACAGCATGACCTACAGCTTCGTCTTGCTCCAATACAGGTTTGTGTGATTGGTTATATTCATCTTGATAACCATTGCGTCCTCTCATGTCGAGGAAGAATTTAGCCAGATCCAAGTATTTCTTTTCGCCTGTTGCGAGGTACAGCTTAGCCAATCCCATCTCAGCAATCTGATGACCAGGCACATGAACTTCTTGTCCTGGGTTCGGACCAATCTCACGGTTCACACAATCAGCATATTTGATGGCGATGTCAAGGAAATTGCGCTTTCCGGTGGCACGATAGTGAGCAACGGCAGCCTCCAGCATGTGTCCAAGGTTATAAAATTCATGGCTTAACTCTTCTACTTTCTCCCAACGTTTAGATCCTGCCCACTCGTGCGGATGTTTCGGGTTCATGGTACGAGCTGTATAGAGATAACCATCCGGTTCTTGAGCGCCGGCAACGATTACCAATACACTGTCGATATAGTGTTCCAGTTTTGCGTCCGGATAAGTCTGCAACAGATAGCTGGCACCTTCGATGGTCTTATACACATCTGTATCATCAAAAGAATAACCTCCAACAACATAAGAGTCGGAAGGATGAGCGGCATTCTCAAAATTCGTGTATCGTCCTGTTTCCTCACATTTGCTAAAAGCCAAAGGAATCGTTACATTACGACTGGCTTCCAAGCGTTGTCCCCAAAAGCCACCGTTTACTTTCACTTGTGTAAACTGTACAGGGTCAATTGGATAGCCATGTGAGAGATTTTGCTGCGCCTGTCCGCTTAACGTACCAAGAACAGTCAGCAAAGCGATGTATAAAAGTTTTCTCATGGTAAATATGTTTATAGTTGTTACTCGCAAATATAGGTATTATTATCCAAAAAACAAATACCCGATGAAGATTGCGGCTAGGATTCCCGCAAAGTCGGCTATCAAACCGCATGCAACGGCGTGACGTGTCTTTGCGATATTGACACTACCGAAGTAAACGGCTAGGATATAGAACGTTGTATCTGTTGATCCTTGGAAAATACACGAAAGACGTCCAACAAATGAGTCGGCACCGTAGGTGTTCATGGCGTCAATCATCATGCCACGTGCACCACTACCGCTTAACGGTTTCATCAATGCGGTTGGCAACGCTCCGACAAAATCACTGTCCAGACCACAAAGGTTCACTCCTTTGGCGATGCCATCGATAAGGTAATCCATTGCTCCCGATGCTCGGAACACGCCGATGCCCACTAAAATCGCGATCAGATAAGGGATGATGCGGACAGCTGTTTGAAATCCTTCCTTCGCCCCCTCGATAAACGAGTCGTACACGTTCACTTTCTTGCGGATACCCGCCGTGATAAATCCGATGATGATAACGAACAAAATCATGTTGGCAACGGTGGTAGAGTATGTGTTCAAGGTCTCTTGTGGCAGATTCGCACAGAAATAGATGATTCCTGCGACAAGGATACTTAAACCACCCAAGAAAGCAAGGACTGTCCGATTCAATAGGTTGATGCGTTGGTAAATACTTACGGCGATAATACCTGCCAAGGTGGAAACAAAGGTTGCCAATAAGATAGGGATAAAGATATCGGTAGGCTGACTTGCTCCCATCTGCGCACGATATACCAGGATGCTGATAGGAATGATGGTCAATCCTGATGTGTTCAGCACGAGGAACATGATCATGGCATTGCTGGCTGTGTCTTTTTTAGGATTCAACTGCTGCAATCCTTCCATGGCTTTCAGTCCGAGTGGGGTTGCGGCATTGTCCAAGCCCAACATGTTGGCAGCAATATTCATGAAGATACTGCCAGTAACCGGATGCCCTTTGGGAATCTCAGGGAAAAGTTTCGTAAACAACGGACTGAGCAGTCGGGCAAACCAGTTGATGATTCCACCTTTCTCACCAATCTTCATAATACCCAGCCATAAGGAGAGCACACCAGTCAAACCCAAAGAGATTTCAAAGGCTGTCTTGGAAGAACTGAAGGTGGAATTGATAATTTCGGGAAAGACCTGTGTATCGCCGAAAACAATCAGGCGGATACATGCAATGACAAATGCAATCAGGAAGAAAGATATCCAAATATAATTCAGTGCCATAAGAGAGTTTTTTCATGAATCATGGACAAAAGTACAAATAAATCCGTTAAATTTGTACGTCATTATTAAAAAGCAATTGTTCATGATTCATATTTTGTTGTTGATAGGTGGATTGGTGCTCATCCTGTACGGTGCAAACGCTTTGACGGATGGTGCTTCTGCCCTTGCAAAACGATTCAATATATCCGATCTGGTCATTGGTTTAACCATCGTTGCCTTTGGAACTTCAGCCCCTGAATTAGTAGTTAGCATCACTTCTTCGCTTCATGGAAGCGCAGGATTGGCTATCGGTAATGTCGTCGGTAGTAACCTCTTCAATATTCTGATGATTGTGGGATGTACAGCCTTGGTTTGTCCGATCGTTGTGGGAAAAGGTACGCTGACAAAGGAGATTCCATTGGTGATACTTTCCTCACTTGTTCTATTCTTCATTGCCAACGATATATTGTTAGATGGAGGAACGGAGAATGTGATCACTCGCACGGATGGCTTGGTATTGCTCTGCTTTTTTGCCATATTCATGGGATATACATTCGCTATTGCTCATAATAATGCCAGTGAGGAAGATGAGGCAAAGGTAGTGGAGATGCCAATATGGAAGTCTTTGCTGTTTATCGTTCTCGGATTGGCTGGACTTGTTTTTGGAGGTAACCTGTTTGTGGAGGGTGCCAGTGGCATTGCCCGAGCATTAGGCGTGAGCGATGCTGTTATCGGTTTGACATTGGTTGCTGGAGGAACGTCGTTGCCTGAATTAGCCACATCGGTCATTGCGGCTTTGAAGAAAAGTCCTGGAATGGCTGTTGGAAATGTGATAGGAAGTAACCTCTTCAACATTTTCCTTGTATTAGGATGTAGTGCATCGATTCTTCCGTTGCCGTTGGGAAACATTACAAATATTGATCTGATTATGTTGATAGGAGCTTCCATCCTCTTCTGGATCACCGGATGGTATTTCAAAAAGCGGACTATTACCCGATGGGAAGGAGGAATTATGGTGCTTTGCTATGTACTATATACAGCATTCCTTATTTCACAACAATAAAAAGTGTAAAAGTGACGGATAATTGGTAAAAATCTACTAAATTTACCCCCAATATAGAGTTTGTAACATGGCTGTGACGATAAAGAAAGTAAGTTCCCGAAAGGAGTTGAAGGAATTTATACGTTTTAACTACAATTTATATAAGGAAAACCCTTATTCTGTTCCCGATTTATACGAAGATATCTTGGACACGTTCAGTCCTACGAAGAATCCGGCCTTTGCCTTTTGCGAAGCCGATTATTTTCTTGCATACAAGGACGACAAGTTGGTAGGGCGTGTGGCTGCTATCATCAACAAACGTGCCAACGAGACGTGGGAAAAGAAAGAGGTTCGGTTTGGATGGATAGACTTTATTGATGATCCGGAGGTTTCTGAAGCTTTGATAAACGCGGTAATCAAGTGGGGAAAGGAACGAGGCATGAACGCCATCGTCGGTCCGCTGGGCTTTACCGATATGGATGCGGAAGGAATGTTGGTGGAAGGATTCGATGAACTGAGCACGATGGCTACTATCTATAACTATCCTTATTATCCACAGCATATTGAACGATTAGGTTTCGAGAAAGATGCCGATTGGGTGGAATATAAGATTTTTATCCCGAAAGAAATGCCTGAAAAACATCGTCGCATCTCCGAAATGTTGATGAAACGATATAATCTGAAGATAAAGAAGCTTACGAGCCGGAAAGAAATAAAGGAAAACAACTATGGTCAGAAGATATTTGACCTGATCAATGAGGCTTATGCTCCTTTGTACGGCTATTCCAAGATGACACAGGCTCAGATTGATCAATACGTAAACACTTATCTGAGCATATTGGATCTGAGAATGGTTACGTTGGTCGAGGATGAACAAAAGAATCTGATAGCAGTCGGTATCTCGATGGCCTCCTTGTCGGAAGCTCTGCAAAAGGCAAAAGGTAAAATGTACCCCTTCGGATGGTACCATCTAGCGAAAGCTCTTTTCCTGAAACGTCCGAAAGTATTAGACCTGCTTTTGGTGGCTGTAAAACCGGAGTACCAGAACAAGGGCGTAAACGCATTGCTGTTCTATGACCTGATTCCTGTTTATCAGCAATTAGGATTTGTCTATGCCGAGAGCAATCCGGAACTGGAACTGAATTCGAAGGTACAAGGACAGTGGACCTATTTCGAAAACAAACAACACAAACGCCGTAGGGCTTATAAGAAAGAAATCTAAAATGTGATTTATCAAGATATGGAAGAAGGAAAGAAAGATTTATTTGTCAACCCAGTTGTAAACTATACCGACGAGAATATACGGCATCTTAGTGATATGGAACACGTCCGTACTCGTCCTGGTATGTATATTGGACGATTGGGTGATGGATCACATCCAGAAGATGGTATCTATGTCTTGTTGAAAGAGGTCATAGATAATAGCATTGACGAGTTTAGAATGCATTTTGGCAATAAGATAGAAATCACCATCGAGGATAACTTACGCGTGTCGGTCAGAGATTATGGACGCGGCATTCCGCAAGGTAAACTGATTGAGGCTGTCAGTGTCCTGAACACTGGTGCGAAATACGATAGCAAAGCATTTAAGAAAAGTGTCGGATTGAATGGTGTGGGCGTGAAAGCCGTCAATGCGTTGAGCTCTCACTTTGAGGTAATAAGCTATCGCGATGGGAAGATGCGGGCTGCCAGCTTCAAGAAAGGTATTCTTCAATCTGATAAGACCGAAGACTCAACAACAGAAAACGGAACATATATTTTCTTCGAACCGGATAATACACTGTTCAAGGATTATTCATTCAATTCAGAATATGTGGAGACGATGCTCCGCAATTATACTTATCTGAATACCGGTTTGTCGCTTATCTATAACGGCAGAAAGATTTTGTCCAGAAATGGATTGGTGGATATGCTGAATGATAATATGACGGAGACTGGTCTTTATCCGATTATCCATCTGAAAGCTGATGACATTGAGATTGCCTTTACTCATACCTCACAGTATGGTGAGGAGTATTACTCATTTGTCAACGGACAGCATACGACCCAAGGTGGTACACACCAAAGTGCTTTCAAGGAACATTTGGCACGCACCATCAAGGAATTCTACAACAAGAACATGGAGGTGGCTGATATCCGAAACGGATTGGTCGCTGCCATTGCCATTAATGTGGAAGAACCGATGTTTGAGAGTCAGACAAAGATTAAACTGGGTTCGACAAGCATGGGACCGGAAGGACCATCTGTCAATAAGTTTATCGGTGACTTCGTAAAACGAGAGGTCGATAACTATATGCACAAGCATCCGGATACAGCCAATGAGATGCTTCAGAAGATTCTTGACTCTGAGAAAGAACGTAAGGCTATTGCCGGTGTGACAAAGATGGCCCGTGAGCGCGCAAAGAAAGCCAATTTGCACAACCGTAAGCTACGCGACTGTCGGTTCCACCTGAACGATACCCGGGGTAACATGCAAGAGGAGAGTTGTATCTTCATCACCGAGGGTGATTCTGCAAGTGGTTCCATCACAAAGAGTCGTGATGTAAACACGCAGGCAGTATTCAGTTTGCGTGGTAAGCCACTGAACTCATACGGATTAACAAAGAAGGTGGTGTACGAGAACGAGGAATTCAACCTGCTTCAAGCTGCATTGAACATTGAAGATGGTTTGGATGGCTTGCGATATAACAAGGTCATTGTGGCAACGGATGCCGATGTCGATGGCATGCATATCCGCTTGTTGATTATCACTTTCTTCCTGCAGTTCTTCCCTGATCTGATAAAGAAAGGACATGTCTATATCCTTCAGACACCATTGTTCCGTGTCCGTAACCGTCGGACAAAGATCAAGAACAAGAAGGTGATAGCTGAGGCTGATGAACGTACAGATAAGAAAGAGAAAAAGAGCGATTTCATCACACATTATTGTTATACAGAAGAAGAACGTCAACATTCGATTATGGCCTTAGGACCAGACCCTGAGATTACACGATTTAAGGGATTAGGTGAGATTTCACCCGATGAATTCAAGTATTTTATCGGAAAGGATATCCGTCTGGAGCAAGTAACATTGCGTAAGACCGACTTGGTGAAGGAACTCCTGGAGTTCTATATGGGAAAGAACACGATGGAACGTCAAGGATTTATCATTGATAACCTCGTAGTAGAAGAAGACTTGGCAAAAGACTTGGAGGAAGCATGAGAAAAGCACTGTTCACCGGAACTTTTGATCCGTATACCATCGGACATGACTCAGTGGTAAGACGGGCTTTGACCTTTATGGATGAGATTGTGATAGCCGTGGTTGAACGGAATGTCCATAAGCAATCTCTTTTCTCCAACGAACAACGGGTGAAGATGATTCGTGACTTGTACGTTGATGAGCCACGTATTAAGGTATTACCCTTCCATAACTTGGCAGTTGACTTCGCTAAGGAACAAGGAGCGCAATTCATTATCCGTGGTGTGCGTTCGGCCGCTGATTTCACCTACGAGAAAGAGATGGCTGAGATGAATAAAAAGTTGTCTGGCATCGAGACGATCTTATTATTGACAGAACCGGAACTAGCTTGTGTCAGTTCAAGTACGGTTCGTGAGCTGTTGTCATTTGGCAAGGATGTTACAGCGTTCTTGCCTAAAGGAATGAAATTAATTAAAGAATGAAATACACCACATATCTTTTTACATGCTTTTGGGCTTTGTTCGTTTGTATTCATTCGGTTGACGCTCAACGCCGCATAATTATGAATAACCCTGCCAATAAACTTCAGTTGGCAGAGTATGCTATCGCAAGTTTGTATGTCGACACCTTGAATGAAGCAAAGATGGTAGAGAGTGCCATCATCAAAATGTTGGAACAACTTGATCCTCATTCTACTTATTCCACGCCCAAGGAGGTGAAAGAATTGACTGAGCCTCTTCAAGGGAAGTTTGATGGCATCGGCATTCAGTTTAACATGGTCGAGGACACGTTGTTGGTAATTCAGCCCGTATCAGGAGGACCTTCCGAGAAAGTTGGTATTCTTGCCGGCGACCGTATCGTGCAAGTGGGCGATTCAATCATTGCCGGGGTAAAACTCTCGACGGATAAGATTATGAGTATGCTCCGCGGTCCTAAGGGAACGTTGGTGAAGGTCAAGGTCCTTCGTCGTGGAGTGAATGATTTATTGGATTTTACCATCAAACGAGATAAGATTCCTGTGTTTAGCCTCGATGCTTCTTATCTGATTGATAAGCGAGTTGGGTATATCAAGGTGAACCGCTTTGGTGCTACCACACATAAAGAATTTATGGAAGCCTTGCAGTCGCTGCAAAAGAAAGGAATGAAGGATTTGATCCTCGATTTGCAAGGAAATGGAGGCGGTTATCTGGAAGCAGCTATCGATATTGCCAATGAATTTCTCGATAAAAAAGAGTTAATCGTTTATACGGTGGGCCGAAGGAATCCACGCAGCGAGTTCCAGGCAAAAGGAAATGGACAGTTCAAGACCGGTCGACTGATCGTTTTGATCGATGAGTACTCTGCTTCGGCCAGCGAGATCGTAACAGGTGCAGTGCAAGATTGGGACAGAGCCGTAGTTGTAGGTAGAAGAAGTTTTGGTAAAGGACTGGTACAGCGTCCTATTGACTTGCCTGACGGCTCCATGATCCGTTTGACGGTGGCTCGATATTATACTCCATCAGGACGTTGCATTCAGAAACCTTATGAAAAGGGCATTAAAGATTACAATCAAGACTTAATTAATCGGTATAACAGTGGAGAAATGATGAGTGCGGATAGTATTCATTTCCCTGACTCATTGAAGTATTTGACTCAACGCCTGCAACGTCCAGTCTATGGAGGTGGAGGAATCATGCCTGATTATTATGTTCCTGTAGATACGACTGTTTACACGAAATACCATCGTCAGATGAGCCTCCAAGGTCTTCTGTTAAAGTACCACTTCCAACTGGTAGATTCCCATCGAAAGGAATGGACCGACAAGTATAAGAACTTTGATGAGTTCAGTCGTAAGTTTACGATTTCGGATGAGATGATGCAACGTTTGGTCGCTATGGGTAAGGAAGAAAAGATTGAGTATGCGGATGAGGCTGAATATCAGAAGTCTGTTCCACTCATGAAATTACAGTTGAAGGCACTTATCGCTCGTGATCTGTGGGATATGAGTGAATACTATCAGGTGATAAACGAGTCGAACGAGAGTGTACAAAAAGCCCTTGAGCTACTGAAAGAGAAAGATTTTGAGAAGTTGCTCTTAAAGAAGAATAGATAAGGCGAACGGGTTTACAAAAACACGGTTTTTTGTTTCCCTCATCGTGTTATTCTTATCAATCGTCGAGTATTTCACCATCAGTGTCGAGTTTTGAAATCGGAACGTCGAGTTTTTGAACCTCCCTGACACTACTCCTCGGTTTGGTATTGCTACGACAATCCGCTGGGAAAAAATAAAATAGGCTTGCAAATTGGCAAGCCTATTTTCTATGATAAATATCTACTTTATTTATTTAGGTTCCAAGTGAATCCGTCCTTTGTGTCCTTGACTTCAAATCCTAGAGCCGTCAGTTCGTTTCGAATTTTATCGCTGGTAGCCCAGTCCTTATTGGCCTTGGCCTGTTGACGTTGTTCAAGAACCATGTCGACAACTTTCCCGTAAGCTTCTTCACGAGCTTTGTTGTTCTCACCACTCTCTTCCTTAATACCCAAGAGATCGAAGAGGAATAGGTGGAAGATTGAGGATAATTCTTCCAAGTCGGCAGCTGTGATTGTTGCTTTCTTATCTACCAATAGGTTCACCATGCGAGCTGCGTCGAACAGATGGGCGATTACGATAGGCGTGTTCAAGTCATCATTCATAGCATCGTAGCATTTCTGTCGAAGATCTTTGACGTCGATTCCGTTTGTTGCCTTGGAAGGGGTGATTCTCTTCAAGTTCTTCACTGCATCTGTCAGACGTTGAAGTCCCTTTTCCGCTGCTTGTAAAGCCTCGTTGCCAAAGTCGACTGTACTACGATAATGAGCCTGTAAGATGAAGAAACGAATGGTCATCGGTGAATAAGGCTGTGTCAAGAGTGGGTGAGAGCCGGTAAAGAATTCGCTCAGGTTAATGAAGTTATTATAGCTCTTTCCCATCTTCTGACCATTGATGGTAATCATATTATTGTGCATCCAATAGTGAACCATCTCATCTCCTTGTGAAGCAACAGCTTGAGCGATCTCACATTCGTGGTGTGGGAAAATCAAGTCCATTCCTCCTCCATGTATATCGAAGTGATTTCCTAAATATTTTCGTCCCATTGCCGTACATTCACAGTGCCATCCGGGGAATCCATCGCTCCATGGACTTGGCCAGCGCATGATATGTTCCGGTTGAGCTTTCTTCCAAAGCGCGAAATCTACAGGATTACGCTTTTCAGTCTGTCCATCCAGTTCGCGACTGGTATTTAGTACGTCCTCGAGGTTACGTCCGGAGAGAACGCCATAATGATGATCTTTATTATATTTCTCAACATCGAAATAGACCGATCCATCACTGACATAAGCATATCCGTGATCCAAGATCTGTTGTACCAATTGTTCTTGTTCAATGATATGTCCTGAGGCATGAGGCTCGATACTAGGAGGAAGCACGTTCAATGCGTTCATAGCATCGTGGTAGCGTAACGTATAATGTTGCACCACTTCCATTGGCTCCAATTGTTCCAGTCGAGCTTTCTTTGCGATCTTATCCTCACCTTCATCAGCATCGTGCTCCAGATGGCCTACATCCGTGATGTTACGGACATAACGTACTTTATATCCAAGATGTTTGAGATAACGGAACAGCACGTCGAATGTGATGGCTGGGCGGGCATGCCCCAAATGAGCATCACCATAAACAGTCGGTCCGCAGACATACATTCCTACATGAGGTGCATGAAGGGGAACGAACTGTTCTTTTCTTCGACTCAGCGTATTATATATGACTAATTTATTTTCCATAATACATTGATAATTGATTGATTGCGGACAAAATTATAAAAAATAATGATATAGCATCCTCCTTTTATGACAGAAATAGTATTTTTCGAAGAAAATTTTCTTGAAAATGCTTGTTGTTTAAAAGATAATACCTAAATTTGCAGTCCAAAATTTTAGTTTTTATATATTTTAATAGTAAAGTTTATGTATTTAGACGCAGCTAAGAAACAAGAAATCTTTGAAAAGTACGGAAAGTCTAACACTGATACTGGCTCAGCTGAAGCTCAGATTGCTTTGTTTTCATACCGTATTTCTCACCTGACTGAACACTTAAAAGTTCACAGAAAAGATTATAGTACTGAAAGATCCTTGACACAATTAGTTGGTAAGCGCCGTGCTTTATTAAACTATTTGAAGAGCCGCGATATTACTCGTTATCGTGCTATTGTCGAGAAGTTAGGATTACGTAAGTAATCACTTGCAACGAATTAAAGAGTCCGAAACCAAAAGGTTCCGGACTCTTTTTTATTTAGGAAAATCTTTCTTATTTTATCGTATGAGGGATGGCGGAAAGGAATGCCTCGGTAACCTTAAAGGAATGATCGGCAATCGTATCCCAGAAGTTGGTGTACTGTTCCCAATTGTTATCATCTCCAGGCGTATCACTGATGATACGGAAACTGATGAATGGGACTTTATATAAATAACAAACCTGAGCTATTGAGGCTGACTCCATATCCACAGCTAATCCATCAGGGAACTGCTCCTTAATCTTATTCAATTGCTCTCCTGCTGTAATAAACTGGTCGCCGCTGCAGATAAGACCGGCAACAATAGTGGATTCTGTTGACAGGCTCAACGCACAACTCAGCAAGGTTGGATTACCTTCGAAAAACGTAGGCAAGTCTTGTACTTGTCCAATCTCATTGCCTTCACCACACCATACGTCATGATGAACGATTTGTTTGCTGGCCACCACATCCATTACGTGAAGGGACTTGTCAATACCTCCTGCCACACCGGTACTGATAACGCAATCAGGAGCAAACTGATGGATCAGCTCTACGGTTCCTGAGGCAGCATTGACTTTCCCAATACCACATTGCATCAGAATAATTTCATTCGCTCCAATCATACCAGTAGTGAAGACAAATGGGCCGATTTTGTATTGTTTTGGTTCAGGAAGGAGTCGTTCTATCTGTCGTCTTTCTGAACTCATCGCTGTAATAATGCCGATTTTCATATCATTGTTGTTTTCAATTTCTCATGGCAAATTTAACAATTAAATCAGAGTATATCATTATCTTTGCTCAAAAAGCGAAGATTTGCATTATCTTTGCCATTAAATTAAAATATAGAGGTTATGAATCTTATGAAAAAGATATTGCCGGACGTGATTGCCGTGCTTGTCTTCATCATTATTTCTTTTGCTTATTTTACTCCGTCTGCTTTCGAAGGTCGGATACTTTTCCGTCATGATGCATCGGAAGGTGTTGGAGCAGGACAGGAGGCTAAGGAATATTACGAGAAGACTGGGGAGCGTACTCGTTGGACGAACTCGATTTTTGGTGGAATGCCTACCTACCAAATGTCGCCTAGCTATAAGACAACAGATGTCTTGAAGAAGATAGAGAATATTTACCATCTCTACTTGCCGACTTACGTATGGTACGTGTTTGTGATGTTGTTAGGCTTCTATATCCTTTTACGTGCTTTCGATTTCCGAGTATGGATGGCTGCATTGGGGGCCATCATCTGGGCATTCTCCTCTTATTTCTTTATTATTATAGCCGCTGGCCATATCTGGAAGTTCATCACGCTGGCTTATATTCCACCGACAATTGCCGGAATGGTTCTTATATATAGAGGAAAATATCTGTGGGGCGGATTTATGACAGCATTGTTTGTCGCTCTTCAGATTATGTCGAACCATGTACAGATGAGTTATTATTTCCTCTTTGTCATGTTGTTCATGTTCATTGCATTTGCAGTCCAAGCTTATCTTCAAAAAGAATGGGTACGCTTTGGGAAAGCTACCTGTGTACTCATACTCTCTGCTTTGATAGGTGTCTGTGCCAATATCTCCAATTTGTATCATACCTATGAGTATAGTAAGGAATCTATGCGCAGTAAGAGCGAATTGGTAAAAGAGAATAATAGTAATCAGACAAAGAGCGGCTTGGAACGTGATTATATCACTCAGTGGAGCTATGGCATTGGTGAGACCTTCTCCTTACTTGTTCCTAATGTCAAGGGCGGAGCGTCTGTTCCTTTGTCGGCCAACGAGAAAGCTATGCAGAAAGCCGACCCGATGTATGTCAATTTATATGGTCAGTTGGGCCAGTATTGGGGAGAACAGCCAGGAACATCTGGTCCTGTCTATGTAGGAGCATTTGTTGTCTTCCTGTTTATCTTGGCTCTTCTCATCGTTAAAACACCGATGAAATGGGCACTTCTTGCTGCAACGATCTTATCTTTCTTCTTGTCATGGGGAAAGAATTTCATGGGATTCACCGATTTCTTCTTGGACTATATTCCTATGTATGATAAGTTCCGTGCAGTATCTTCCATATTAGTCATTGCCGAGTTTACTATTCCGTTACTGGCTATGTTAGGATTGCGGGAGCTGTTAAAGAGTCCGTCAATGGTAAAAGAGTATCGTAAGGAGTTACTTATAAGTCTGGGACTAACGGCGGGTATTGCCCTGCTGTTTGCGTTGTTCCCTGATTTCTTCTTCTCCAGTTTTATCTCTACCAGCGAGATGGATGCCTTACAAAAAGCCATTCCTTCTGAGCAACTAACACCTCTACTCATCAACCTGACAGCTGTACGTGAGAGCATCTTTACTTCTGATTCTTGGAGAAGTGTGATCTTTATCCTAGTAGGAGTTTGTATCATCTGGCTTTATGGATATCAAAAGATACAGGCACGAATGGCAGTATTGCTGTTGGCTATCTTGTGCCTAGTTGATATGTGGAATGTAAATAAGCGTTATTTGAACGATGAAATGTTCGTACCTCAAACGGCCCAGAAAGAGTCGTTCCAACTGTCAGAAACCGACAAGCAGATCTTGGCAGACCAGGCATTAGACTATCGTGTCTTGAATCTCTCAACCAATACGTTCAATGAAAACTTTACCTCCTACTGGCACAAAAGCATTGGTGGTTATCATGCGGCAAAGTTGAGACGATATCAGGAAATGATAGAGGAGCACATCTCTCCTGAAATCAATCAAGTGTATAAGGAGATTTCAAATGCAGGAGGCGATATGTCTGCAGTGGATGCAACCAAGTTCCCTGTATTGAACATGTTGAATACGAGGTATTTTATTCTGCCATTGCAAGGAGGTAATACGATTCCTTTGCAGAACCCCTATTGTTTTGGTAATGCATGGTTCGTTGATCGTGTCAGCTATGTAAAGAATGCCAATGATGAGATTGACGCATTCTATGATGTGAACCCCAAAGAAGTAGCCATTGTGAGTGAATCGTTCAAGAATGTTATCTCAGATAAGATCTCACAAGACTCACTTCGATCAATACAGTTGGTTTCTTATGAGCCCAACAAACTCGTCTATTCTACACAATCATCTCAGGACGGTGTGGTTGTCTTTTCTGAAATCTATTATCCGGGATGGAATGTGACGATAGACGGAGAGAAAGCGGTGTGTGGGCGAGCCGATTATATCCTGAGAGCAATGAATGTGCCATCTGGAAGACATGAGATCGTCTTTGACTTCCATCCTAAAACTTTAAAGGTGACGGAAACGATTGCAAGCATTTCTTTGGTTCTCCTATTGATGTTACTCATCGCTGTGGTTTACGTTAATGGTAAGCAATTCCTTGGTAAAGAGAAGAAATCATAAGTTTTTCGATTATTCTTTTTTTAAGGAACTATAAGGTATCATCTATTTCATTTTCAAAATAAAGCAGTATCTTTGCGAAAGTTACATATAAAACAGTTTACAATGAAGAAGATAATTTTACTATTGATGTTTATTGTTCCAATGAACGCTCTTGCTCAAAAATTTGGTCATATCCGTTCAATGGAGATTATTGCTTCTATGCCAGAGTACGTGAAAGCACAGGCTGATATCCAGACGTTAAAGAAACAATACGACGATGAGATGAAGCGTACTCAAAATGATATGACTAGGAAGTTCACAGAATACCAACAAGAACAAGCCAACTTGCCAAAGAACATTCAGGAACGTCGTCAAAAAGAACTTCAGGACTTGAATGAAAAGGGCGTTCAATTCCAACAGGATGCTAAAAAGCTTCTAGAAAAAGCCTATCAAGATATGCTACAACCAATCCGTAATAAGTTGGATGAGGCTATAAAGGCTGTCGGTGAGGCCGGTGGCTTCATGTATATCTTTGATTTGGATCGTACCGAGATCCCATTTGTTGGTGCAGAGTCCGTCGATGTGACATCCGAGGTTAAAGCGCAACTGAAGTTGCAGTAAACATCATAACCTTGCACTCACCTGCTGATATACTTTCATCTGCCTGTGGCCCAATAGGTGTGTTTGACTCGGGCTACGGAGGGTTGACTATTCTGAAAGGAATACGTCAGTTAATGCCTGAATATGATTATATCTATTTAGGTGATAACGCTCGTACGCCCTACGGTACCCGTTCTTTCGAGATCGTGTACGAGTTTACCCTTCAAGCTGTGAAAAAATTGTTTGATTTAGGATGTCAGTTGGTTATCTTGGGGTGTAATACGGCGTCAGCAAAGGCCTTGCGCTCTATCCAGCAGATCAATCTTCCACAACTTGACCCTACACGCCGTGTCCTTGGAGTGATTCGTCCCACGGTAGAGTGTATCGGTTCACTTACCAAGACCAAACATGTAGGTATTTTGGGAACTGTGGGTACTATCAAATCTGAATCCTATCCTATCGAAATCCATAAATTATGGCCAGACGTACAAGTTACCGGATATGCCTGTCCGATGTGGGTTCCTTTGGTGGAATACAATGAGTTTACTGGCGAAGGAGCAGATTATTTTATCAAAAAGGATATAGATGGCTTGTTGTCACAGGACCCTGACATCGATACGATTATCTTAGGGTGCACGCATTATCCGCTTTTATGGGAGAAGATTAGGAAATATACCCCTAGTCACATCCATCTGATTTCACAAGGCGACTATGTGGCGAAGAGTCTAAAGGATTATCTGGAACGCCATCCGGAGATGGATACCCGTTGTACTAAGAAAGGGTCGTGCCGTTTCTTGACAACGGAGAGCGTAGAGAAGTTCGAAGAGTCTGCTGTTATCTTTTTAGGACAAGAGAAAGTGGCAGTACAACATATTTCATTGGAGTAACCGACTTTTATTTATTGAGCAATGTATACGAATGGTATCAAAAAAATAGCAGCTGTTCATGACTTGTCATGTTATGGACGTGTGTCGTTGACGGCAGCCATTCCTATTCTTTCACACATGGGATTCAAGGTGTGCCCCTTGCCGACTGCTATCTTATCTAGTCATACACAGTTCCCTCATTTCTCATTCCTGGATTTAACGGATGAAATGAAGAAGATTATTGATGAATGGAAACGCTTGAACTTAAAATTTGACGCAATCTATACAGGTTACCTTGGCTCGTCAGAACAGATTCATATTGTATCTGATTTTATCGATAATTTCAAGAAAGAGGAGAGTCTGGTGGTTATTGATCCTGTGCTGGGAGATAACGGTCGTCTGTATGCTGGCTATGATGAGAGGATGATTCCATTGATGCGAGAGCTTATAAAGCATGCGGATGTGATTACACCTAATCTGACGGAGCTGTTCTACCTGATGGATAAGCCTTTCAAGGATGAGAATACGGATGAGGAACTGAAAGGTTATCTGTACGACTTGTCAAAAGAAGGGCCGGATACGGTGATTATCACCAGTGTTCCAGTCAGCCATGATCCACATAAGACATCCACATATGCCTATAGTCGTCAAGGGAAACGTTATTGGAAGGTCACTTGTCCTTATATTCCTGCTCATTATCCTGGGACAGGCGATGCCTTTGCCAGCGTGATTACAGGCTCGATTATGCAAGGGAACAGTTTGCCTATCGCATTGGACCGTGCTGTTCAGTTTGTTTTACAAGCGATACGTGCGACCTTTGGGTATAACTATAATGATATGGAGGGAATCTTGCTCGAGGAGATGCTCCACAACTTGGATATGCCTATACAAGTGAATAGTTACGAGTTAATATAAAAAGAAGGGGAGTCGATTGACTCCCCTTTCTTTTCTTTATCTATTAGGTGTTTCCCATTTCTTTGTCTTTGAACATGTGATGTTCTGAACTTGATCACCCATTTGCATCTTGAAATCGCCTTCCTCAAGAATCCATTTCCCGTCATAACCGACAAAAGCCAAGTCGGATCCTTTAATCTTTATCGTAACCGTCTTCGTTTCTCCTGGTTCCAATGCAATCTTCTCAAATCCGCGCAGACGACGATTGTCTGGGGTGATGGATGCTACCAAGTCGCTGCTGAAGAGCAGGACACTCTCCTTGCCGGCTTTTTCACCCTTGTTCTTGACATCTACCGTGAATGTCAGTTCATCGTCAGCAGTAAAGGTCTGTTTGTCCACCTTCATGTTGCTGTATTCATAAGATGTATAGCTCAAGCCATAGCCAAATCCCCATTGGAATGTAACTTGTGAGTCATAGTTATAGGCCCCTTCCATCGGTCTTCCAATATGTTCGCTCGGCTTATAGTCGTAAGTGATGAGGGAGTTGATTTCCTTCGGATAAGTGAACGGCAGTTTACCACTGAAATTGCTCTCACCTGTGAGCAGTTTCACTAAGGCATCTGCACCATAGTTTCCTGGAAGCATAACATCGACAACAACTTTTGCCAACGGTTCTATCTCGCGGATAATGCGTGGTCTGCCTTCATTTAAGATCAGAATAATTGGCTTTCCAGTCTTAGCCAATGCTTTTACAAGGTCTAATTGGTTTTGTGATAAGTACAAGTCTGTAAGATTACCAGTACCTTCACAGTAAGAGTTTTCTCCGATACAAGCAACGATGTAATCAACTCTTGAGGCAGCGGCCACAGCCTTGTTGATCTCTGGCTCATTCTCAGCCCACCATTGACCATTCTGTTTGTAGGTAACTCCTGGTTCGTATATAACGTTGCTTTCTCCAAATCGATTAACGAATGCTTCGGTGATGGTATTATAATCTGCGGCAAAGAAGTCAGTCATGTTCCCTTGCCAAGTATATGACCAACCGCCGTTCAGTGTACGCATGGAGTTTGCATTCGGACCTGTCAGCAAGAACCTCTTTCCTTCTGCCAACGGAAGTAAGTCATCACTGTTCTTTAAGAGGACAATGGATTCCTCAGCAGCCTGTAATGCAGCAGCTGAATGTGCCTCACTGGCAAATTCCGGATATTCTGCACCTTCATAATAAGGATTGTCGAAGAGGCCTAAACGATATTTCAGACGTAAGATACGACGAACAGCATCGTCGATACGGCTCATAGGTACTTCACCCTCTTCTACAAGTTCTTTGAGCAGTGGACAGAAGTCCCAGTTATACGGTTCCATAGACATATCAATACCAGCGTTAATACCCAGTTTGATAGCTTCCTTCTTATCCTTTGCGATATGGTCGCGAGTATACAGGTTGTTGATATCAGCCCAGTCGGTAACTATCATACCATCCCAGTTTAAATCCTCCTTAAGCCACTCTGTCAATAGCTCGTGGTTGGCATGAAGTGGGAGCCCATTGTTGATACCTGAGTTAATCATGATGGAGAGGGCTCCTGAACGTACCATTTCCAGATATGGTGCGAAGTGACGTTCACGCAAATCTTGTACGGTAATGGATGACGGGGTACGGTCTTTACCTGAAACAGGTACGCCATAGCCCATATAATGCTTCATACAAGCAGCAATATTATAAGTGCCGATATGGTTTGGATCGTCTCCTTGGAATCCAAGGATGGCCTCACGGCCCATTTGAGCGTTCATATAGCTGTCTTCACCGTAGTTCTCCCACATTCTTGGGAAACGTGGATCTCTACCAAGGTCGGTTACAGGAGCGAAGGTCCAAGGGATGTTACATGCTTTTGTCTCATAGGCTGAGATACGTGCGCCTTCGCGTGTCAGTGCGCGGTTAAAGGTCGCTGCCATATTAATTCCTTGTGGGAAGAAGGTCGCTCCTTGTGTGTAGGTCGCTCCATGGATTTGGTCAACGCCATAAAGACAAGGAATGCCAATCTCTTTCAATGATTTTTCTTGAATATGATTGATGATTTCTTTCCATTTCTCCGGGGTTTGAGCCATGCCTCCAGGTACATTTAAGATAGAACCAATTTTGTACTTAGTAAAAACAGTGTCCATAATCGCTTCATCCAGCTGGACGCCCATGCTATTATCTTGGCTCCGCTTTTGAAGAGTTTCAATAGTTAACTGACACATCTGGCCTATTTTCTCTTCCAGTGTCATCTTTTTCAATAGAGCCTCAATGTTCTTCTCAATCTGAGGATCTCTGGCAATAGCAGGTTTTGTTGACTGTTTTTGCTCGCAACTGAAGCAAATCAGGGCTGCCAACATTAAGAATAAAAAACGTTTCATGATACTTATGGATTATTTTAATAGTTGTCGACTTAAATAATGAACTGGATACCATACCGATAGTAGTCCTACCAGGACTACTGTGATAAAGATGAGTAGGATGTCCTGCCAATGTACGCTGACAGGATAAGCATCCACGACAAAACCGGCACCGCTTCCTCCACCTAAGGAGAGGATGCCGAAGGTTTGTTGGGCATAGCAGAGCAATAATCCCAAGATAATCCCGACGATAGCTCCTACAAAAGAGATCATCCAACCTTCCATCAGGAAGATACGGCTAATCAGTTTGTCGTTGGCTCCTAGGTTCCGTAGAGTTACCACATCCTCTCGCTTGTCGATAATCAGCATCGAGAGTGATCCGATGACGTTAAAACAGGCAATGACCAAGATAAATGTCAGGAAGATATAGGAGATCAGTTTCTCTACCTTCATGATTCTGAACGTATCCGACTGCTGTTCGTAACGGTCTTCGACGGTAAAGTCGTCACCCAACAGTTGTTGAATCTTCTTTTTAGCTTTCGTCTCTTGTGCCGATGGCTTCAGGCGCAAGGCCACTGAACTTACTTCATTCTCGTATTGGAACAATTTACGAGCGAATTGGATAGACGTCACAATATAGGAAGCATCGTATTTCTGCTGGTTGACGGCAAAGACTAGTCCACTGGAGAACAATTGCTCGGTACAGAAGCTGGATGTCGGATTAGCAATGTTCACCTTGCTTCCTCTCTTGGGCGCATAGATGTTCAGCGGATCCAAAAAACTGATACCCGTATTCAATGTAGAGACCAATTCGACACCGGGAATGGCATAGTCGGCTACATCATCGTGAAGGGTGGGGTTCCCTCTTCCAAAGAAAATGCTGTCAATGGGAGTCAGTTCCTCGTAGTTCTCTTCTACCCCCTTGATGGTACCCATCATTTGCCGGTCTTTATATTGTATCATGGCATTATCTTCCAACACTTGTGAGAAGACGGCTACCTCTGGAAGGTTACGTACCTCCTGTATTCTGCTGTCGCGTACATCAAACACTTTCCCCGTTGTCGCACTGATCTTCAGTTGAGGGTCAAATGCCGTGAAGAAGGTTGCCACTACCTCCTGAAAACCATTGAATACCGAGAGTGTGCAGACCAAGGCCAAAGTAGCCAAGGCCACGCCACATACGGAAATGCCAGAGATGATATTGATGGCATTGTGTGATTTCTTGGATAAAAGATAGCGGCGAGCTATGAATACAGGGACGTTCACTGACTTATTTCTTTAGTAACTCATCGATATGGTCAAGCATGTCTAGGGTCTCATCAACAAAAAACTTGATCTCAGGAATAATCCGAAGCTGATAGCGAAGTCGTGTACCTAAGTCATAGCGTATGCTCTTCATGTTTTTATTGATGTTCTGGACAATTTCCTCACCTTTTTCAGAAGGGAAAACGCTTAGATAAGCTTTTGCGATGCTTAGATCTGGGCTGATGCGAACCTCGCTCACTGAAACAATCACACCTCTCATCGACTTTGTCTGGTGGAGGAAGATATCGCTTAATTCTTTTTGAATCAGGCGTTCAATTTTATTTTGTCTTGTTGAATCCATAGTTTATTTTTTTCTTATGATGGTTAATCCGTCTCTCAACGGAAGAATAACTTTCTCAACTCGGTTGTCGGTTGCCACAAAATCATTAAACGCTTTGATACCAATGGTTTGCTGGTCATTTTCTTTCGAATCATCCAGCACATGTCCATCCCATAAAGTGTTATCTACTAAGATAAACCCTCCTCTGTGAAGCTTGCTCAACACCAGTTCGTAGTAGTCGAGATAGAATCGCTTGTTTCCATCGATGAAAGCCATGTCAAAGACGATGTCCATAGACGGTAAAAGTTGCATGACATCACCGATATAGAACTTGATCTTGTCGGCGTACGCCGATCGCTCTAACCACGGACGAGTGAAATCCTCCTGCTCGTCATTAATCTCAAAGGTATGCAACATCGCTCCTTCGTCCAGTCCTTCAGCCATGCAAAGGGCTGAATATCCGCTATAGGTCCCAATCTCAAGCACGTTTTGTGGGCGTATCATCTCGACAAACATCTTTAGAATCCGACCTTGCAGATGTCCGGATGCCATCCTTGGACGAAGTAAGTGAATGTTTGTTGCCCTGTATAGGGCACTCAGGTATTCTCCTTCTTCATCGATGTGGCTTAGGATATAGGCGTCGATAGGGTCGGTCTCTTTCATGATGATTATCTTTTCAACAAAGCTTCCACAGCCAGACGGTAGGAGTCAAGTCCGAATCCGCAGATGACACCTATGCAGGCACATGAGATCATTGAACGATGGCGAAACTCTTCACGTTGATGAACATTCGAGATATGTACTTCGATCACAGGTGAGGAGATTGCACGGATAGCATCCTGCAGGGCGAAAGAGGTATGGGTGTATGCGCCCGCATTCAATATGATTCCATCTACCGTAAATCCTACTTCCTGAATCTTATCGATAAGCTCACCTTCACAGTTCGATTGGTAGTAATCCATTTCAACATCTGGATAAGCCTGACGTAACTCAACCAGATAATCCTCGAAGGAACGGCTTCCGTATATACCAGGTTCCCGCTTTCCCAATAGATTGATGTTCGGACCATTAATAATTTGTACCTTCATAATTCACAAGCTTTCAGAAGTTTTACTAATTTTGTAGTGTTGCAAAGTTACGGAAAAACGAGAGCAGAACAAAAAGAATGTCAATTCTTTTTTTATTATGCCTAGTTAGAGTAATGTCAATGTAGTTAAAGTTATGAAAAGAAATGAGAAATAACGAGGAAACGAGTAAGATATTAGTGAAATACAAGCAATATCTGCGTTTGGAAAAAGGCTTGTCTGAAAACACGTTGGATGCTTATCTGACGGACTTAAGCAAGTTGATGCGTTTCTTGGAGACAGAAGGCATTCATCCCTTGGAGGTAACCTTAGATAATCTGGAAACCTTTTCGGCAACGCTGAAGGATGTGGGCATTGCAGCACGTTCCCAGGCTCGTATTCTCTCAGGAATACGCTCATTCTATCATTTCCTGTTGATGGAGGATTATTTGAAGAGTGACCCTACAGAGTTATTGGAGTCCCCACAACTGGGAATGCACCTTCCGGAGGTGTTGACATTGGAAGAGATCAACAACTTGATTGGGGCTATAGATATGACAACCAAGGAAGGACAACGTAACCGCGCCATCTTGGAGACTTTATACAGTTGTGGACTTCGTGTCTCTGAACTTTGTAACCTGAAGTTGTCGGATCTTTATTTTAATGAAGGTTTTATCAAGGTGGAAGGTAAGGGGAGTAAACAACGTCTTGTACCAATCTCTCAACGTGCCATTGAAGAGATAAGAGGTTACTTCAAGGATCGAGAAGAGATGAAGATTAAACCCGCTTTTGAGGATTATGTCTTTATTAGTCGATTTGGTAAGAACATTTCTCGTATCATGGTTTTCCATTTCATAAAGGAGTTGGCTGATAAGATTGGTTTGAAAAAGACGATAAGTCCCCATACGTTTCGTCATTCTTTTGCAACTCATCTTTTGGAGGGTGGTGCCAATTTACGTGCAATCCAGGCTATGCTGGGGCACGAGAGCATAGGAACGACAGAGATTTATACACATATCGATCGTAATATGCTCCGTAGTGAGATTATGGAGCACCATCCCAGAAATATTCTATATCGGGAAAAACAAGAAAAAGACACCAAAAACTTGCAAAATCAATAAAAATAATTGTCTTTTTGACGTACTTTGTCAAAAACCGGTCGTTTCTTTGTCGTATAATTAATTATAGGAGGAGAAAATAATGATCGTGTGGTATTTACTCAGTATGTTTTATTTGTTCTGCCAGAATCCGATGTCTTTAGTCTTTGCCATCATCTCTGGTTTCCTGTTGTTCTTGGCTGTCGAATTACCAAAAAGAAAGAATAATAGAGAGTAAGAGGTATATCCCATTTATTGGAATATGCCCCAAGAGACTTATAGATAGTGATATCTTATAAGAACGATTACTTACAGAAGGGAACGGCTTTAATCAAGACCTTGCGATTATCTTGAAGGGTAGTCGCAAACAGATAGTATTCACCGCCTTCCTTTATCTTCAGACGCTTCCGAAGGTCGGCTACTGTCATGGGAAAATTCCGTACCGTCAGATTGGCTTGTGTTAATCCATCCAAGAACGACTTCAATTCTTTCTTTCCTAACCCTGAGACATCTTGTATCTGGAACTTCCGACCAGGGTACTCTGGAATCCATTCCGAAGATGTATACAGATGACTGTTGTTCTGCAACTTCTTCACGGGGAAACGCTCCGTCAATACCTTGAAGCCTTGGGCTTTCATAATCGCTGCATTTGGCTCATAGAGGAAAGACTCTGGATCGGAATATCGAATCACCGCCTTACTTTCCTCTGCTCCAGTAAATGAGAAACATTGCGTCTCACCCGACTTCCCGATATTCACACAGAAGAAAGGGATTTCCTCTAGATCGAGATGTGTAGTCTTGCTTAACAGAAGCAACAACTCCTTACATTCATTGTTGACGGCAATAATATGAACGGCCTGTACATGATGCAATGTTTGACAAGCCAACTTCACATCGAGCATCGGAGAGAGCTTGATTAGCACAGTATCCGCTTTTTGCAGAAGTAAATCTTCCAACCGACTGACATCTGGTTCACAATCGGCGATGGAAACGACCTTTCCACCGTGATTATCCCGTCGCGCTGGGTCCAGATAGATCACATCTACCTTATTCATCTTTTGCAAGAAGTCCACTCCGTCACCGGTATGAACAGTTACTTTAGAACTCAGCCCCAACACCTCAAAGTTATGCTCCGCGATTTCTGCCAGTCCTGCTTGACGTTCAACATAGTCCACTTGTTCAAAATTGCTCGATAAAAACGAGCAATCCACACCCAGTCCACCAGTTAGGTCCACCAACGTCCGACCTTTCACTAATGATGCTTTGTAACGGGCTGTAGGTTCTGAAGAGCATTGTTCCATCGATAGGTGCATCGGATAGACAATACCCGACAATGCTGCCCAGGATGGCAACTTTGTCGAAGCCGTCTGCCATCCGGTGATTTGATTCAAGGCAAAAGATATATCCACTTTCGGATACTTTTTTGCCTGCAAGGCGAGCACCTTGGCATCATCTTGACGATGTGCTTCGATGAATTGTTGTGTAGCAGAATCTATTTGCACTATAAAAAGGATAAAAAATCACATACGTCCGAACAAGTTCAACAACGTATGTGATATATATGAAGTAAATCTTTGGCTCAAAACTTAGCTCTTGTTCGCACGCTTACGCTCAAGCTCATCAAGAATAATCTTGCGCATACGCATACTCTTCGGAGTAACCTCTACATATTCATCCTCCTTGATATATTCCAATGCTTCCTCTAGGGAGAAAACAACAGGAGGGATGATATGTGCCTTCTCATCGGCACCGGATGCACGCATATTGGTAAGCTTCTTCGACTTTGTAACGTTCACCACCAAATCGTTTTCGTGTACATGCTCACCAACCACCTGACCAGCATAGACTTCTTCCTGTGGATTCACAAAGAAACGTCCACGATCTTGCAGCTTATCCAGAGCATAGGCAAAGACTGTTCCGCTTTCCATAGCTACCATCGAACCGTTCACACGGCGTGTCAGGTCACCCTTATATGGTTGATATTCCTTGAAGCGGTGTGCCATGATAGCCTCACCTTGTGATGCTGTAAGCACGTTCGTACGCAGACCGATGATACCACGTGAAGGCATGTCGAACTCAATGTTCACACGGTCGCCTTGTGTCTCCATGGACGTCATTTCACCTTTTCTGCGAGTCACCATATCAATCATCTTGCTTGAGTACTCCTCAGGCACGCTGATCGTCAACTCTTCTATCGGCTCACAACGTACACCGTCAATGGTCTTGTAGATTACTTGCGGTTGACCGACTTGCAACTCATAACCTTCACGACGCATAGTCTCGATCAAGACTGACAGATGAAGAACGCCACGACCTGAAACGGTCCACTTACCATCCTCCAGCTCACTCTTTGTCACTCGCAACGCCAGGTTCTTGTCCAATTCCCTAGCCAAACGGTCTTGGATATGACGGGAAGTCACGTACTTACCTTCCTTTCCAAAGAAAGGAGAGTCGTTGATGGTGAAAGTCATGCTCATGGTCGGCTCATCAATGGCGATAGGAGGCAATGCCTCTGGATTCTCGAAGTCGCAGATTGTATCACCGATCTCAAATCCTTCAATACCGATAATGGCACAGATATCACCTGAAGAGACAGCTTCCACTTTCTTACGGCCCATACCCTCGAAAGTATCCAACTCCTTGATGCGGGTCTTCGTGAACGAGCCGTCACGCTTTGCCAATGTCACATCCATTCCCGTTCTCAGGGTACCACGATGTACACGGCCTACGGCAATACGACCGGTATAAGATGAATAATCCAATGAGGTTACCAACATCTGCGGAGTACCTTCCAGTTGCTGAGGAGCAGGGATATACTTGATGATGGCATCCAGCAAGACATTGATGTTATTGGTTGGAGTTTTCCAGTCTGTGCTCATCCAATTGTTTTTGGCGGAGCCATAGAAAACAGGGAAGTCGAGCTGATCTTCTGTTGCGTTCAGGTTGAACATCAGGTCGAACACCATCTCATAGACCTCTTCTGGACGGCAGTTAGGCTTATCCACCTTGTTAACAACGACGATAGGCTTCAATCCGATGCTCAAGGCTTTCTGCAAAACGAAACGAGTCTGTGGCATCGGGCCTTCGAAAGCATCCACCAACAGGATACATCCATCAGCCATATTCAATACGCGCTCAACCTCGCCACCAAAATCAGAGTGTCCCGGAGTATCAATAATATTGATCTTCGTATCTTTGTACTGGATAGAGATATTCTTCGACAAGATCGTTATACCACGTTCTCGCTCCAAATCGTTACTATCCAAGATTTGAGTACCATTATTCTCGTTTTCTCTGAACAAGTGTCCAGCCATCATCATCTTATCTACCAATGTTGTTTTACCATGGTCAACATGGGCTATGATGGCAATGTTTCTGATATTTTGCATACTACACCAATAAATTTGGCTGCAAAGGTACGATTTTTTGTCGAAAAGCTATTGAAATATGAGCATTTTTTTGAAGAGGAAATCAACAAAACCAATCAGTTATAGCGTCAAGAGGTGTGAGATGAATTCACGATCTTTGTTCATTTGGTCTGTCAGCTCTGTGATATCACTGTATTTTCTTTCGGGGCGGATATATTGTTGCAACTCCAATGTCAGCTCTTCCTTGTAGATATCTCGGTCGAAATCAAGGATATGTACTTCGACACTCTTGTCGTTGCCGTTCTCCATCGTTGGACGGTTCCCTATGTTCAACATACCCTTATATTTCTTATTGCCGAGGTAAACGAAAACACCATATACGCCATCCTTTGGAAGCAATTTACCCTCTTCCACTTTTATGTTTGCCGTTGGGAATCCGATCTTCCGACCGATATGATGGCCGTTGATGACCTTTCCGCTCAATCGGTAAGCATATCCCAGATAGCGGTTTGCCTTTTCTAATTCTCCTCCTTTCAGCAACTGACGGATAATTGATGAGCTGACTGAGAGGTTTTCGCCCTCATATTCTCGAGCCAGGACGACCTCCATGCCCAAGTCTTTCCCATATCTACAATAGTCCTCGAACTTATCCGTCCGGTCGTGACCAAAGCGGTGGTCATAGCCAATGACCAGCACGTCGATTTGGAAATCCTCTTTCAGCAATCTCATGAATTCCTGGGCGGTGTATAGGGACAACTCTTCGGTGAAAGGCAACAAGATGCAACGGTCCATACCCGCTTTTGCCAACAGATCCAGTTTCTCATCCTTTGTCGAGAGTAGCTCTGGCTGATAAGAGGCATGCAGAACTTTCCGTGGATGGACGGGGAACGTGACCACAGCCGACTTCATCCCTTTGGATGCCGCTAACTGTTCGACTTGTTCGAGCAGACAGAGGTGCCCTCGATGTACACCATCGAAGAAACCGATTGTGCCCACACAAGAAGCACACTTAACATCCGTTTTGCCCGATATGATCTCCATAATCACCAATCAATTAGTTCCGATAGATCAGTCCCGACAAGATACCGTTGTGCCTGAATACCGACGGAAGCCGCTCCTTTACAGTTAGCCTCGATATCATCGATAAAAAGTGTCTCCTCCGCGATCAGCCCGGCATCACTCAACATCTCCTCATAGATATCTGCATTAGGCTTCACCTTGTGCATCTCATACGACAGGTAAGGCTTGATAAAGAAATCTTTTACCGAATATCCTTTATACTTGAACAGGCAGTCGCATGCATAGTCCCAATGCAACTCGTTCGTATTGCTCAACAGAAAGACGTTATACTTTTTCTTCAGATGTAGGATCAGATCCAGCTTATATGAAGGGATGCCCACCAACATCTCGTTCCACATATAGTCCACATCCTTATCGAAGAGGCTGTAACTCAGATGCTTTCTTATCTCATTCCGGAAACGAACGGTGGATATATCACCAGTTTCGTAGAGGTCGAAGATTTGATCCCGCTTGACAGCACTCATCCGCTCCTCAATGTCGAAGAAACCAGCCGCACGAAATGCATTGAAACTACGCTTGAAATCCAAGTCGACCAGTACGCCGCCAAAATCAAAAACGATATTCTTCAACTTCTTCCTCATCTACTTCTTCCTTTTTGAGTAAAGACGGCTAAACAGTCTCCATAGTTCACCTATCCACAGAACGACAGATGTTCCGATAATAATATGGAACCAGTCCGATCCGCTCAACGGAACCGTACGGAACACGCTTCCTCCGAAATTGACAATCAGTATCTGACCTATTAAGATGGCGGCAGCAACACCCAGCAATCCCCATGAGTGACGTATTTGTTTGAAGATAGACTGACTTGTTCCGAGTACGCTTACATTGAACAAGTTCCAGAACTGGAGCATCACGAAGAACGTGAAGAAGAAGGTCAATCCCCATGGCATCTTTTCTTCGGGCAGATAGCCGATGAGATACATTATTCCCATCAAGAACGCCAGGAACAATAGTCCTACGATGATGATTAGGTATTTCATTCCCTTGGTGATGATGAAATCATTCGACTTACGAGGCTTGTCCTTCATCACCTCCTCTGTCGGAGGGATAGATGCCAGAGCCATGGCGGCAAATGTGTCCATGATCAGGTTCACCCACAGCATCTGTGTGACGGTCAACGGTATTTCCGCTCCGATAAGTCCGCTGATGATCACGCTAGCCAAGGCAACCAGATTGATGGTCAGCTGGAATACGATGAACCGTTGGATATTCTTGTAAAGTGAACGGCCCCACATCACTGCGGTAGCGATACTGTTGAACGAGTCGTCCAGCAATGTTATGTCGCTTGCTTCCTTGGCAACAGAGGTACCTGAGCCCATCGACAGTCCCACTTGAGCGTGGTGCAAAGCCGGGGCATCATTCGTTCCGTCGCCAGTCACGGCTACAACAGCCTTTTTCCTTTGTAATAACTGCACTAATCGTTGCTTGTCCATCGGACGTGCACGGCTCATTATCTTCAGTTTCATCACTCTTTCGAAGGCCTCCATATCCGAGAGTTCCGCAAAGGCAGGCCCTGTTATTCGGTTCTCCTCGGTATCTTCATCCGTCCACAGACCGATCTGCCGTGCAATCTCCGTGGTCGTACCCTGTGTATCGCCCGTAACAATCTTCACGTCGATACCTGCTGAACGACATTTCTGCACAGCTGGCGGCACCTCCTTACGAATCGGGTCACTGATTGCATAAACACCCAATAGTCTCAGCTTATGCTTCTCAACCAGAGTCAGACAGTTAGGCTCTTCTGTAGAAGGGATCTCACAATAAGCCAATGCCAGTGTACGCATTGCCTTGTTCTGATAAGCCATCAGTTGCTGAGCATATTGCTGCCGTTTATCATTCTCGATATCACAATGCGAGATCACGATTTCAGGAGCGCCCTTAACATATAGTATTCTGCCATTCTGAACATGCGACTCCACCAAGGTAGCCATATATTTCCGTTCTGTGGTGAACGTGAGTTGATCCACCACTTCTGTGTTTTCACGTATTTGAAGATAATCCTTACCCTGTTGTTTCAGCCAAAGCAGCAAAGCCACCTCCGTAGGATTGCCCACGCCATTGCCTTCTTTATCCAGGAAAGCGGTGGAGTTCACGCAAATGCCCTCTATAATTAGTGGTTCCAATTCCTTTTCCAGTGTGCAGTCGTTCACCTGCATCCTGTTCTGAGTCAGCGTACCGGTCTTATCCGTACAGATTACGGTGATAGCTCCCATTGTCTCGCAAGCATGCATCTTCCGCACCAGGTTATTTGTCTTGAGCATCCTCCGCATGTTCAACGCCAGGCTTAGCGACACGCTCATGGGTAAGCCCTCAGGAACAGCAACCACAATCAAGGTAACCGCCATCATGAAGTATTTCAAGATAATGCGAGCCACTTGGAGCCCATCGTGCCATTGGTTGATATTAGATTCGGAAAGGAATGCTATCAGGTCGCGTGCGGTAAAGACGACAAAGGCCAACGTCGCTACGGTGAAGCCAGTGTTACCGATCCATTTAGCCAACTTTTTCAATTGGATATTCAGAGGAGTATCTTCTGTATCCTCAGCAGTTGCTTGTCGTGCCACCTTTCCATACTCGGTAGCGTCGCCCACCTGTTGCACTACCATCATACCGTGTCCTTCCAGGACTGTTGTGCCTCGCATCACTTCGTTGCTCGGATAGGTAGCATCTTTATCGAAAGCCTCCTCTTTGACGGTCTTATGAACCATCGGCTCACCCGTTAAGGTCGATTCGTTGATCTGTAACGAGATCGCCTCTTTCAGTAGACCGTCTGCTGGAATCTCCTCCCCTGTGTTTAGTATGACCACATCACCTACGACAATATCTCTCTTTGGAATCTCACGTACGTTTCCTTCACGGACAACCATATACAAGGTCTCATCGTTCACCTCGTTCAGGAGGTCGAACTTCTTATTCGCGTCATATTCGAAATAGAAGCTGATGCCGGTAGCCAGGAAGATGGCGAAGAAGATGCCGATAGTCTCAGCGAAGCCACCTTCGACGAAGGAGATGATTAGTGATAAGAAAGCAGCTACGAGAAGAATACGAATAACGGGGTCCTTGAATTTCTCCAAGTACAGTTTCCACATAGAAGGACGTTTCGGTGGAGTCAGCACGTTTTGTCCGTATTTCTGTCGGCTCACGATGACCTCTCGCTCCGTCAGTCCATATAATTGGTTAGAATGATGCTCCTTATTCATGCTATTTCATTAAGCGAGAGCAAAATTAGGAAACAAAACGCACAAATCCAATAAAAGGTCTTCAGATTGCATACTTTAACACATATAACAGAGGTGTTAAGTAAAAGAAGAAAAGAAAAACGAGAAGAAAATTTGTACAAATCAAACGAAACCATTACATTTGCAATCCCAAAGAAACGGACTTGTAGCTCAGTTGGTTAGAGCAACAGACTCATAATCTGGAGGTCCCAGGTTCAAGCCCTGGCTGGTCCACATTGGAAATCAAGGAGTTACATCAAAAATGTAGCTCCTTTTTCTTTGTTTTGCGAACAATTTGCGAACAAAATTGCATTTCGCGAACACCAATATAATCTTTCTGCAATAATTGATTCACTCATTTTGTTCGCAAATCTCATTATTTTTGTTCGCAAACCATTTTTCGGCATATTATTCGGTAATATCAGTAATACGAGTAAGCTTTCTGATGAAACTCTCAATTATCCTTTTATAATAATCCAGCGTCCACCTTGTCTGGCCCATCGTGACGGATATGGCCTTTGGTTTGCAGAACGCTTAGGTCGCGACGGATAGTCCTTGCGTCAACTTTGAAATACTTTGCAAGCGAAGCTGATGTTTCTAGGACATTTTCTAGGACATTTTCTAGGACATTATCTAGGACATTCATTTGTCCTGTCTCTATCAGCCGATTGAATATATTCTTCTGCCTTTCAGTGAGTTGAAGTACCGACAAACTACCGACATTTGTCATTTGGACGAGTGATTTTTTGCAAAGAAAAGCATACTATCTGCAAATATAACATAAATTGCTTTATTTTAAGCGCTAAAAATTGCACCCATATATGCAGATTATTGATATTTAGCCGTTTTTCCATCAATTTGTCCCCCATCTGCCCCCGCCAAGAATAACACTATTTCTTCAAAGGATATAAAAACTTCATCGGAGATGATTTGAATATTATTTATCTTCACTTTTTCAAAGGGGATTAGTAAGCCCCCTATAATTCTTGACTCCTGAAGTGATACGGCAAAATGGGAATACTATAACGTATCGCTTTCTATAAGCAAGCTTAATGCTATCAAATAGCCTTCAAAAAATGATAGCCTCACTATCCTTCAGATAATGAACATCAGTCATCAATCTCATATACTCCAAATTATCTGATTTAAACATTCTCGTCAATCGTCCATCATCATAATTAAAATACAGCGTTACAGGCAGTTTCGAAGAGGCAGAAACAATTCTTGCTACAGTTTCTTTGTTTGGTAGACAATGGCGATTAATACCATCCGCGCTAATGATATATTTGTTAGCAGATATCATCTTAAACAAATCTAAGCTGTTGTTAGCTGAACTCCCATGATGAGAAAGCAAAGCCGCTTCGCACTGCATCTTTTTTGTTTCACTATATCCAAGTTTTGATAGTGAACCAACGACAACAGAGGGTATCGAATCTGATAGCCACAAAATTCTTATTCCTCTATATTCAAATATAGCAGCTATACTGCTTGCATTCTCAATGTTAGTGTCTTCTTGAAATTTGTCAGTTTTAAACTGAGACAGCGGTATCGAATAGTCATCTGTCACTCCACCTGCTTCTATACTTGTTTCATCTGTTTCCAACTTGCAGAGTGGACGTTTATTCGAATACTTGTCTCTCAACCGATTCAGAGTGTTCACATCAGGTGAAAGAATTGTAACTTTCATCCCATCAATATCAAAGAATAGTCCTTCCGTAACATCGTTTAAATCAGACGGGCGATTTGCAAGAATATGTTCATAGACCTTATCTCCTGACATAATCCCGCATAATACGCCATTCTGATCATTTCGTTTTTTTTCTACGCTATATTTTCTTGGGGCATTGTATATCCAACGGCCAACAACATTTTCAAGAGTGCAATCCATCTGAATATCCTTTATGAATCTGCTAGCACCACCAATGTGGTCATCATGTATATGAGACAAAAACAGAGCATCTATCTGTTCCGAGGCTCCAACAAGTTTTGAGACAACGTTCTTTAAAATCTGTGAATAAGTCTTTGGATGCCCCATATCAAGAAAGAGATTACGATTCTTGCCGCTTTCACCCTCAAATTGAAGGTGGAATGCATCTCCACACATAGCCCTGTAACAAATCAGTCTCATTTCACACTCTCTTATATGTCTTTAAGACACCTTTAGGATTCATATCGCTATCCAAATAATATATGCCACATGGATTATATTCACTTAGACACCCTATACCGCCACTAATAAAAACCATCTTTTCTCCTCTCACAAGCCATAATATGGCCAAACCACTCTGTTCAAGAAATCGCAGAAGTGGTTCTTTTTTTACAAGAATCTGGTCATATCCATAAGTTATCGCTACGAGATTTCCATTTTTATCAATGTATCGGCCATCATGTGCATCGTATTCCATTTCCAAGCCTTCAAATAATCTCCGACATGGAATGCTATAACATCTTATTGTACCAGATTTGTCTCCTTCAATATTCCCGCATGCCTTTTCACTGGTATAAATGAATGGAACATTAAGTCCCTTTATAGTGTCAGCCCAATCATCCTTGCTTCTATATACATCCTTATAGGCTGGTGACCAATATTTTTCTCTATTTATCAGATATTGCCAATCATCGGACGGGAATTCATTTCCTCCCCATAAACTTCTATTATCAAGAGACCGAATAGCCTCTTCAACATCTTGCAGTTTTACCAGAATTGCATCAATATAGATGGCTACACTGTGTCTTTTGACTTTGTAGTGGTATTTTTCCTTGCCAATGTCTTTTGGCTCATCCCAACTCTTAGAGTTATTCAGGCTAAGCCATTCCATTCCGCAATCGTCCACTTTCTGAATCATAGAAACAGGATCAGGTAAGTCTCTGAGCAATGATGTCCACGCTTCATCAGAAACGGGATATTCCCAATTATCATATTTCTCATCTCGATACCATTCCTGGTCTTCAGCTTCAATACTATTATCTGACAATTCAGAGTTAACGACCATTTCTCTTGATATCATTGAAGGATTAATATTCCTCAAAAAAGACTGCCATGTTCCGTGATACAATTCATATCCTCCAGAACCCTCGTTAGCATAGTCGTTATTAAATTTGTAGTTGTCTGATAGTATCCCCATTATCTCATGGAAAGCAATCCACTGATACTTCTTTCCTATGCGGTCTATCCTATCATCCGAATTTCTGAATGTCCAGTTTTTTGCAAAACGATCATATCTTCCATGGAGTTCTACATCAACCCCCAGATCGTATGCCCTCTTGACCAACCAGTTTCTTACCCCACCTGTTGGGAATCTGCAATAATAATGTTTCTGTAATGGCAATTCCTTAACTTTAAAAGGAATCAAGACTTCGTATAACGCTTTTATTTGTTCTTCTGACATTAACTTTTCTGTCTCATTACAAATAAGCTCAAATAACTGATCGTTTGCGCTAGCATTCTTTGCCCTTTTTTGTCCTTTTATTATTAAGACAGCTTTCCCCTCACATATATACTTTGCCAGCTCCTTCATATTTCCCTTAAACAAACGCAATGCTTTATCAAATTCTTTTTCCTCGGCAATTGATATCGGATAAAAGCGCTCAATGTCTGAAGAAACCAATTTATTCCAAAAATCAGCCAACCCTCCTTTGACCGATTCCCAAATCAAGTTCTGTTCCGGGCCTTGTCTTTCTTTGTAGTCTGGAGCATCATAGCTTATATGAAGGAACTCAACCTCGTCATCCATTGGCCATTTTGGAAGAGTGCTTGAATATGGAGGGCGGACTTTTCTCATATTAACAGAAGCCATCCCCTCTTTGTAACAGGCATATTCAATAATATTTCTAGCATGGTCTCTCAGTAAAATATCTTTAGGTGGATTATTGTGCTTAAAAATTGTATCATAAACATACCTACCCAATTTTTTGAGGTCATCACCCGAGGAGGTTCTCAATGCAACTCCATATGCTACAGCAAATAGTCTTTCATAAACATACATGTCATCCACATTCTCGAAGGTACGCATGGTATTAATGAGCACATCCACCTTCTCTGAAAGAAGATTAACAAGTGCCTTTGTCGCTTCGTCTCGATGCTTGATGTATGTTGACGACAGAAGCCAACATAGCATAATAGCGGCCAATCGCGTAGACTCCGGATCTGAATTTACAGATACACCTTCAGACCATGCCCAGTCAATCAACCGACGTATAGGGTTAGCACATTTCTCATCATCATATCCAGCACAGCCATTGAAGAAGAACTGAAAAGTTCCGTCACGTTCAGGCATCGAGCCACGCATCATTAATGCGTGAAAATAATCTGCATTGAATGGATGATTTGGAATAGCAGAGAGTTCTGCCAACTTATAATACCAAACATCTGAATCGACCCTACACATTTGAGAGTTGAGGAATTTCCTTATTGCTTGTTTGTTGATGGATTCAATAGAGCGCCAATTCAAGCTGTTTATCAGTGCTTCCGAAATAAAATCAAGGCAAGAATAATAACCCCTTTTTAGTTCTTTTGAAGGAATGAAACGGATTAGGTCTATTAGCTCGTGACCAAATACTTCTGGTAATAAGATCGCAAACGCTTCTAATATACCCTTATATTGCCAATCAGTATCGATAATAATCGAGCGAAGGGTGTCGTCATCATTAATGTTTCTTACAAAAGACTCCCAATTCTGGTATTTCTTGACTATTTCTCGTGCAATAATAAAGTCACTAATCCTTTGATAGCAAAAAACAACACAGTCTTCATTCTCATCACTGATTTGTGACTTTGTTTTAAGCAGAACATAGTTATCTATTAGATCTGGCAACAATGATGGACAACTCGGAAAAGAAGATTGTAATATTCTATCAGCATCCTGTTTCCTCAGAAGATTGTATTTGGCTTCAAAAATCGGGATGGCGAGCAATTTAACGGAACTGCTGACTACATCCCTATACTTGTATTCTGGTCTTTTTTTGCCAAACTGCTGGTCTTGAATACTGAAATAACGGTTGAATAGTGAGGTTACGCCGTTAAAACCTTTGGGGAATTCTTTTTCGCCAGATGCTTCTAATGTATCACAAACAATCTTGAGAAACAAAGGATTACAAAATTCTGGAGTAAGAATAGGTACATTGGGTAAGTTTAATTTATAAGCCAAACAGAATTGCCTGACAGCTTCATACTCCAAGCCTTTAAATCCTTTATGTTCAATGATTGTCGCATTACTTCCTGACTCCACATCATCAGGAATAACATCATCAAAGTATGTATCACGCACTGATACTACCAGACCAATCGCTGGATAATCTTCTAGCGAATGTATCAGTCCAGATAGTTTATCTTTCCAAAAGTTGGCTTGTTTACCTTCATTCAGAGCGTCAATCATTAATAATGCCCTAGAACCAACTTGACATCCTATCTGATTAAAACTGGACAGGAATTCCGGGAATGTACCTGCAAAACCAATTTTAGATGTTATGGCACTTTCATACGTACCCTCGGAAAAATCGGAGCCAAGAAACAATAGCGTTGGCAATCCATCAGCAATTCTTTTGCTGGCCATATCACCCATCAAATGAGACTTTCCACATCCAGCTTCTCCTTTAATGATAAGATATGGTTTATTCGCCAACCCAATCTTTAAGTCTTTATAGTCCTCGATAAAAGTGTACAAATCACGTGATATCTCTGATAGTCTTGACTCGTCTGCCTCTATCTCATTTTTCAATTTATCCTCTGCCTCTCGCAATGACGAATAATCAGAGTACAAATCGTAACGAACTTGCTCTATTTCCACCTGTAGGTCATCTACTCGTTTCATCAAGTATGAGAAATCAATGGTTCCACACACGTTCATGTCCAATTCTGTCAGAGCAACGACGAAATCAGCTCTTATTGATTTTAGATTTGATTCGAGAGTGCCTATTCTCCTTGAGTCCGATCTGATTCTATAACTTTTTTCTGTTAGCCATGCATCTATTGACTGATTCAAACGATTATAATATACGGGAGACTTTGCTACACAATCAAAATATCTAGCAGTTCCTGTTCTCACATTAACTCTCCTGCAATATCTTGCTCCTAAATTGGCTACAGAATCCTTTACATTGTTTTCGAATGTCTTATGTCCTAAGTCATGGTGTCCTAGGTAAGTCAATGGCATCAGCTTCTTATATTCACTTCCCAATAACTCATTATATGATGTCAATCTTTGGGCGTATATCACTTTGCCTCTTTCCTCATCCGAGAATCGAGTGAATATTCCATTAATATACAATTCTTCACATGCTTCAATAAAAATACCCGAACCAGACATCCCAAGAATTGTATTCTCGTTATAGTCATCGATTGTAGTTAATTGGAACGCACGTTCAGATGGTAACTCCTGACGGTACGTCATTTTAAGTGCTACTAAAGAAGACTCTCCAGCTTCACTAGTCTGATCAAGACTTGCCTGAGGAAAACCTTTGGTAACAGCCTCATTTTCCCCCACATTCTTATCAACAACAAATACAGATGGGAGTTTCGGATTAATTCCAGCAAGTTCCCGCTGGTTGAAGATAATAATTCCTGCATCATCAACCGGATGATACAGAATAGTTTGATTAACGGGAATAACGTATTCGTAGGTGTTGCTGTTAGGATTGTAAACACGTAAAGATACCCTGTCTTTTTCATTCAACTCAGCAAGACAATGCTTGGCAGTTAGAACATATACTAATCCGGATAAAAGCTTGTTGAAATAAAGGATACCTGTCCCTAATTTCTGTTTAAAAGGGGCATCTGTATGTAATTCAACCGTTATCTGAGTTATAATGTCAAGACATTTTTCCGTCATACGCTTTAATTATTTGCAGATTTGTTCTTCCATATAATCTCTTGAAATTCACAAATAGATTTCTCTATAGGTTGGGCTCCTATCGTTTCTCTAAATCGTTTTAAGTCTTCACAAATCTATTAATTATGAATCATTATTGACCTGGCACCGTTAATAGATTTTTATTGTTATAAGGAAGATCTTGAAGTATATCCACAAACACGAAAGGAGATGTGAAAAGTATTTTTTCGTTGTCCCATTTGTCCTGCAAATATATTAGGCCTCTGTTTGCATAGGCTTCCATTTCTCTTATGAGCATAGTCACAAAGTTCCCGACGTGCTCTTCTGAGCCGTTTTCGAGCGAAAGCCAGTCCCATTGATAACCATCAAATTTTTCGCTTCTATTGAGTAGAGTGATAATAATAAAATCTCTTAAAGGAGCGGGCTTCCAATTAGATATTGGAGCAAACTCAACGCCTTCACCTGCCGCTAACGGTGTTTTCTCTCCAAGGCGGAGTCCAATAATAAAAGCATACATGAATGTCTGATAGAAAGCACCAAAAGTGGAAAAATCACCTTTGCCAGACGCATCGCCCTTGATGGAAATTCTCTCCATCAATGGTTTAAACTTGATGTTATATTTGGGCTTGCGAATAAAGATCGCATCTCTTAAATCTTGATGGTTCATAGTCTAATCTTTATAACAATTATGTGAAGTTACGAGTCCCGTTGTATCCGTTTTGTCTTTAATTACATTGACATAGAATGTACCAGGTATTTTACCTGATTTCATATCTTCAAGAATTCTACGACCAAATGGCGTCAGGAAATCTTTAGCTTTCGGATCATATAATTCTTTAATCATAATGATACTTTGGCTAAAAACACTTGGAGCTACTTTGAAGAAATTGCTGATAAAGTTCTCACCGAACTCAGAGAATGGAGCATCTGAGATAAATGGATAATCAAATTTTTTCTCATCTCCTATTTTTGATGATATGACAGCCATCACTATTGCCAATTGTTTCATGCGCTGGAATCCCGTTCCCAATCCAGTAATAACACCGTTTTGTACATCTCTAATTGACACATTTACGATGTCATGATTCCTTTCAAACTTCAGAATACCACCCGAGGATTGATTTCCGGAAGTTAGTGCCACATATTTTTCGTTGGCTTCTTTCGCTAACGCTGAAATGGTTCTGTCGAAAATCTCATCCTTTGTCTGGTTAATAATATCATTTATTTCTCTCATAAGTACAGCGAAATCTTCGTATTTTTGAGTCGCCGTGTTCTTTTTGTATGAATTTAAACGCTTGTTTATTTGGTCAAGGGATTTTTCCCATATTATTATATCTTTCTCCTTATTTGAAATTGCTCTTTCCTTGGAAGAAATGGTTTCAATAACAACCCCGTAATCAGATGTGATTATCTTGTCGTTTTTCTCAGAATTATCCTCATTTCCTCCTGCATTGTTAAGCTCAACAAGAATTTCTTCACGTTTTGCTTCAAGCTCTTCCAAATGTTCCTTTATTTCATCGAGTTGATTTCTGGTCGACTCGATTCTATCGTCGGTTTTGGGAATGGCTCTTGAATACGAACTTGCAGATTTCTGTAAAAAGCCATAAAACTGTCCAAAATCATTACGAGTCGTACTAACCTTCTTTGGGCGATCAAGAATCATTTTGATATGTTCCCATGCTTCAGAATGTCTAGCTGCAGGTTGACCGCACACTTCACAAATTTCATTTTTCAACATTCTTTCAAGAGAAGATGTATCTGGAGACCCTTCCGGCAGCATTATAACCAATGCCCCGTCATTATTCATTTGTGCCACATCGCCAATATGCTTTTCCCTTTTTGCGTCAAAAGCGTCTAACTCGTCGGCTAAGCCCATTAAAAGCCAAGGGGTTTCTTCGTCGAAAATTTTCTTTGTTATTGAACTCTCAATTCTTTCGATAGTCGTCTTTACATTGTCTATTTCAATTTTGTTTCTTTCTAACTTTGCGCGAATCTCATTACGTTTACTAGAATTGCTAATATATGCATCCAGTTCCTCTTTTCGAGCTTTTGCCGCATCTAACTCAACTTGATCATTATCTATCTCTGTTTGAGTATTCTCTATCAATGTCTTTTTGCGGTTACGATCTTCGATGTCTCTTTGTTTTGCGGTGTCGTTTTTTGAGTTTTCTGAATCC
>CAMVLL010000005.1 GCA_947168315.1 uncultured Bacteroidota bacterium | reverse complement strand
CTGCTTTTTAAAATTGTATTTAACATTATTTTAACACTTAACCCGCCACCACGCCAAATACATCACACGAAGCAATGAGGACGACGGAGTGGAGGACTTGATCTAATGAACACAAACAATGTCAATTGATGAATCAATGATACGAACATTTTCATCCGCTGAAAAGCCGAAAATTGAATCACTTACTGTGTTTATATATTGCTCATCATCAATATCTAAGACAACTTTACCATTTAACCATATTTTTTTAAATCCACCTTGATACGGCATATATCCTATTTTCCCTCGATACTTTGCCCGTACCCAATTAAATTCAATCTCGACTTCATCTGACCATTGATCATTCCATCGAATGATATATTTTCCATGATTTTGGGTAACCTGATGATAAAAATCAAGGTGTATTTTTGATATATCTGTAGATTTGGCAAGGTTTTCTAAAAAATCAATGTCTTTGTATGAGGGATTAACTCCATAAAAAGTATAAAAATGTATACCATTTGATTTGTAAAAATCATAAATACGTTCATCATCCCAATCCTTACTCCAACTATAAAGAGGTTCTAATGGTGGCACCCTATCAGTAAATGATTGATTGGGATATAATATCATATTATATTGCATAATTTCCTCTCCATTAACAACCTCGTAAATACGGGTTTTTGATAAATCCACTTGGTTAAAAAGACTATTGCCTTCCTTATCCTCTAAACGGAAGTTATTATTGAGAGAGATACCAACCTTACGTGTTGGATTCTGAAAAATCGTATACCAACCACCTATTATTTGACCAGGATATTTTTGTGAAAAAACTGTGTTAAGAGAGTCTAAATCAAGATATTCCCCCTCCATATCATAGCTGAAGTTATCCTCACAGGAAGCGAAAGGAATAAAAACAAAAAAAATAAATATAAAATGGATGTATTTCTTCATGATTATTAGTTTTAATTATTTGTAGGATAAATATGAATTATATCAGAGCGATTATAATTAAACGAAGTACCAGAATCTAAGCAATAAGAACTATAACTACTATCTTCATCGTAACTGCCCCATACCATATGAAAATGAGTACTAGTTCCACCGGATCCTTGATTGCCATAGTTTACAGTGTAAAAAGAAGATTTTGTCTGCATTGTTTTTAAAATAACTTCATGAGCATAGTTTTGTATGTAATATCCATCACAATACCACATATGACCTCCACCTGAACTTGTAGCATATCCGCTCATTAATACAGGTTTTCCACTTGCTATATCTGATAAAACTATATTTATATTACTATTATGAGAGACCAATAAAGCATTCCCATAGCCATATTGATGCAGAGTAGACAATATTGTCGCTGTTGTAGTTCCACAATCTATAATATTATATGTCGGATTATATTGATATGTTATTATGCAATTAGCATGAATTTGTGCAAGAAAACTACATAATGTGCCATTATTAGTATTAATTGTTGCCTTATTGGGCATACTATTCCAATTAAATGTATTTGGATGCTCATGATATCGCATTATCTGTGATACCGCTAATGGGCCGCAGCCAACTGTGTAATCATTACCTTCTGGAATACTATCATTATAAATACCATTTTGTCTCCATTGTGTTTGAGTAAGTGGAGAGTGATAGTCTGTAATATCTTTAGAAGTCAATACAAAACTGTTATATAACACACCGTCATATTGGTCTGTACCATACGTATATGCATCATTATATATTTGATCCATTAATGAGTTTGAGACATAACTTGGCTGGGAATCAGCAAAGCCTATCAATAAATAAACGTCATAACCATCTGCCTCCCATTGAAGCGCACACTGGTTCTGATAAGCCAATGCTTCAGAAGCATCGTCCCGAGTCATCGGAACGGCATCGGTCAACGGGACTGACTTCGAAGCATAGTACATCCACTGCGTATGGTACTTCTCTTTCTCCTCCTCAGGAGCTGTCTTCATGGATTCGATGGCAGCTTTAGTTTCATCCACCCAAACTTCAATGGCGTTCCCTTCAATATTGCTCACATCAAAGTTCCCTTCATCACTATGAGCCAATATCGGAGCGTAGTCAGTAGAAGCTGAAACAATTACCCAACCTTTGTTATCTGCATAATTCACCACATACATGGCTGGTTCTCCGTTATCACCATTTATCGGGACTATCTCCCTAATTTCCCTCTCCCCTTTTCCCGAGCGGGTAACGGCTTGTTTCAAGTCAAACTGCTCTGCGGCATTGCGAATTAAATCACGTTGCGACATGGTGTTGTCGAATACACGAACCATGGCAACATCTGAGAGAATCGCAGCATCCTGGACTTCCGGAGGATTCTCATGAGTACATGCTACCAGGAATAGCATTGAACAAAACAATAAAAATACTCTTTTCATAATTACTGGATCTATAAACAAATTTAAGAATACTTCTTGTACTTATAAATCACCAACTATTGAAAATACTGCTTTTTTAAATTGAATTTAACATTATTTTAACATTTAGGCCTAAATAATTCTGCTCAGAGTAGCCCTCCACGACTCACCCCATGCAATAATCTCCTCACTTTTTTCTTTTTCAAATAAAAAGCATTATCTTAGAGGTGCTTTAAAAATGATTAAACTATGAGAATATCGTCTTTGAGATTTATATTCATTACATTAGCAATGTGCTCGTTTGGAAGTATCATTGCTCAAGAGCACGTAACACGCATCTTCGCACACCGCGCCGGGCGTGCAGAACAAGATGAGAACACATTATCAGCTTTCCAAGCCACCTATGCCGCCGGAATTCATGGATTCGAAACCGACGTACGTATGACAAAAGACGGAGAACTGGTTATCTCACACGATGGTACACTAACCCGCATGACTACATCCGAAGGTGTCATTGAAGAAATGACAGCAGCTGAACTGCAAAAGGTAATGACTAAAAAAGGACATAAACTGTTGTTCCTCGATGAACTGTTGGACTTCCTAAAAGACAAGAAAGGACTGTACGTAGAATTCGAGATGAAAACAAGCGATACAAAGTATTATCCCGATGAGAAAATCGCAGAATACTGCGAGAAGGTCTATAAAGCCATCACCGCTAAACGTCCGGCTGATGCCGACTACTCCATGACCTCCTTCGACTATCGCCCACTACGATACACAAAGGAACATCACCCGGACATGAACCTGCTATACATCTCTGGAACACCCCTCAACGATGAAACCATCGGAATATGCATGGCCTTGGGCTTGAAACGTCTGGGCGTCAACCTTGACGGAACATCTCGTCGTTTTGTCGAGAAAGCTCACAAAGAAGGACTCACTGTCAGTTTGTGGCCAGGTACTAAAGTAGAGGACACGATGCTGGGTATCACTCTTGGTGCCGACCTACTTTGTACGGACATTCCACAGGAAGTGAAGAAAGCCTTGCAGGAGCGCTTACCAAAAGAAAAAGTAACCTTCTGATTGAATGATATCATGAAGTTTCTGTTCGATTTAGATGGAACACTCACCTTGAAAGAAACGCTTCCCGTCATTGCGGAGCATTTCGGAATTGAAGAGCAGATTATTCCATTGACTCAACAGACCGTTCAAGGGATTGTTCCTTTCGAGGAAGGTTTTATGAAACGAGTTCATATCCTCCGACAATACTCTGTCTCTGAGATTTCAAGGCTCCTCTCCACCGTCCCCATACATCCGCTGCTCCTCCAATTTATCCGACAAGAGCGTGCAAATTGCATCGTTGTCTCAGGAAACCTTGACTGTTGGTGTCATTCCCTTCTAGAAAAGATAGATTGTAAGCATTATTATTGTTCGGAAGCGTTGGTCAAAGACGATAAATTAGTGGGTATTCAACGATTATTGAATAAGAAAGCAATTGTATGCACATATCAAGAACAGGGTGAGAAAGTTGCTTTTATCGGTGACGGACATAATGATCTGGAAGCCATGCGACAAGCCGACCTTGCCATTGTTTCCGGACTAACAAATACGCCATCACCCAGCCTATTGTCGATAGCCGACCAAGTCTTTTTTGATGAAAAAGAGCTATACGATTTCCTCGTACAGTTGAGGAAACTTTAACATGCCTTAAAACAGAGGACTGCAATGACCAGAAGTATCATCAATACCTCAGCAATCCGATTGATTCGTACGGATAAACGCATATCGGCAAAGCTCAACTCTCGCTCATTTTCCCCGATATATGGTTTCGGGAAATACTCTCCAAAGTAATAGTGCGGTCCACCGAAACGACAGTCCAAAATACCTGCCAAAGCTGATTCAGGATATCCGCTATTCGGACTGGCATGTTTCCACCCATACTTTGCCACAAAGCGAAGCAGATGTGTCACGGAATAACGCTTGGGGTGCAGCAGCCAAGCACCAATTATCATAAGAAAGGCTGTCAGACGAGCCGGAAGGTAGTTTGCAACATCGTCCACATGAGCTGCTATACAGCCAAATTCGAGGTAACGTTCCGTATGATACCCTATCATCGAGTCCAACGTGTTCACCATCTTATAAGCCAACATACCAGGAACCCCAAGTAAAGCAAACCAAAAGAGCGGTGCAATCACCCCATCACTGAGGTTTTCGGCCAAAGTTTCCAAAGCAGCCGTCCTTACTTCCTGAGCCGAGAGTTCACTGGTATCCCGTCCGACAATCCGTGCAACCTGTTTCCGACCTGCTTCTAAGGAGCGGTCCACTGCACTGAACACGGCCCACACCTCCAAAATCAAGGTTGTGCCAGCCAAACAGGAGAAAACAAAATAGGCTTGTACGAAAAGAGAGATAAGCTGATGGTCAAAACCGATCCTATTCAACAAATAAATAAGAAGCCAAGAAACAAAATAAACCATCAATACCAGTCCAATGCCAAGAATTCCTCCTTTCAACTTCCGATGGGTTCCCTTGTTTAGTGCATGCTCCCCTTTTGAAATCAGTTTGCCAAAGAAGATTACCGGATGTGGCATCCAAGTAGGATCACCCAAAAGAATGTCCAAAAGCCAGCCCAAAACTAAGGGAAAGAAACTATAAAACAGGATATTATCGGTAAACATAGGCTTTAACGGCTTCAATTAAACGATCATTCTCCTCACGAGTTTGAGTCGCTACTCGAAAATGAGCAGCAGTCAAACCCGTAAAATTCGACGCATCCCGAATCAGAATGCCATAATGTTGAATCAGGAATTCTTTCATCTCAGCTGCTGTGTCCTTCTCCAGTCGTGCCAACATGAAATTGGTCTGAGTTTCCTGAACTGTCACTCCTTTAATTTCATTCAACGCACTACGTAAGCGTTGTGTTTCTGCAAGATATTCCGTCAAAGGTGGAAAATTCTGAATATCGTACTCCAACAGATAGCATCCTGCCTCTATCGCCAAGGCATTGACCGACCATGGCTGACGGAAATGACGCAACTGTTCAATCAACGATTCTACTGCAGTTACATATCCCAAACGAAGACCCGGAATACAATACCGTTTCGTCATCGAATGTAATAAAAGACAGTTCGGCATCTGCACCATTTCATGAGGAAGTGGTAAAGATGCTAAAGTATAGTTTGCATACGACTGGTCGATGACATAAATAGTAGAGAAATCTGCTTTGATCTGTCGTTCTAGTTCAGCCTTTGGAATGACCTTTCCATCCGGATTGTTTGGATTACAGAGCCATACGATATGAGGATTACCTTCTTTCTCGGAGGAAGAGTTATGAAACATCTGAATGGCCGACTCGTATTCACTGAAAGTTGGCGAATACACTTCGGGAGTTCGCTCTCGGAACAGTTGGGCAATGAGATAAATGGCTTCGGTAGCGCCATTGGTTACCATGATTTGTCGTGGTGAAAGGCCTAAACGCTCGGCTAACATCTGTTCCAAGGTATATGGTTCCGGTTCGGGATAGTTTCCTATCACATCCAAACGTTTGTTTAGATGAGCTTTCAATCCCGACAAATCGGCATGACTGAAGATATTCGAGCTAAAATTGCTGCGTATCTTATCCCGATAGCGATAAATGTCGTCTCCGTGTCCTTCAATCATGATTGATTAGCCTGTAAGATTTGATAAATAAGATCCATGTTGACATGTTTTCTAACGTGGTCAGCCAACTTATCATATTGTTTTTCCTTGAATGCATGATAGTCGAACGGTTTATTAGCCTCCTCCATCTTTTTTGCAAATGGAGTCAGCAGATAATCAATAAAAGATGGATTATCCAGTATACCGTGAACGTAGGTTCCCATACAACGATTGTCGGTCATATAACCGTCAAATGCGCCATCCGAAAGTTGGTTGAGTGGAGATACGGCGTTTTCTCCTAAGACTGTGGTTCGTCCCATGTGAATCTCATAACCTTCCAGTCCTTTGGCACCCGAAGGAAGGAAAGTGAAAGAAACTTGTCGTGTTACTTTCTCACCCGACATCGTCGTTGAGATCGGTAACAAACCTAATCCAGGAAGACGTTCGATCTCTCCCTCCACATGATCAGGATCCAACACCTCTTGTCCCATTAATTGGAATCCTCCACAGATTCCCAAGACTGTCGCACCCTCACGATGAGCCCTAACGACAGCCTGAGCCACACCATTCCGTCGTAATTCATACAGATCGGAGATGGTACTTTTGCTCCCGGGTAAGATAATGATATCTGCCTTCTTCAGGTCGTCCACATTATTCGTATAGAATAAGTGTACCCGTGGATCACGTTCGAGCACGTTAAAATCGGTAAAGTTACTCAGATGTCGAAGCAGGACAACAGCAACATTCACCTTTCCACGCTCGGCTTGCATCGATTTGGATGCCAGGTCCACACTATCTTCTTCTTCGATATAGATATCTTTATAATAAGGTACCACTCCGACAACCGGGATTCCACAAATCTCTTCCAGAATCTTTACGCCTGAATCAAAAAGACGAAGGTCGCCACGGAATTTATTAATCAGAATGCCCTTGATACGCTCTCTTTCATGAGGGCGAAGGAGTTCCAACGAACCATATACACTGGCAAAGACACCACCCCGATCGATGTCGCCAACTAAAATTACATCTGCGTGAGCATGCAAAGCCATCGGGAGGTTGACCAAATCACTGTCGCGCAGATTTATCTCAGAGATACTACCCGCTCCTTCCAATACTATCGGATTATAGCGTGACGCCAATCTATCGTATGCGGCACACACAGCCGAGCGTAGTTCCTCACGACCCTCTTTGCGGAAATAGTCGTATGCATGACGGTTACCGATAGGTAAACCATTCAATACAACCTGTGAGGTATGGTCTGATTGAGGTTTCAAGAGAAGTGGATTCATGTCGGTATGACAAGGTATGCCTGCCGCCTCGGCTTGAACGGCTTGAGCACGTCCAATCTCGAGACCTTCCGGCGTAGCATATGAGTTCAGTGCCATATTCTGCGCCTTGAATGGAGCCGGTGTATAGCCGTCTTGCTTGAATATCCGACAAAAAGCAGCAGCAATAACGCTTTTTCCTACGTCACTGCCCGTACCTGCAAACATGATTGGATGTAATTTCTTCATAGTTCCTCCCAACTATCGAATAAATGGCTCATCTTCACACCCACTTCTGAACATAGTTGCTCTTGCAAGCATGAAAAAATAATCAGAAAGACGATTCATAAAACGCAAAATAGTCGAATCCACCGTCATTTCTCGGTTCATGGTCCACAAACGTCGTTCAGCTGTACGAGCGATGGTTCGAGCAAAATGCAACTGGGCTGACAAAGGCGTTCCACCTGGTAGAATAAAATGTCTCTGTGGGTCGATTTGGGTGTGAATATGGTCGATTTCTTGTTCCAAACGTTCCGTTAGTTCTGTCACGCGCAGCACACGAGGGTTTGTTTTTCCTTCAGGTGTCGCAATATGACTCATGATGGTCATCAACTCTTGCTGAATAGTACGCAACAATGCTTGTTCATCTGCTTCGACTGACATCAAGGAACGACAGATACCGATGACAGCATTCAGTTCATCTATCACCCCATTTGTTTCAATCCGAAGATCGTCCTTCGGAACTCGGACTCCACCCCGTAGGCTGGTCATCCCTTCATCGCCTGTTTTCGTATAGATTCTGTTCATGCACCCCAATATAAATGTGTATAACTTGCCAAAACGTTTTTCTTGCGGATAAAAGGTGTCGGCATTACCTCTCCTTTTGCATTGAAGACCTGGGTAACCGACGGTGGTGTCTCTCCTAAGAACTGAGAATAGTGGAACTCATGCCCGTGTAATAACTTTCCTTCGTAAGTTAGCTGCCGATACCCTAAGGACAATTTTCGATCCTGTGGGCGGATGGATACTTTATAAGGTAAGAAACCGACCATCTCTGTCTCGCCCTCCTCGTGAACAATGGCTTGGCAGAAGTACATCATACCCCCACACTCCGCTAAAACATGCCCTCCATTTTCAGCGAAAGTTTGTATAGACTGACGCGTCTGGGCAGCGGCATACAATGCCGGTAAGTGTTTCTCCGGATAACCGCCAGGCAAATAGAGTAAATCCAGATCTTGCGGTATAAGCTGGTTGTCTTCCGGATTGAAAAAAGTGACCTCACCATAGTTCCGTAAGATATCCAGATGTTCCTGATAGAGAAAAGAGAAAGATTCTTCGTTACGAGCTACCCATATTTTGTTGCCATTCGGCTTCAATTGTTCGGCAAAAGGGAAAGAAAAAACTGAGTCATTACCCCAAACTGGTCGTTCTTTCATCGTCAGTTCCAACAGACGTTGCCAGTGAATATGTTTCTCCATCTCGTCCACTAACAAGTTTCTGGCATTATCCTCCTGACTAAAGTCCAGTCCCAAGTAGCGAGACGATTGTTCCAACTCATTATTCCTAGGCAGGAACCCCAGACATTCAACTCGCAAATCATCACACACCTGTCGTAACAACGACACATGTCTGGGAGATCCTACCCTATTAAAAATCACGCCTATTATATGAACTGCTTCGTTAAAGTGTAAAAATCCAGCCAACAAAGGAGCCAGAGAGTAGGCTGCCGATTTTGCGTCCACCACTAAAACAACGGGGATAGACAAAAGACGAGCAACTTCCGAGCAAGATCCCTTGTCTCGGTCGAACCCATCAAACAATCCCATCATTCCTTCGACTACACACACATCAGCCTCTTTGGCATAATGCGCATAAATCTGTCGAAGATGATCTTCCGAAGCCATGAAACTGTCCAAGTTCACGGAGGGACAGCCACACATCAACGTATGGAATTTTGTATCGATATAATCCGGTCCACATTTATACGGTTGGACAGTGTAACCATGCCGCTTTAACAAACCCATCAATCCCCGTGCAATGGTGGTCTTACCCGCTCCCGAGGAAGGTGCTGCAATGAGGAACTGAGGAATCTTGTTCATGGACACTATTTTTTCCAAAACCGAGAGGTGATATCCGTAAACTCACCTTGCCGGTTTACCTTATATAATCGTTGGTTTGTTGTTTTATCTTTCAGACAACCGAGATGACGGATATATGGTCCCACTTTGATATAGTCGAAGTCTGGTTTATGTACCGAAGAAGGGACTCTGGAACGACCACTATACCATGCCACCTTCAACTGCGGATAAGTTTGATGTACATACTGTGCCAATACGTTGACAGCCGTTGGCTCAGCATCTCCACCCATAAAACAGATACATGTGATATCACTACTGCACTTATGGATGAATGCATCAATCTCATCCGAAGTCAAAGGAGTACCTATGTCTCCCCATAGGTACTGACTGTGACATCCCGGACAATGGCAGGGACAATTAGATATATTGATTGAGAGGGTTACCTCGTCAGGGATCTCCTGAAAGACAACCCCCGTATTTACATACTTCAGCATAGTCGGTCGCTTATGCTTTCATTCTTTCAGCGCCTGCGTAGAAACGACGGTGTGCTTCTTCCTGACGTGGTTGTGAGAAGTTGCTTACGCGTTTCAGATAACCGATGATACGTGTCATATAATCCACGTTCTTGCTATGGCAATGAGGACATTCGTGCAGATAACGCTTGTCGATGTGTCCACAGTCATTACAGATTGTATTAGGAATATTGAATGTGAAGTAGTTACAACCTTCCTTCGCTGCCACTTTCAGCAACTGACGATACTGAGCTTTTGACAAATGTTCTTCCAGATTCATGTGCAAAGCTGAACCACCAGTCAGGTGCTCGATATAAGGTGCGCCATGCAATTTGAACTTATCGATAATGCTCAGGCTGTCATCCTCAACAATGTAGAAATAGCTGTTATAGCAGTCGCGTGGTACGAAGTATCCATCTTCACGGTCCCATTTCGCATGCTTAACACCAACGTTTTCAGCAGGAATCATCTCACAGTTGAAGAGCACATCCTTGGTACGATACTGTTTGTTGTATTTCTCGATGATGCCCAAAACACGTTGTACGAAGTGGCGATAATCATCATTGTCGGTGATGGTCAAGCCCATGAACTCAGCAGCCTCAACCAAACCATTGATACCGATGGTAAGGTATTGACGACCGATGTTGATATAGCCGGCATCGAACAGAGGAAGCATGCCATTTTCTTGCAATTGCTTCAAGTTCTCGTTGTAAGCCAACTGTACTTTGTGACAGAGGTCTACCACCTCACTCAGATATTCAACATAGTCCATCTTATTATTCACTGCATATTGGATGCAACGGTTCAAGTTCACCGTCAATACACTCTTCGAACCGGTTGACACGCCACCAGCGCCCAGTGTATAGCTGAATCCATTGTCTTGAATTTCATTTCTTAGACGGCAGCAAGAGCTCAATGAGTCGGCGTTGTCACTCATATAGGTGAAGAAAGAATGGCCTTCTGCATACATTTCGGCTGTGAAATCACCCCATTCCTTATCCATCACGTCACCATTCTCACTCAGTAATGCCATGGTCTCAACAGGGAAAGTGAGCACTGTCTTCGTACGTTCCTTATTGAACCATTTCATGAAACGTTTCTGCAACCAGGAAACACCCTCCCAATGTGGTTGTGAACCATCTGGGAAATAGAAGTTTCCGAACAAGCTTTCGAAATAATACTTATCGTAGTAAGCAATGTTCCAGAAAACAGCCTGATAGTTACGGGCACCTGTCGGCTGGTTGATAGAATAAACCACTTGCTCAAAGCAATCTGTGATCATCTTATCGATGGTACGCTGCTTGGTGGACAAGTCGACTACCTTATCAGGGTTCTGCCAGTAATCAATTCCATATTCTTGTTCGATGAAATAGTTCAGGTACATCAAGAACTCTGGAGTCGCACAAGCGCCACTCAACATACTTGATACCATGAACACCATATTAATAAAGCCACCACAGAAAGACTTCAAGTTTGTTGGAGCTGTTGAGTTGCCACCAATGGATGTTGTTCCGCCGATCAGCCATGGGTACATAGTGATAGAAGCGCAATAGTTAGCTAAGCTCGTTTCATCATTCTTATAGATGAAGTGATGTTCCAACATATAGATATATTTGTCGGCCAAATCTTTTCCATACATCTTCTTAATACGTTCAGTCAACAGACGACGGTTCAAACGGATGAAATTGGATTTAGGCAATTCACCAATCAGAGTAGCGATGTTCTTGTGTTCGACATTGGCGTTAGCATCATATTTTGAGCCTGTAGCCGCATTTGCCGCATTACAATAGTCCGAAAGAAACTGCATTTTTTCCAGTATCTCACGATCTTCTGTGTGACGCTGACGATAGAGCATGAATGATTTAGCCACCTTGTAATATCCTTCTTTCATCAAGGCTTCTTCTACCTGATTTTGGATATCTTCCACTTTGATACCTTCTTTCATGTCCAAGTGGCTGATGATTTTCGACAAACAACCTAAGTCGATAGGTTCATTTACGGACGTGAATGCTTTGATAATGGCATTCATAATTTTGTCCAAAGAGAAACGGTCGGTTGCACCATTCCGTTTTGTAATTGTAAAGTTTTTTATTTCCATGGTGAGTGAGTTTTGGAAAACTTTTTATTTTATTTTTTATTTTTTATTTCCAATTTTGAAAATATTCGGGCTGAAAAGCCGAAGAAAAGTTTCATTTATTCAACGTCCGAAAGTGAATACAAAGATATATGATTTTCCTGATTAAAAACAAGAAAAAAAGAAGTTTTTTACACCAACTTTTTGGGCCTTATTGAGTAATACAAGAACACAACAAAATTAATCAATTTATTATCAAATGATTATTATTCGGTCATTCGACTAAAAAAAGTTAGTGGAGTATAAACTTATTTTACTCCCTTTATTCGACAGCCCTTGGATCCCCTTGAATAATGAATGAATTTCAACACAAAAATAGACTTTTCCATTCACCAAATAGAGAAAATAGTTTAAGAAGTTGTTAACATCAAAATATCAATTTGGGAAACTTTTTTGTTTTTACAAAAATTTGATTGTATAGATTTTTTATCTAAATAATTGAGACAAAAAGTTGAGTTTCCCATTCATATACAACTATCTTCCTGCATGTTGGGCATCTTATTTTCGGTTCAACCATGAATCTCTTCACAAAAAAATTACCACATGGAACATTTTTTAAAGGATAATTCCTTATATTTACAAAAAATATATTGTTCCTAATCATAAAATATTAAGTTATGCTTTTAAAATTCAAAACGATGATGGGGGTTTGTCTTGCAGTCTTACTTATGACCTCATGCGGCGGCAACTCAAAGAACCCATCCGACACTCAAACGGCATCTAATACTGAGGTTATCAACAAATTACCACGCAAAGAGACTCCAAAAGCTTTGACTGAAGCGATGGACAACTACGTAAAAGCCATTCAAAATGCTGATATGGACATCCACAGCATCATGGTTGTTAAGAAAGGAAATGTCATTTACGAAAGGTATATGAGCGAGGGTGCGCCCGACAAACCACATGTCCTGTGGTCGGTCAGCAAGACTTTCACATCCATTGCCGTAGGACTTGCCATCAACGAGGGTTACATCAAGCTTAGCGACAAGCTGGTTTCGTTCTTTCCGAACGAATTGCCTGAAAAGCCAAGCAAAAAACTGAAAGCGATCACCATCCGCGATCTGCTCACGATGAGTTGTGGCCATGATTCCGAACCATCTTTTAGAGGAGATGATAGAGATGTGAGCTGGGCTGCCAAGTTCTTGGCTCATCCTGTCGAGCACAAACCAGGTAGCTATTTCTGTTACAACAGTCTGGGAACTTACATGTTGTCCGCCATTGTTCAGAAGGTGACCGGCCAGAAAGTAGTCGACTACCTTGGTCCACGTCTTTTCACTCCACTAGGCATTGATGCTCCACGTTGGGACGAGAGCCCAGAAAAAATCAATTGCGGTGGTTGGGGCTTATACCTCAAGACTGAAGACCTGGCAAAGGTGGGATTACTCATCTTACAAAATGGTAAATGGGGAAAGAACCAAGTCATTCCAAAGAAATGGGTAAAGGAAATGACCAAGAAACAGGTGGATAGCCGACCAGCAGGTTCAACTCCTGAGAAGGTGGAACAAGATAAACTCAATAAAAAGAACAGTGACTGGGTACAAGGATACGGCTACCAGATGTGGCGCAGTCGCCATAATGGATTCCGTGCCGACGGAATGCAAGGCCAAGGTATCTTGATCCATCCGGATAAAGATGCTGTCATTATCGTTACAGCGAAGGTAGACGACATGCAAAAGGAGTTTAACTTTATCTGGGACTATATCTTACCTGCTATTTAAAGTAAAAATACATTCAAATTTTATTTAATATCATTCCATGAAAAAAGAAAATAAACAAAATCGTTTTAAAGGCGACATTTCAAGAAGAGATTTCTTATCTCTTTCTGCCTTGGGACTTGCCAGTTTGACGATTCTTCCAAGCTGGAAGACCGCTAGCGGGGTTCGGATTGCACCGAGCGACCGTGTAGTATTGGGTGTGATTGGTTTGGGACAACAAGGATTGAGTGACTTCAGAAGTTTCTCAACTTGTCCGGGTGTTCAAGTTGCAGCAGGATGTGACGTAGACTCCATCAAACGTGAGCGTTTCCGCCGCAGAGTAGCTGCTTGGCAGAAGAGCACGAACCAAAACGAGCGTTGCGACTTATTTGAATACTATGAAGATTTGCTCGAGCGAAAGGATATCGACGCCATCGAGATTGCAACTCCGGACCATTGGCACGCATTAATCGCCATCCACTCACTTCAGGCAGGTAAGGATGTATATTGCCAAAAGCCATTGGCTTACACTATCACCGAAGGTTTGGCTGTGCAGGCTGCCGTTCGTGACAACGATCGTATCTTGCAGATGGGAAGCCAGCAGCGTTCAAGCGCAGAGTTCCAACAAGCCATCAAGTTGGTACGCGAAAAAGCTATCGGCCATATTGATAAGGTATATGTAACTGTTGGAGATCCTCCTACTCCACTGAACTTGCCAGAGATGCCGGTTCCTGCAAACCTGAACTTCAACCAATGGTTAGGTCCGTTGAACGACCCGAAGATTCACTATCATCCAGATCTGTGTCCTCCAATTTCTTTGGATCCTGAGGAAAACGAGAAGCTGTGGGGTGCATGGCGCTGGTATCAGGAGACAGGTAACGGTTATCCTGCTGACTGGGGTGCTCACATGTACGATATCGCTCAGGCAGCGTTGGGCATGGATGGTTCAGGACCTATTGAATATATTCCAAAGGGATACAAGGGCACGAAGTATGCAACCATGAATTATGCAAATGGTGTCGTAATGACCGACCAGCCGTTCCGTGAGGATAAGCCAGATGCAAAGGGTATCCAATTTATTGGCGACAAGGGTTGGTTGAAGGTTGCTCGTGGCTATATCGAATGTTCTGATCCAAAACTTCTGAAGAAAGAAGAGAAGAAGATTGAAGAAGGACAGTACGAGATTAGTGCTCCTCACATGCAGAACTTTATCGATGCCATCCGCGAACATAAGGATCCGATTGCTCCGGTTGAGTACGGAACCAGCACGAATACTCTATGCTGCTTGTTCAATATCGCCCGCGAGTTAGGTCGTCCGGTTCGTTGGAATCCAGCAACACTGAAGTTCGAGAACAACGATAAGGAAGCATTCGCTCACCGATTGTACTATTACGATTATCGTAGACCATACAAACTACCTTATTTGGACAGAAGAGGCTAATTTGTTAATTTATCATAAAAGTAGGGATACCAAAAGCAGTATTCCTACTTTTTTATGCTTTAAGAAGATATAACACTTAAAGTATTATTCTATGAGAACATTTACAAGATTTATGATGGTTGCTCTCATGCTGTGTCCTTTCCTCACCTCTTGCAACAGTGAAGGAGAAGACCTTATTTACGACGGAGAGCTTATTGAGCGCAAGGATATCGTGCTCACACGTAGTGAACAGGAAATGGTTACCAATAGTAACGCATTCGCATTTAATCTCTTCGAGAAAGTCAGGGACGATTTAGCTGAAGGGAAAAGTTTTATGATTTCACCCTTAAGCGTTACATACGCACTGGGGATGCTGAACAACGGCGCAGATGGACAAACCAAAGAGGAGATCTGCAAAGTTCTTGGCACAGATGATGTAGAAAGTATGAATGCCTTTTGTCGGAAGATGATTGATGAATCAGGGAAGTTGGATCCATCGACAAAACTGTCCATTGCCAATGCCGTGGAGGTTAATCAGAATTATAAGCTCTATGAGGAATTCATCAAGACCACAAAGGATTATTATGATGCACAAGTGGAGAACCTCGATTTCTCGTCACCCAGTGCTTTGAAACACATCAACGACTGGTGTGCCAATCATACCAATAACCTCATCCCGACTATCCTTGAGAGTCTCGACCCGGCTTCTGCCGCCGTCTTGCTGAATGCCATCTATTTCAAGGGCGTATGGACAAAGAAGTTCGATAAGAAGGATACAAAGAGCGAAAAATTCACTTTGGCGTCCGGCAAAGAAAAGAAAGTGGAGTTAATGCACCAAGAGAAAGACTTTGAATATGGGAGTAATGGCATTTGTCAGATTCTTCGACTCCCATATGGCAATAGAGCTTATAACATGACCATCCTTTTGCCTAATGAAGGCAAAACAACGGATGATATCGTTGAAAGTATTCAGAATGAGAACTGGTATACCGAGCTTAAGCTTTATGGAAATAAAGTTGATGTTAAAATACCTCGATTCAAGACCGAATCCAGATTCAGATTGGAAAGAGTTCTTTCATCCATGGGAATGTCTTCCGCTTTTGATGGAAATGCATCAGACTTCAGTAAGTTCTGTACAACGCCAACATATATCTCACAAGTGATCCACAAATCATTTATCGAAACAAATGAAGAAGGTACAGAAGCAGCTGCTGCAACAGCAATAACAGCTTTGAGCGCTGCAGGACCAACCGTTGTACCTCAAGTCCTTGAATTTCATGCTGACCATCCGTTCGTTTATATCATCTCTGAAGTAAGTACCAATACCATCTTCTTTATCGGAGAGTATAACGGAGAATAAATCTACTATTTAGACTTTATATTTCCCAAAAGACACCGGCCGTACTGTTGGGTACGGCCGGTATTATTATTAAATCTCTTTTTCTGTTAATCCTGTACTACAACTTGAACATAACTATTTAATGTTGTTTGTGAAGGTAAAACACCGGAATTTTCAGAAGTAACGTAAAGAGTCAATATCTGATTACTGGTCTTGTTGCTGTCAGTCCATTGTCTGCCGCATGCAATAAATTGTCTTTTTAACAACGTATTATTTCTGATATCCAATTCTTGCATCAAGTTGTCGTAACAGCCCAATACTGACAGATTTGTTAAGGAAGATACATTCAAAGAGTTGAGATTATTCCCTTGACATTCTAGTACTGAAAGGTTTGGGCATCGATCTACAACCAATCTCTCTAAAACATTATTTGTACAATTCAACGAGGCTAAGTTTGGGTTGTTCTGTATCAATAATAATTTAAGAGAAGGATGATTTGTTACCGTAAATGTTCTCAACTGATTGTCGGAACAGTCTAAATAAGTCAATTTCGTATTGTTCGAGACATCCAATGCGGTTATCTGGTTAGACCCACAATAAAAAATTTCCAATTCCGTGTTGTTCGAGACATCCAATGCGGTTATCTGGTTAGACTCACAATACAAATTTTGCAGTGCCGTATTGTTCGAGACATCTAACGAAGCCAACTGGTTAAACTGACAATACAAACCTGTCAGTGCTGTATTGTTCGAGACATCTAACGAAGTTAGCTGATTGGAGTTGCAGGTCATATAAGTCAATTTCGTATTGTTCGACACATCCAATGCGGTTATCTGGTTAGACCCACAATGAAAAACTTCCAATTCCGTGTTGTTCGAGACATCCAATGCGGTTATCTGGTTAAGCTCACAATTTAAAGTTTGCAGTGCCGTATTGTTCGAGACATCTAACGAAGTCAATTGGTTGGAGCTACAGTTTAAAGTATTCAATTCTGTATTGTTCGACAAATCAAGTGAAGTCAACTGATTGGATGAGCATCGGAGAAATCCTAGTGCCAAATTGTTCGATACATCCAGCGAAGTCAACTGATTGGTTGAGCAATTTAAATGTAATAGTGCTAAATTGTTCGATATATCCAGCGAAGTCAACTGATTGGAGTAGCAACGAAAATATGTTAGTGCCAAATTGTTCGATACATCCAAAGATGTTAAATAATTACTGTAACAATACAAATATTTTAAATTCGTATTATATGAGACATCCAAAGAAGTCAATATATTGTTGCTGCAATCCAGATAAGTTAATGCTTTGTTCTTTGAAATATCCAATGAAGTTATTCCGTTGTTGCTACAATCCAATCTTTCCAGAGCAGGGAAGTAACCTATCTGTTTGCAGACTGTCGAATCGTTTTTGGAAATCACATTTATTTTCTTCACTTGCTTAAGCAATGTCTGGTTGGTAGCGTTATTCACGTTTACCTTACCGGACTCTTTTTCAAAGGTAATCGAATTGTCACTTTCGGCAGCCGCAATCAGATTGGCATTCGTAATCTGGGCATCACTGGCTGTAGCCTCAAGTAGGTAAGCCTTGCCGGCCTCAAAGTTCTTCCCTTGCAAAAATGCCTCATAGGCAAGCCCCTTGTCCGAAGTAATGCTGAAAGTCAATGGCTGATCCGACAAGTCGGTGGCAGGTATCATCATATACACCTCATATATCCATTCACTGGAAGAGGTCTTGTCTGCATTCAACTGCGTATGGATGAACTTTGCTTTTCCTGTAACGTTATATTTCGGTTCACTACCCGAAAGGTCGAGCGTTCCTTTCACGTTGAAAAGTGTCTTGTTTGGAATCAGTGTACCGTAGCGACCGTAACTGCCGGCCGGCATGGTAATTCTTATTTTCAAAATAGCAGACAGACGTTGCATTGTGAACTTCACCGCACCGTCCTTCGGTTGAACGGCACCTGTGGCAAGGAAGTCGAACTTTGCATAATTAGTCTCCGTCTGTCCTTCATAGTCGAAGGCGATGTTCTTGATATCCGTGTTCTGATTATCTTTCTTGATGGGGAAGAACGCCGCATACTTGGTGCTTGTCTTCAAAGCCCAGTCACCACCGTCGAATACAGCCGTATTCTTCTGAGCATTCTCGGCATGGATGGGGAATGAAAGAGGACGTCCGTTCAAAGGTACCACACCAATGGCATCGTTCTCCTGCCAAACAAACTTCAGTTCCGTACCGTCATCAATTAGTTTCGATCGGGTCGTCGCATTGTCAATCTCGATGTCGGGAACCGTCATGCTAATAAAATCAACGGAGCCACTACCAAGGGCTGGGATTTCCTCCGATTGAGGAACAAACGCATCCTCTGAGCAGGCTGCAAGCACTGCAAGAATGCACAGGTAAAGTAAATTCTTGAGGGTTTTCATAGGCTATATGGTTTTATTTGTCGCATAACTATTTGGATTGCAAGTTAATAAATATATCTTGTTTTTTAAATTCTTTTTTGATTTTTTTCGAATCTCATTTACTTTTTTATCACCACATCGTGGTTTGAATGTTACACATCAGTTAGACGGCCTACTTGTGAAGGCCCGTGCTAAAAATGCAATTATTTCAAATTATCTGCAAAGGGTAAATTATAGATTTTCGGCCTGGTGAACCCTAAGGGTTCACCTTTTTGATTTTTTCGACTTTGCAATTGTTTGATTATAAGCGAATTATAAAATCGGTGAAGGTGAAGGCTATTTTTTAATTTCAGTGCATAGGGGGAATTTAACGAGAACGTTAACGAGAATGATAACATAAACTGTAGGGGCCTACACAAGGTAGGCCCCTACAGAAATACGACAATAATCAATCTATAACCGAGTTTTTCTTTTCAGAATTCGAGTTTTTGAAGTCAAACATCGAGTTTTTGAGCCGGAATATCAAGTTTTTGAGAGAAAAAACTCGACAAATAAACACCCCCCATAAAAAAGGTGTGACCCATATTGAAGTCACACCTTTCTTTTATTTCATTAATTGGTAAGCTAATCGCTCCGTCCCGTTATGGGTGTAAATGATACCACAGTACTGAAAGCCATACGTTTCCAAAACTCGTTGCATCACCTTATTGTCTTTATGAGTATCTACCCGTATATTGGGAATCTGCTCAAAGCACCAATCGAAACAAGCCTTCCCTATTCCTTTGATTTTCCCATTAGAAGCCAGACGATGAACGGTTCCATAAGGCAATTCATTTAGCCATTCGCCTCCTTCAATAATATCATAGGTAGGATCTTTCCCGATGATCAAACAAAAGGTAGCAACGATCTCTTTCTGTTGCTCAATCACAAAGCAATGACCTTTCACAATCTCCTCTGAGATCAGTTCTTCCTGTGGATAACCATCAATCCACTGATTCGCATTTCCTGCCGATACCATGAATCGTCGGGCAATCTCGAACAGAGGCATGATTTGCTGCAAGTCCTGCTTCACAGCCGGACGAATCGTCAGTTGTTTCATCAGCCTTTTTTTGCTTCGGCAATATAAGCCAACGCTTCCTTACATTTATCCGTGATGGCTTGCCAGTTACCAGCCTTTACCACATCCTTTGGGAACAGCTTAGAGCCCATACCTACACAGAAAGCACCCGCTTTGATCCATGCAGACAAGTTTTCTTGCGTCGGTTCTACGCCACCAGTCACCATAATCTTACTCCAAGGCAGTGGAGCCATCAAGTCCTTTACGAAGCGAGGACCATATACGTCGCCTGGAAATACCTTGGTCAGGTCGCAACCTGCTTCCTGAGCAAAACCGATCTCGGAGACCGTACCACATCCTGGAGAATAAGGAACTAGTCGACGGTTGCAAGCCTTGGCAACATCCGGGTTAAACAACGGGCCAACCACGAAGCAAGCACCCAACTGTATGTACAGTGATGCCGTTGCAGGGTCAACAACTGTTCCAACGCCCAAAGCCAAGTCAGGACATTCCTTCCAAGCGAACTTCATTACCTCGGCAAACACCTCATGTGCGAAGTCGCCGCGGTTCGTAAACTCGAACGCACGAACACCACCGTCATAACAAGCCTTCACCACTTTCTTTGCAATCTCAGCATCTTGATGATAGAACACAGGTACCATTCCGGTTGCTGCCATCTTACTCAAGACTGCCATCTTATCAAACTTTGCCATAATCATTTCCTCCTATTAACGTTGTACACGGCCACTACCATCACCACCAGCCAGCGCTTCAACTTCTTCAGCAGAAACCATATTGAAGTCGCCATTGATGGTATGCTTCAATGCAGAAGCAGCAACAGCAAACTCGAGAGCCTCATCCTGCGTCTTCTTTGTCAACAAACCATGGATGATGCCGCCTGAGAACGAGTCACCACCGCCAACACGGTCGACAATCGGTTGGATATCGTAACGTTTCGATACGTAGAACTCCTCACCGTTATAGATCATAGCCTTCCAACCATTATGACTTGCAGAGAACGACTCACGTAATGTTGAGATGACATACTTGAATCCAAATTCCTTCATCATAGCCATGAAGATACCTTTGTATCCTTCGGCATCTGTTTTGCCTTTAGTCACATCAGCATCTGGCTTGAAGCCGAGGCATAATTGTGCGTCTTCCTCGTTACCAATGCAGACATCGACATATTTCATCAAAGGACGCATGATGGACTGTGCCTTTTCGCTTGTCCAAAGTTTCTTGCGGAAGTTCAGGTCGACAGATACGGTCACACCATGACGCTTTGCCGCCTCACAAGCCAGACGAGTCAGTTCAGCCGCTTTGTCAGAGATAGCAGGAGTAATTCCCGACCAATGGAACCAGTCGGCACCTTCCATGATGGCATCAAAGTCGAAGTCGGAAGGATCAGCCTCAGCGATAGAAGAATGAGCCCGGTCGTAAATGACCTTGCTTGGACGCATAGCGGAGCCGGATTCCAGATAATAAATACCCACACGATCGCCACCACGTTTGATATAATCGGTATGTACGCCAAAACGACGCAATGAGTTCACTGCCGCCTGACCAATCTCATGCTTAGGTAATTTGGTTACAAAGTAAGCATCATGTCCATAGTTTGCACAACTGACTGCCACGTTAGCTTCACCGCCGCCATAAACGACATCAAAGCTATCGACCTGCACGAAACGGGTGTGGCCAGGAGTTGACAAACGCAACATAATCTCACCTAATGTTACAATCTTTCCCATAGATCTTATTCTTTATTATTCTTAAGTTCATCATTATCGTGCCGACACATACTTATGGAGTGTTGCGCGCACAGCACCCTTACCAGCAAAGAGCTCTTTTACCATGCCTTCAATCTGTGCACCTAGACCAGCCTCGTAAAGATCAAGGCCAAACACATCCTTTCGTGAGTAGAGTTGACGCAGGCAAGCATAATCCTGCTCTTTCAAACCAACCTCAAGCGGAGCAACGATAGTCTGAAGTTCCTCCAACATTGGATCGGGTGACGGAGAGAACGGCTCACCGTTGTCGTCGATACCTTTCAGATAGCGAGCATAACCAGCCAATGTCAATGGGATGAGTACAAGCATGTTCTTGTCCAAGCCACGAGCGATATATTTCTTGATGGTCTCACCGAAACGAATCGGCAACTTCTGACTGGTATCCATAGCGATACGCTGTGGAGCATCCGGCATGAACGGATTCGGCAAGCGACGATTGATGACAGCATCAATAAACTCATACGGATTAAGCACGCCCGGATCGGTCACTACCGGCATTGCCTCCATATATCCAAGTTTCTGAACAAAGGCACGAAGGTCCTCATCCGCCATCTCGGCAGAGATCAACGTATAACCAAGCATGCATCCATAGATAGACATAGCCGTATGCAAAGGATTCAAGCATGTCGTCACCTTCATCGTTTCCACCTTGTCGACTGTCTCACGGGTAGTATAGAGTGCTCCTCCCAAGGCAAGTGGTGGACGGCCATTGGTATAGTTATCTTCGATTACCAAATACTGCACTTCCTCTGCGTTCACAAAAGGAGCCGTAAAGGTATGTTTCTCTGTCTCGATGTAGTTATTATCTTCGAAGCCATCGGCAGCCAACAACTCTTTCACTTTTACATGAGGACGAGGCGTAATCTTGTCAATCATCGACCACGGGAACGTCACCTTCTTCTCATCCTTCAGATAATCCAGGAAGGCAGCCGGAACGAGTCCGTCGTTCACCCATCTCTCAGCATAAGCAAACACACCATTCTTCACCTTATCACCGTTGTGCGAGCAGTTGTCCATACTCTGAACAGTCACTGGTAACTGACCAGCCTGATAACGTTCGAAGAGCAATGCACATACCTTACCCATAGCAAACATCGGCTTCAGCCCACGATAGAGATCGGCTTCGTTAAAGCCGTACCCTTTTTCTGTGATTGTGAAAGAAACCATCTGTAAAGATGGAGCACGAAAGATTTCCACCAACCGTTTCCAATCGTCAAACTGATAGTCTGCTTTCAAGGCCTCGGTCACGGAAGCAATCACCTTTTTCTCGATAGTACCTGTCGACTGCAGGCTTACCGACAACGAAAGGTTATGATATGGAGCATAAACTTTGTCAATCACTTCAAAGTCGAACGTTTCTGCCACGATGACGCCACGATCATACTCTCCGGAGTTCAGCGCATCGTTCAAGATGGCAGCTGGGAAAGCCCGGAAGATATTTCCTCCACCGAAATGCACCCATGTTGGGTTTTCGTATGTTTTCTGGCGAACGGCTTGAATATCATATTTTGGGAGTTGATAACCTTTAGCCTCCCACTCTGCGGCATTCAGTTGGCCGCTTAGGATATCATTCAGTTTCATATCTTACGTCATTAATCAAAAAAACCGGGTTGCTTATACTCGATGCCTTGTTCACGATCGACAGTTGCGAGAATTCCCTGTACCTGTCCGAGAGCGAACATACGTCCGAGGAACGAATAACCGGCATTATAGCCCTTCGTTTCGTCACCCAGCATCGTCATGCCATGGTCAACACGCATTGGCAGATTCGGGTTCTCCTTCTCGAATATACGACACAGTTCGATAATATCAGCACGTCCTCCCAGATGGCTAGCTTCAGTGAAGTCGCCGTTCGGGAAGATATGGCATGAACGCAGGTGAACAAAGTGAGTGCGTGGCGCGAATTTCTTTGCCATCTCCACAACATTGTTGTATGCGCCTGCAGAAAGAGAGCCTGCACAGAATGTCAAGCCATTATGTTTGTTAGGCACTGCATCGAGGAACCATTGGATATCCTCTTCGGTACGAACGATACGTGGCAGGCCGAGTACTTCGATTGGTGGATCATCCGGGTGTACACACATATTCATTCCGCACTCCTCACAAGTCGGCATGATAGCCTCGAGGAAATACTTCATGTTGGCGCGTAGCTGTTTCTTGTCGATACCCTTGTATAAGTCAAGGAACTCACGGAATTTCTGTATTGGAGCCTCATCGTTCTCACTGAAATTACCGCTCACGAAGCCTTGTGTCTTGATAACGATGTTTTCCACCAGCTGATGGTCCTTCTCCGGAGTCATCGTCTTCGCCAGTTCATCAGCCTCAGCCAATACATTACGGCCTTCGCCAACACCTTCAGGGAATTTGAACTGTGCCCATTCCTCACGAGCGCCGGCACGTTTAAGGATATATATATCGAAGTAAGCAAACTCTGCATAATTGAAATACAGGTTGGATGCTCCGTTCGGATTTGCGTGCAAAAGATCGGTACGAGCCCAATCCAACACCGGCATGAAGTTGTAGCAAATACAATGAATACCTTCAGCAGAGAGGTTACGCAAGCTCTGTTTGTACACCTCAATCTGCTCGTCACGGTCAGGTCCTCCATATTTAATGGTCTCCACTACTGGCAATGACTCAACAACGCTCCATCGCATGCCATAACTCTCAATATATTCACGCAGGTCACGGATTTTTTCACGTGTCCAAACCTGGCCTAGGGGAACATCATGCAAAGCTGTTACGATACCTTCAACACCTATCTGCTTCAGCATAGCAAGGGTAATCTTATCTTTCTTGCCAAACCATCTCCAAGTTCTTTCCATATCTTGATTTTTTAGAATTTAAAATAATTCTTTGCGTTATAATAGCAGATATCCTCTACCATTCCGCAAACTCTTGGTAACTCACTTTCTGGGATCTGTCCGTCTTCTACGTCCTTTCCAAGCAGGTCGCAAAGTACTCTGCGGAAATACTCATGACGCGGATAAGAAACGAATGAGCGGGAGTCGGTCAACATACCCACAAATCTGCTCAACAGGCCCAGCAAAGACAAGTCGTTCATCTGTTTTTCCATACCATCAATCTGGTCGTTAAACCACCAACCAGAACCAAACTGAATTTTTCCTGGAACAGAGCCGTCTTGGAAGTTGCCCAACATGGTTGCTACCACATAATTATCTGTAGGATTCAAGTTATAAAGAATGGTCTTCGCCAACTTATCCTCGCTATTCAAAGTGTCTAGGATGCGAGCCATCGGCATTGCTGCATTATATGATCCTATAGAATCATAACCAGTATCCGGCCCCAGCAACTTGAACATCTTCGTGTTGTTGTTACGCTGAGCACCGTAGTGGAATTGCTGTACCCAATCCTTCTCCGCATTCATGCGAGTCAAATCGAGCAAGATGACCGTCTGCAATTTCTCAATTTCCTCATTGCTCAGAGCCGTACCGCCCAATACTTTTTGGAATAATTGGTCGGCCTCTTGTGACGAACATACGGCCCACGGGAAGTTGTTCAACCCATGGTCGGCCAGTTTACATCCTACCGAAGCGAAAAAGTCGTGACGTTTCTTCAAGGCATCCATCAAATCGGAATATGTTGAAATAGAGATACCGCTTACCTCGCCCAACCGTTCTACATAAGCACGGTAAGTCACAGGGTCACCAACAGCCATTGCCTTGTCAGGGCGCCATGTCGGAAGGACCTTGATTTCGAAACCACTCTCCTTGATGGCTTTATGATATTCCAAAGAATCTATCGGATCATCAGTCGTACATACTGTTTCCACATGGTAACGACGCATCAAGCCTCGAGCAGAGAAATCCTTGGATGAAAGCTTCGCATTACACTCATCATAGATACGTTTTGCCGAAGCAGGATTCAGTGGCTCGGTAATACCGAAGCAGGTTTTCAGCTCGAGATGAGTCCAATGATACAATGGATTACGGAACGTATAAGGAACAGTCTCTGCCCATTTCTCAAATTTCTCCCAATCGCTGGCATCACCGGTGATGTAACGTTCATCCACACCGTTCGTCCGCTCTGCACGCCACTTATAATGGTCGCCACCCAACCACAGCTCAGTAATGGAATGGAACTGATAATCATCCGCTATCATTTTCGGCACCAGGTGACAGTGATAATCGATGATTGGCAAATTCTTTGCATGCTCGTGAAATAGCATTTGAGCAGTCTCAGAGCGAAGCAGGAATTGCTCATCCATAAAAGGTTTTATCTTCGTCATGGATATTAGATATTAACAAGTTTATATTTAGGAACCAAACTCTTCATCACAATCCATCCAATCAAGTAAGCGACAGCACAGAAACAGAAGATGATAAAGTATCCTGCCGGTTCACCCTTGAATCCCAGGAATTCCATGCCTGTATCACCGGCATATTTGAACAGACGGCCAGCTACCTGCTGCAAGATAAACGAGCTGATACCGGCAGCCATACCCATGATACCTGTGATAGTAGCAGAAGCATGCTTCGGGAACATATCAGTACCGACAGTATACATATTGGCTGACCATGACTGGTGAGCAGCACATCCTAAACCGATACAGATTACCGACAGCCAAGGAGAGATGGTTCCAAGTGGTTGAGCCAGAAGCACGATCAAAGGAATGAATGCAAAGAACAGCATTGCTCTCATACGGGATGCATACGGATCTTTACCGGTACGCTCCATGATAAGTGTTGGTATCTTACCGCCATAGATAGAAAGCATGGAGATAAGGTACAATGTAAAGATCAAAGCGATACCTTGAGGGTCGGATGTCTTGATGCCGAACTGTGAGTTCAGGTATGAAGGAGTCCAGAAAAGGAAGAACCACCATACACCATCCGTAAGGAAACGGCCTAAAGAGAAGGCCCATGTCTGACGGTGTTTGAAGAACTCCAGCAGAGAAGGTTTTTTCGTCACCACTTCTTCTTTCACTTCTTGATCGAAGACAGCATCTGATTCCTTATCTTGTTCGATATATTCCAACTCTGCAGCATTAACTAGCTTATTCTCTTCCGGTTTCTTATACACAAAGATCCATATTGCCATCCAGATAAATCCCAACGAACCAATAATCAAGAAAGCCATTTCCCAACCGTAATATTTTGCCAGCAAAGGCACGGTTAACGGAGCAACTAAAGCGCCGATGGAAGAGCCCGAGTTGAAGATAGATGTAGCGAAGGCACGGTCTTTCTTTGGGAAATACTCGGCAGTTGCCTTGATGGCAGCCGGGAAGTTTCCTCCCTCACCGATAGCCAGCACACAACGGGCAAAGATAAAGATCCACACAGCAAAGGTAGAGATAGCCACAGCCGTATCACCTGTTGCCTGTACCATATCCAGACGAGAGGAAGCACCTACGAAATATTCGGTGGCTACACCACAGAGAGCATGGATACAGGCACCAACCGACCACACGAAGATCGCTACAGCATAGCCAAGCTTCGTACCCAATTTATCAACAATATTTCCGGCAAAGAGCAGAGCCAACGCATAGACAATGGCAAAAACACCCGTGATGTTTCCATAATCCACCGAGTCAAAGTGGAACTCCGGCTTGATAAATTCATCCCAAGTAAGAGACAATACCTGACGGTCCAAATAATTTACCGTCGTTGCAAAGAACAATAAGACACAGATTACCCAACGGAAGTTGGTCATCTTGTTATTTTGGTTTGATGCGTTCATATCAATTGTTTTCATGGTTTTTTATTCGTGTTAGCAATAAAGGCTGAGGATATTCTCGTACAACTCTTGTTGTCCACTAATCTGCTTAGGCTCACCGTTTTCCTTGGCATAATCCACCAAGTCCTCAATTGTCAGTTTACCATCTTCAAAGTCCTTGCCTTTGCCTGCATCGAAGGAAGCATAACGATCCTTCTTCATCTGGCAGATCGGAGACTTCACCATCAATTCAGCTGCACTTTCCAAAGCATGAGCCAACGCATCCATACCTCCGATATGAGCAATGAAGAGATCTTCCAAATCAGTTGAGTTACGACGAATCTTTGCATCGAAGTTACTTCCTCCGTTACCCAAACCACCATTACGGATAACCTGCATCATCGCTTGCACCAACACGCTATTATAGCTTGGGAACTGGTCAGTGTCCCATCCATTCTGATAGTCACCACGGTTTGCATCGATAGAACCTAACATACCATTGTCAACAGCTACACATAATTCATGTTCGAAAGTATGTCCTGCCAGTATCGCATGGTTTACTTCAATGTTTACCTTGAAGTCCTTATCCAGTCCATGTGCCTTCAGGAAGCCAATTACAGTTTCCGTATCCACATCATATTGGTGTTTGGTCGGCTCCATCGGTTTTGGTTCTACCAAGAACGTACCCTCGAATCCCTTAGCCCGAGCATAGTCGCGTGCCATACGTAACATTTGTGCCAAGTGTTCTTTCTCACGTTTCTGATCGGTGTTCAGCAAAGACATATAACCTTCACGACCACCCCAGAACACATAATTCGAACCACCTAATTTGATGGTTGCATCGATAGCGTTCTTGATTTGAACAGCCGCACGTGCCACCACGTTAAAGTCAGGATTCGTGGCTGCACCATTCATATATCGTTTATGTCCGAATACGTTCGCTGTTCCCCAAAGGAGTTTGATACCGGTAGCTTTCATCTTTTCCAATGCATAATCGGTAATCGCCTTCATATTGGCTTCATATTGTTCAATGTCGTTCGTATCCTCAATCAAGTCAATGTCATGGAAGCAATAATACTCGATACCTAACTTCTGCATAAACTCAAAACCAGCATCCATCTTCGCTATTGCACGTTCTAAGACGGTACTCTTCTGATCCCATTCATAAGTTCTGGTCTCACCGCCAAACTGATCGCTACTGGCTTTGCCCAAAGTATGCCACCAGCACATTGCAAACTTCAGCCAATCCTTCATCGGCTTACCTAACACCATTTTCTCGGCATCATAATAATGGAATGCCATAGGGTTCTTACTTTCTTTACCCTCAAACTTAATCTTTCCTACTGTTGGAAAATACTCTTTTGCTGCCATAAAAATATATTTTTAGTCTACTTTACAAATTTATATAATCTTTTCGTTTTCTCAGTATCAATATTGTCCGAAAGTCAATAATTATTCTCCAGAACTTGCTTCCAGCGTTGATAAAGTTCCTCATATTGCGCTGCCTTGGAAGCATCAGGCTCAATAACTGCCAGTTTCTCCAGACTTGCAAAGGCCTCGTCATGGTCTTTATAAATACCACATCCGATACCTGCTCCCTTGGCTGCTCCTGCTGCACCATCAGTGTCATACAGTTCGATGGTAGCACCTGTCATGCCGGCCAAGGTGTCACGGAAAATAGGGCTAAAGAACATGTTTGCATTCCCTGCATGAATCTTTCGAATGGTCATTCCCATCTCTTTCATGATATCCATACCATAACGGAACGAACAAACAATACCTTCCTGAGCAGCTCTTGCCATGTGCTGACGTTGATGCACATTAAAGTTCAACCCATGAATTGAGCACCCTATCTCACGATTTTCGAGCATGCGCTCTGCTCCGTTGCCGAAAGGAAGGATGAATAATCCCTCTGAGCCGATAGGTACGCTTGCTGCCAGACTGTCCAATTCTTTGTAAGAGATATCGGATGCCATCTGATGCTTCACCCATGAATTCAAAATGCCGGTGCCATTGATGCAGAGCAGTACACCCAATCGTGTCTGTTGAGATGTATGATTTACGTGAGCAAAGGTGTTCACACGCGATTTCGGATCATAGTTCACGTTTCCCAGGACACCATAAACCACCCCCGAGGTTCCAGCTGTTGATGCGATCTCACCAGGATTGAAAACGTTCAACGACAAAGCATTGTTAGGTTGGTCACCTGCTCGGTAGGTCACAGGTATTCCTGCTTTCAGTCCCAGTTCCTCAGCTGCCACCTTGCTCACCCGTCCTTGTTCTCCAAATGTCGGACGAATGTCAGCTAACAAAGAACGATCGATACCGTAATAATCTAACAAGAATTCTGCCGGTTTTTGCTCAATGAAGTCCCAAAAGATACCCTCCGAGAGTCCGGAAACCGTTGTATAAGCCTCACCAGTCAATCGCATACCGATGTAATCACCCGGCAACATGATCTTGTCAATCTTTTCATATAAATCCGGTTCGTTCTCACGTACCCATGCCAATTTTGAAGCGGTGAAGTTACCAGGAGAATTTAGCAGATGTTGCAGACATCGTGTCTCACCTAGTTCCTTGAAAGCTTTCTCTCCATAAGGAACTGCCCGAGAGTCGCACCAAATGATGGAAGGACGGAGTGCCTGCTGTTGTTTATCCACGCATACCAAGCCGTGCATCTGATAAGAAATACCGATAGCTTGGATTTCCTCTGCCTTGACTCCACTTTTCTGCAAGACTTCTTGGGTGGCATCCTTCAAATACGACCACCAGTCTTCCGGCCGTTGTTCTGCCCAACCTGAGCGGACAGCCTTGATTGGAGCTTCTTTCTTTGGATAAAAGGCAGAAGCCACACATTTTCCCGAATCTACTTTTACAATACTCGCCTTGACCGACGAGCTTCCGACGTCATATCCCAATAAAACCATATTATTCGCGTTTTCTTGTTAGTTCGATTGCTTCCTTACCCGTCATATGTTCGACATCCATACGGATGACAGCCACACGGTTAAAACCATGATTGATTTCTGATTCCAGATTGGAGGTATCTCCAGGTGCATACTTTTCTCCCAACAGTCGCAAGGCTTTTAGTTTCTCCTCGGTGTCCTCAACGATAGTTACCTTGCCAAAAGCGATGACGCTACGATAATGTGTGGTGAACCGCTCAGCGACAATCTCATCTTGGCTGACAATACAAAATGAAGCCTTGTCACAACGATGAATAGCATCAATCTTATGTCCTTCTATTGCACAATGGAAATAGATTTTTTGCTGATAAAAAACAAAACTGAGGGGAACGGCATAGGGGTATCCATCATCGCCCGACAAAGCCAAGACGCCATGTATCGCCTTATTCAAGATGGCTATGCTTTCGGCATTCGGAAGCATCTGCCTTTTTCTGCGCATTTCTCGAAATACAGTCATTACCACCTATTAATCTTGTTTCTTCAAGGATTGAGTTTAAGATGAACAAAGTTAGTTTTTTATTGTCAATTTCCAAATATTATAGCATTTTTTCATCCCTTTTAAAAAAATAAAAGAACGGTTAACGCTTTTGTGTGTTGTTCTGAATTCAGGTTGTTAACAGCATTGAGAAGCCTAGATTAATTGTTTTTATCCGAAATAAACTTTAAACCGCAAGACTAAACTTATATAAATACACGATTAACAAATATTAATCATGCGTCAACGTCTTAACTGTAAAAAGTTATCGGCTGCACCCCTAAGGATGCAGCCGATAATTATTGTCTTAAAACTATTAATACGCTTTATAAATGCGGATAGCGCTTAAAATCGTCTCACCTTTTACCGGTATGAACTGAATATTCAATCCCTTACCACCTGTGACACTTACTGAGAATTTCTTAACGACTGCACGTTGAGCCCCAACGTCTTTGGTCAAGTCATAATTAGCCAGCACCTTATCGCCATTAATAACCACATCGAAAACTCTTTCCTTAGCTTCCTCATTGACGACGCCACCTCCTAATGCATAAGCGAGAGCCTCATTGCGAACTCTGGTATTCCATTCTGCGAAATGGAGATAAACATAATACTGTCCGTCAGGCACGTCAGCCTTGAAAGCCTCCAGATTCTTACGCTGACACTGATAAAGAGGGTCATTCTCCGTTCCAATCGCATTAAACGTCATACGCGGAGAACTAGTGCCTCTTGTACGAGGACGAGAAACCTCACCACCTACATATCCCCAACTACCTTCAGCATAAGCTTTTTCAGGAATCCATGCGATATGGTTTACACGATCATCAAAATAACTCTTCGTGCCACAATAAACATTCAATTCATCGAAGTCAGCCGTAATCTTCTCAGGATATCCCTTGAATTTGACAATCTCATAATCAACAGCCTTCTTTGCACCGTCCTGTCCAGTTGCAACTAAATAATTGTCACCATCCTTAAACGGAACCATAAACTCAGCGCTTCCATTCTCGATTTTTTTCGTGCCCAAGGTTTTACCATTCACAGTAAGCTCTACGCTTGCCATATTGCTGAACACCGGAACCGTCTGCTCACAAATTCCTTCAGCACTTGTGGATCCACCACGATGTTTCCAACTCTTTCCACCTATGATTACCTTCGGATCCTTGTTTAACATCACTTGGTAATAATAAAATACGTCCTTGTGCTCGCGATCTAAACTACTCATACCCTTATTATTCACATGAGGTTCTGCTTCTGCTCTTGCCTCTGACAAGAAATCGTTAAGGTTCCACACCAATCCTCCAGTCATCAGGTCATTATTCAAGATGGTAGGCAAATAAACCTTATGATATAACATACCATACTCAGGGGTATAGTCGAAGCGCTCTGGCTCAAAGGAGTGAAGACGGATGTTCATATCGGCACCATATTCCGTGATGATATGGTTCTTGTCAGGGAACTTCTTGTGAAGATATTCAGGAATAGCCTTAAAGTCATCGATGGTACCTCCATACCAACCGAGATAATAGTTCCAGCCTAAGATATCTGGTATCTTTGTCACACCAGCTTCCTCGTAAAGGTCTGGGGCAGAGTGACAAGGAAGCATCGTAGCACGGTAAGGATCAAGTTTCTTACACTCGTCGTTAATCTCCTTACAGTCATTGTAAACAAGATTCAAATATTTCGTATATGCTTCTTCATTATTCCGCTTATTGTATTTTGGACGAAGTAAAACCTCGTTCATATATGCCCAAATGCAAACCGAAGGTGAGTTGTAGTCTTGCCAGATCATCTCTCTCAACATATTCATGTTATTCCGCTGAAAAGCATCCGTCTCGGTAACAGCATTCACGATAGGAATCTCCACCGAGGTGATAATTCCTAACTTATCACACATCTGGGTGATGACCGGATCCTGCGGATAATGAGAGATACGAAGGAAGTTGCCACCCAGTTCCTTCAACGTAAGCACATCCTCTACGTGTATAGCATCATCAAGTGCATTTCCTCTTTCACGATAATCCTGGTGACGACTGGTACCAATCAATTTCAAGTGTTCTCCATTCAGGAAGAAACCCTTTTCCGGGTCGAAGCGGAACCATCGCATACCTGTACGGTTCATCACCTTATCCAACACATTGCCTTTCTTATCCACAATTGTCGTTACCACATGATAGAGGTTCGGTGAGGTGGTACTCCACAATACAGGTTGTTCCAACACCAAGTTGGAAGTATGAACGAGGTCATCCTCCATACCGTTCACTTTCACACGCTCCTTGACAATTTTCACCGTTTTTCCACTTGGGTCAAGTATCTCATGGTTGAGGAAGTATTGGTTTTTACCATCCAGTCCATTTGTGATATGAGAGGTAATGGTAACAACTGCTTTCTCTTTGCTAACCTCCGGAGTTGTGATATATACCCCGTTTGTTGCATAATTTGTATTGCTAAGATGAACTTTTCCAGTCTTAATCAATTCGATATCCCGATATATACCACCCATAAAGGTGAAGTCAGCACTCAACGGAGCGATATCCTCATTATGGCTGTTGTCCACGATAACCTCCAAGGCATTAGTACCTTCCTTGATATATGGAGTTATATCGAAAGTAAACTGTGTATAACCACCGATATGTTTCCCGACAACCTTATCGTTCACTTTTAACTCAGCCGTCTGATTAGCGCCTTCAAAGTGGAGGTAATAGCTATAACCATCGATCTCATTCAATGTGATGTTTTTGGTATAAACACCTACACCTCTGTAATAGCCTCGGGCATCATCAAGACAGTCCAGTGCATTCCAACAATGAGGGATATCTACTATCACCTTCTCTGTAGCATTCGCCTTTTGGAATTGCCATGCTTCATTGATAGTGGTCACACTCCTTTGGGCTATCGCAACAGTGCTAAAAGCCAAAAGGGAAGCAAAAACAACAAATAATTTTCTTTTCATATATTTGATTATTAAAGTTTACATATTTTTCGGAGCTTAAAAAGAGACTATTAAGTATTTTTCTTCATAACAATATAGATATATCTTATCAAGAACATACTTTGAAAACGATGTAAAGATATGAAAATCCCCATAAGAAAAAAAATAAACCAGCACTTTTCAACGTTGTCTTTCCATCTAATACGAAAAGAGCCAGGCAAATTGCCTGGCTCTTCGGTCACAATGAAAAACATGTCGAATATTGTCTTCCTCTCTCTAGATAATAGTTGTTCACCTAACCAACATCGACAATATTCTTCTGAAGAAAGTATAAAGTATTAAATACAATGAGTTACTTACTAAAATTGGGGTTCTGAACCCAATCTGGATTCATCAAGAACTCATCATGAGGTATTGGGAACAAGGTGTGCTTGGTCTCAATAAAGTTTTCAGCGAACCGTTTCCCATGATCAACCAATGCCTGTTTCACGATACCCCATCTCAACAAGTCGTACCAACGACAACCCTCAAAAGCCAACTCACAAGGGCGCTCCACATCCTGAAGGTGTCTTAACACCTCTTCCTTGGTCATCGTGCTACGCAAATCCGGCACATTGGCACGTTGGCGAACCTGATTGATATACTGAATGGCCTCTGCCGTGTTCCCTCTGTCGTTCAGACATTCTGCATAAAGCAATAAAACATCCGCATAACGAACTATTGGAATATTAAAAGCACTGATCCAGTATTCCGAGCTTAAAGAAGGATCCCATGATGAGAACTTCTTCCAGTATATCTTATCAGGAGAATCATAATCTGAGAAATGTTCACCCTCTTGAATATACCAAGCTTTTGTCAACGGGTCATCAAATAAGATTGTACCGTACAGGCGTTGACTATATTTTCCGTCAACAGTCTTGTCATTCTTTAAGACATTGAATAACCATGTTGATGGGTACGATTCTTCATATCCTCCAGCATTACTCGAGAGCAAATGTTCGGCTATATTATTATATGCTCTTCTTCCTCCACTCCTATCACCGCTATATTGAACCTCGAAAACAGACTCTGCATTATTCTTATGCAAACCATCAAAGTTGTCCTCATAGTTATCCACAAGCCGGAAATGTCCGATCAACTTGCTGAATTGAGCTTCAGCTTTGCTCAATTCATGTCGAAACATATAGAATCGTCCCAAAATTGCAGCGGCTGCATACTTTGTGGCACGCCCCTTAAATTCTGCAGGGTATTCCTCTGGCAAATCTTCCTGTACGGCAATCAACTCCGACTCTATTAGTTTAACTAATTCACCAGGCTGTGCCTGATCTGGATAGAATTCTTCATCTGTTTGTTCCAATTCCTTAGTATATATTGGTACTCGTTCCCCATAATTCAAATATAAACGGTAATAAAAATATGCACGAAGGAAGCGAGCTTCTGCAACAGCCGACTTTTTAACCTGATTCAACTCCGGTGAGTCACCAGGAACCAACGGAATATTGTCAATGCATTGATTGGCTTGGTTTATACCTTTATATAAATAAGTCCACTCCGCTACCGTTGTAGCATTGGTCGACTCATTTACAAAAGAAGCAATATTATCCCATTCCGGTACATCTGGACGAAACACCATCTCATCACTTCGATAATTATCAACCACGAAATATCGTTCATAAGAGGCTGCCCAACCAGCAAATGACCTCAAATAACCATACGTTCCCGTCAGTCCTTTTAAAATATCTGATTGATCCTTCCAAAATGTTTGAGGAGACAGACTATTCGGATTGTAATCTTCATCCAAGAAAGAGTCTGAACATGCTGACAAAGATGCACCTATCAGCGATAGCGAAATTATTATTTTATTCCATCTCATAATCTTCATACTTTATTCATTAAAAACTAAAGTTTAAACCTGCCATATATGTGCGACTCAACGGATAGATAGCCTCATCAACACCCATCAAACCAACGTCAGCTCCAACGGCGGGGTCATAACCATCATAACGTGTTATGGTGAACAGTCGACTACCACCAACATACACACGCAAGTTGGAAATGCCTAAATACTTGCACACCTTCGATGACAAGTTATACCCAATTTGTAGGTTATTTAACCGAATATAGTCACCATTCTCTACATATCGATCAGATATTCGGTTGTTACCATTGGGGTCTCCTTGAACTGCACGCGGGATATTGGTATTGGTGTTCTCGGGTGTCCAAGCATTTAAGGCATCTTTCCCATAATTGAAATTCTTATCCATTCGCTGTAATTGCATCTTTGTATAATCATATCTCTTTGCACCAAAACTTCCATAGAAGTTAGCAATCAGATCAAATTGTCTATACTGCAAGGAAATGTTCAATCCGACATTTGCCTTTGGATTACCGCTACCCATCTTGACTTTATCATTATTGTCCAATAATCCATCACCGTTTTGATCGATGAAACGGTAATCACCTGGCTTTGCAGATGGTTGTAGAGGGATCCAGTTTCCTGCTTCATCCGTCAAGCCATGCAAACTGTTCCATTCATCCACTTCCTGTTGAGACTGGAAGATTCCATTGGTCTTGATTACCCAAAACTCACCAATTTCACCTCCAACATATGTCCGTGCCGGACCATACTCATACATATAGTTCGGATCTGCCATATGCTTCAAAACACTCTTGAAGTGTGACACGTTCATATCCACATTATATCTTAGATGACCTACATTCCCATGATAAATTGCTTGAACCTCAAAGCCCTTAGTGCGTAACTTTCCATCATTGACTGTCAAGCCACCAAAGCCAGTACACAAACTGATGTTCTTAGAAGAAAGCATATCATGTGTATCCTTGATATAGGCTTCAAATGAAAGTTCCAGTTTGTTATTCCAGAAACCTATGTCAACACCGATATTCTTATAAATAGTAGTTTCCCACTTTATGTTCTCTGAAGCCAAGCTTGTTATTCCATAACCCAAAGATATTTGTTTCCCGTCAAACGGATAATTCAAACGACTCGTGTCCGAGGATAACTGCGGAATATATTTATAAACTCCTATTGACTGATTACCCAATCCACCATAGCTCAAACGTAATTTCAACGTCGACACGTCATCTTTCCACTTCTCCCAGAACGGTTCGTTTGCCACATTCCATCCCAAAGAAACAGACGGGAAGAAACCCCATTTATTCCCAGAAGCAAAACGGGAAGATCCATCGTATCGTGCTGAAGCCATCAGCAAATAACGATATTTATAGTTATAACTCAATCGACCAAAGAGAGATCTCAATCCGCTACGTACATAGTCACCACTAGCAGAGTAATCAGTCTGTGCATGTTCTAACAAATCCATGTCGTTATTCTCAAACTTCTTTCCGGAAGCATATATAGATTCATATTTATGCTCTTCTTGAGAAGCACCCAATAATGCTTGAACATGATGTGATTCCTTAAATGTTTTCTCCCAGTTAGCAGTCAATTCATACAAATCCTGAATATTCTTTGATCTGTTTTCTCCTAATGATGCCTGTGTGTTCAACTTAAGAATTCCAACCTCGTATGTAGGGACAAATGTTCTTGATTTTCCCCAGTAAATGCTTCGGCTGGCATTGAACTTCAAAACCAAGTTCCGAATGGGTTCAAACTGAATGTATCCCGAAGCAGATAAATAATCACTACTGTTTGACTGTCGTACCAGTTTGCTGAAAGCTACTGGGTTTGCGGCGTCCGACATATCCATTCCGGGAACCGCTCCGCCAAAACCTCCATTATTATGTTCATCATACACGAATACTAAAGGTTCAATATTCATGACTTGGAACATACCAGGGAATCCGGTATTGTATTCCGGTGTTGCTTTCCACTGATTATAACTCAAGGACTCACCTAATTTAAATTTCCCGCGTACCACATCCGAATTCATTCGGAAGCCATATTTTGTTTCATCGGTCCCTATCACGATTCCATCTTTTTGAGAATAGAATGCTGAAAGAGCCAAATTCATTTTTTCATTTCCTGCTGTATATCCAATGTTATATTTCTGATTGATACCGCGACGATAGTATTCGTTCTGCCAATCCGTATCAGCAAAACGTGATGGATCTGCTTCATATGCCTGAATATACCGTGGCCATTCCGCCGGAGTATAACCAGCATTTGTCAATGCCATCTTTCGTACTTTAATAAACTCAGAAGAGTTACATAATTCCATTCGTTTAGGCAAATCATCTATGCCGACATAAGAAGAGAATTGTATTTTTGGTTCTTGTTTTGACGAACCACGATATGTCTCAACCAAGATTACACCAGCTGCCGCTCTCGCACCATAAATAGCCGCAGTAGCTGCATCTTTTAAGACAGACATTGATTTAATATCTTCTGGATTAAGGAATGAGATATCTCCCGGTACGCCATCAATCACCACCAACGGTTCATTGCTTGTACCCCACGTTGTAACACCACGTACCTGTAAGGTTGCTGATGTTCCTGGCGCTCCACTTCCAAAGTTTACAGATAAGCCAGGAGCCATTCCTTGCAATGCCGCATCTGCACTTACGGTCGGTAACTTATTGATTTTCTCACCTGACACCGTTACGACCGAACCTGATACATCCGATTTCTTTTGTGTACCATATCCTATAACGACAACTTCATCCAGTTTAGCCAAGTCTTCTTTCATTGTAATCATCAACGACCTTTGTCTGTTGACAGGTACGACCTGAGTGATATAACCAATATATGATATTTCCAATTCAGCATCCGGATTATTTAAAGAAAGAGAGAATTTTCCTTCCATATCCGTTACCGTTCCATTGGTCGTCCCTTTTTCCAGAATATTGGCTCCAATAATTGGTTCACCAATATCATCTTTGACCATTCCTCCTGTATGATATACTTGAGTTACCTCTCTAGTCGTAGGAGCATATACCATCACCCTTCGGCCTTCAACAGAGTAACTAATATTTTTTTCGTTTAGTAAGTGTTGCATTACCTGATGAATCGATGCGTTTTTCATATCGATTGACACACGTGCGTCGAGGTCTACATCGTTATTGCGAATTAAAAAGGAGTATACTCCTTGTTGTTCGATAGCGTTTAGAGCCTCTTTTAAGGTTACATTAGTTTGTTTAATTGTAATCGTTCCATCTTTTTGGGCATATCCTCCTTGAAAGCCCAAGACCATAAATAAGATAAAAATCAATGATTGTTTCAATAACTGTTTCATAAGTACAATTTAAGGGTTTATTAATACCAATACGTTTAATTACTATAGTTTGTTTTGCTTTTCTGTTTTTTCACACTCCTTTCTGAAATAATAATCCGATCCTGTTTTACTCTCCATACAAACTGGTTTTCTATATCCAGTTCTCTCAGGATATCTGAAACTGTTTGGATATTACTGAAGTTCCCGGTAAAACGTAACTCTTTTAACCGATTGCTATCAATACATATCCTCACATTGAAACGGTGTTCCAAACGACGGACGACTTCCTCAAGTGAAGTATTATCGAAGAATAGATTTCCATTTATCCAATCGATACTCCTGCCCACATCCGCTTCTCGTTTGACAACGTCTCCTGTTTTCCAGCTGCATAGAGCCTGTTCCCGAGGATGCAAGACCAGCTCTTGTCCCCTCGAGCTGGTCAAGTTCACCGTCCCTTCAATAAGGGATACGATTACATCCTCACCCTGATACGCATACACATCAAACTTTGTTCCTATAACCTTGACTTTAATTCCTCCAGCGATAATTGAAAAGGGGTAATGGGCATCTGGCGCTACATTGAAATAGCCTTCGCCCTGCAGATTGACTGATCGTAGTTTTTTGCCGAAGTCCTTTTTGTAACTCAAGGTGGAACCGGCATTCAGTGTCACCTCAGAACCATCAGGAAGTACCACCGAAGCCATCGTACCCTCATCCACCCTCATTTGATAGGAACGCTCCATCCTTTTATCTTCGGATTTCAACGTCTGCGTACTTATATACCACCACATATTAGAAGCCACAAAGGCTAAAAAGACAGCAGCTGTTGTCATCATCCTCTTGATAAAACGCTTCCTGCTTTCTACCTTTTGCTCAGCCTCAGTTATACGTTGCTTTATCACTTCTAAATTCTCGTCCTCCATCTCAAGGAAATAGGGTACGGAAGCCAAAGCCCAAGACGCTGAAAGTTCCCGATAGAGTAATTTAGATTCCTCATGACGAGATAGGTGGAACAAAAGCTCCTTGGCTTCTGCCTCAGAACTTTTGCCACCTAAATAATCGCAAATCTTTAGCGATAACTCACCATGATCTTCAAACAAATAATCCATAAAATGCATTTTAGATCGTTCATCAACCCTATACGCATTTTTTCTAAAAACGTTTATCCGAAAATCAAAAAAATTACAAGAAAATTGCTAAAACTACCCAAATAGGTGTTCCCAAGTATTCACGTAAGGAATCTAGCGCCTTTTTTAATTGTACTCTGACTGTTGGGACTTGGATGTTTAGTTCTTGTGCTATTTCTTGATAGGTTTTCCCTTCGTATAGGCAGGCTTTCATAATTCGTTTGCACTGTAATGGTAGTTTCTCTACCTTTTCTGCGATAATATTACTTAATTCACTGTTTAGTAATGCCTGCAACGGGTCGGTCGATGAAAGGATATTTTCTTCGACATACTCCCAGACATGCTCATCATTCACAGTCTGGCGGTCCTCTCGGTAAAGGATTGACCGCATATAACTAATGCTGCTATTTTGAACAGACTTTCTTAAATAAGGTAAAAGAGGGTAACTTACATCTCTTTTCTTATTCCAAAGATTCACGAATACGTCGTTAACTAGTTCAGCTGCCACATTCTTGTCATGTACGTAATATACCGCTATGGCACAAAGGTACACATAATACGCATGATATATTAAATCGAATGCCTTCACATTTCCTTGATTCAACTGGCTCACCACCAAAGGTGTTACCTGCTGAATATTTTTTGTCTTAAAGGAATCATTCATTTGTCTCATGTTTAATCTGTTTCGTTTTTGATTGCGACAAATGTACAATGTTTATTTTTAAATAACTTCAAATTTTGTTTTTATTTTTTAATGAGCGATTAATCTTGTCCTGCCAAGGCAAGAGTCAATACACTAAAACGAAGTCCTTCTATATCCTTCATTGAGTCTGCAACTGCTACTAAAGTTGCACCAGTGGTCATCACGTCATCTACCAATAAAATATGTTTTCCTAAAAGCACCTTCTTATCAACACATCTGAACTGTCCCTGTACGCTCTCCCATCTGTCGAGATGTGACTTATGAGTTTGAGATTTGGTAAATTGAATTCGCTCTACAACATTGTTCAATACAGGAATCCCTGTTACTTCCGAAATGCCCTTAGCAAGCCATTCGCTCTGATTATAACCACGTTGTCGTAACCTTTCAGGATGCAACGGAACAGGAATAATACCATCTATACCATAGAAGAAATCTGATGATTGGATTTCATGAGCCATACACATACCCAACATCTTTCCAAACTCTTTGTTGCCGTAATATTTCAATTCATACAATACTTGCCTAACATCCCCTCCTTTGGCATAATGAAGAAATGCTGCGGCCTTTTCGATGGGTATCTTCCCCCAGAAATTCCTTTCCATCTTGTTCTCAGGAATCATATGTAGGCCTGTTCGCGATAAATGGCTTAAACAATGAAGACACAGAAATTCTTCTGTTTGCAACAGAGGTCTACCACAAACGATACAACAAGAGGGGAAAAATAAGTTCCAAAGACTATTCCATATTCTCCAATGCTTTTTCATTATCTTCCAAATGGACAAAAGGGAGAATCTCACTCATTAAGAATCCTCGGCTCAAAGCAAACCGAATGATTTTGCCTTTAAGTTCAAAATCCGATCCCGCCTTTATTGATCTTCCTTTCTGGTCAAGTAAAGTTTTTAGTGTTTGTTGATATACATTTTCATCTATTTCCTTCAAAGCCTCATCTATCAAGTTGTCCGAAATACCTTTCTGGCGCATGGATAACGTAATCTTCATTCTTCCCCACGCATTAAATCGATATTTATCTCTTACAAAAGCTGTCGCATATCGTTTTTCATTGATAAAATCTTCATCTAGAAGATGACATATTATTTTTTCAACCGATTCTTTTGATGCGCCCCATTGATAGAGTTTTCCTTCTACTTCTGATATACAACGTTCGGCTGTCGCACAATAGACTTCTGCTTTATTTCTTGCAACTTCCTCTGTAATCTCCTTTTTCATAGTTCAGCTTTTATCATTCGGTCATTGCCATTTATATCTTTTCTTAATTCGACCTCACAGAAATCTCCGTTTCTCAACAATTGACAAACCTCTTCTCCATATTTTTGATTAATTTCAAAGAACAGCTTGCCACCAGGAAGAAGTAACTGTCTGCCAATATCCATAATCCTTTTATAAAAGATGAAAGGATCATCATCTGGTACAAACAAAGCCATTCCCGGCTCCCAAAGAGAAACTTGATCATCCATTTTTGAACGTTCAATTTGTTGAATATACGGAGGATTGCTTACAATAACATGAAACTTTTCCGTTTCTGGGAACGGTTTAAAAACATCTTGTAAGATAAATTTTACACTAGCATTATTCATCTCTGCATTGTGTTGAGCTGTCTTTAATGCATTCTCTGAGATATCCCATCCCGTCACCGATGAACCTTTAATTTCTTTTGCCAAGCTTATAGCGATGCAACCACTCCCAGTTCCTATATCCAAAATCCTCAACGATTGTCTTTCAGCAGAATCTTCCACAATCCAACGAACCAATTCTTCTGTTTCTGGACGTGGTATCAACACCGAAGAGTTTACTTCGAATGACATTCCACAGAATGTTTCCTTGCCTAAAATATATTGAATGGGTTCCTTCTGGAGCAATCGATGAAGAATATCATCCAATTCGTGCTTTTCTTTTTCTGAAAAAACTCTATCTTTGCCTCCGTATAGTTCCATCATGGAAAAATGAAAATGCGAAGTCAACAGCCATTTAGCAATGGCAAATGCTTCAGCTTTGGTATATAAGCCAAGGATGGTCTGCTTGATGTAAGTTACTAGCGGATTCATGCGTTTTATTTTTCGAAGCAAAAATAAGGAAATAAACTGAAGAAAGATGACAAAAGACGAAAAATATATGTTTCGTTGTCTACAGCTTGCTGCTAATGGACGTTGTACGACTCCCCCCAATCCGATGGTTGGTGCAGTAATCGTTTATCAAGATCGCATCATTGGTGAGGGATATCATGTCCACTGTGGTCAAGCTCATGCCGAAGTTAATGCCATCCAATCTGTTAAAGATCAAAGTCTTTTAAAAGATGCTACCATCTATGTTAGTCTGGAACCATGTTCCCATTACGGGAAGACTCCTCCTTGTGCTGATTTAATCATTGAAAAGAACATACCACGAGTTGTCATTGGCTGTATGGATCCTTTTGCACTTGTGGCTGGAAAAGGAATCCAAAAACTCCGGGATGCAGGTGTCCAGGTAAAAGTGGGCGTATTAGAAAAAGAATGTCAAGATTTGAATCGACGATTTATGACTTTTCATCTTTACAAACGTCCTTATATTACACTCAAATGGGCTGAATCCTCCGATGGATTCATTGATGTTATTCGAACATCAGGACGAGCAGTAAAGATTTCCAGCGATTTGACTCAGATGGTTGCCCATAAGAGGAGAGCTGAACATACGGCCATACTTGTCGGTCGAAGAACAGCTTTACTTGATGACCCTTCTCTGTCAACGAGGGAGTGGTATGGACAAAATCCGGTTCGGCTGGTCATTGATAAAGACCTTACCCTTCCATCCGATTTACGTATTTTCAATGGAGAGGCCCCTACCATTGTCTTTACAGCAAAAGACAACAACCCCAAATATTTGAATACCACATTTATAAAACTGGATTTCAACAAAGATATACTTCCACAAATCATGCAAGTTTTATATGAAAAACAATTACAATCACTTCTTGTGGAGGGTGGTCAAATACTGTTGCAGTCCTTGATTAATGCTGGATTATGGGATGAAGCCTATGTGGAACGGGGAACAATTGCTTTAAATGAAGGTGTACCAGCACCAAGTATCTCTTGTCCCTATGAGAAAGAAAACTGTATGGGGAGATTATTTTTACACTATTCCAACCCGACTTATAAATTCCTTAAATAGGTTAAATTCTTACTTTAAACATCTTAAAGTCGCATAAAAAGCACGAATTTATCTATAATTAATGTAAAACTTCACCTAAAAATTCGGTATAGCAAAAATTCTTTTTACTTTTGCAAATTGTAACAAAAGACGCATTTGCAAATGAGATTTAAGTTCTTTACAATCATATTAAGTCTATGGATTGCTGCTATAGCATTTACATCATGTCTGCACGGACATGACAATGATGAAATTGTATACCCTTCCAACACATCCATTACTGCTGTTACAATGGGAAATCTTGTAAGCACTTATACAAAATATATCGATGGAAAGGATACTATTATCACTGATACAATAGCTGGTGCGAAATATCTATTTTCTATAGACCAACTTAACCACGTTATCGAAAACGTTGATTCATTGCCTTATCATACTGATATTAGCAAAGTACCTTTAGAGATTACTGCTGATACTGATTATATTCTTTATACTAAAGCAGGGAAAGACAGTGTTTGGGCATCTACCGATTCTTTGGACTTTACACAACCGATTGAATTTAAGGTTGTAGCCTTCGATATGAGTGTGGGACTTCCCTATACTATTCGTATAAATGTGCATCAAGTAGATCCTGAAGCTTTGGCATGGACCTCTATGAATACTAATTTCATGGGGACGAAGATAACACGCCAAAAAGCTGTTACATTTAATGAACGAATCTATGTCTTTGCTGAACAAGAGGATCAAGTCGAATTTACCAGCACTTCTGCTTCGGATGGTAGTGAATGGGCAGATTTGACTCCGCTGGATATACCAGAGAAGGCAGATTATAGTACAGCCATGTCTTGGAATGATACAATGTATATCGTTGCCAATGGTAAACTATATCAAACCACAGATGGTAACTCGTGGGAAGAAGTACAAAATGTTCCAGCATTGAGCATGTTGGTTGCTAACTATGAGGTAGCCTCTGGCAAACGTTTGGTTGCCATCAATAAAGAAGGAACTACCTTTGTAGAAACAGAAGATGGCGTTAATTGGATAGAGACAGGAACAGTTCCTTCCAACTTCCCTCAGAAGGACCTGTCATTTACCTCTTATTCTTTACCTAGCAATGAGAATTTGGAACGAATGATAGTTGTTGGACAAAACGACAACAAACCTTACAACATTTCTTGGTCACGCTTGAGCACCGAAAAGACCTGGGGTGATAATGGACCAACAAAGTTTGCTTATGCATGCCCTAACTTGGATATGCTTTCAATCGTTCATTTCGGTGAACAATTATATGCTTTTGGTGGAAATGGAGTACTTAATGATTCCAACATTTCCGCTTTCCAATATTTCTACGAGTCGGCTGATCAAGGAATACATTGGAAGGCTGTGAAGGAAGATGTCATTTTCCCTAGTGAATTTGCAACATTATATAATCAAGCTGATGGAAACTTCTCATACACTGTTGATGAAAACAACTATTTATGGATCATGTGGAGTAATAGTTCCAATGTATGGAGGGGTAGAATCAATAAGTTAGCGAAATAAAAAAACAATGTCCTATAAAGAGCAGTTAGATAAGAATCGGATACCATCCCACGTTGCCATCATTATGGACGGGAACGGACGTTGGGCAAAACAGCGAGGTGAAGTTCGCAGTTTTGGTCATCAAGCTGGTGCTCAAACGGTTCATACCATTGCCTCCTCGGCTGCACGCTTAGGAGTCAAATATCTAACGCTATATACATTTTCTACGGAGAACTGGAACAGGCCTGCTGATGAGATCAAAGCATTAATGGCTTTGTTGATGGATTCTCTCGAAGAAGAGACCTTCATGAAGAACAACATCAGTTTCCGTATCATTGGTGATATCGAAAAATTGCCGACAGATGTGCAAGAACGACTCAACCAATGTATGGAACACACCCGTAATAATACGGGAATGTGTATGGTCTTGGCCATTAGCTATTCATCGAAATGGGAACTGACAGAGTGTGTGAAAGACATTGCCACCGCTGTAGAAGAAGGAAAAATTAAAGCCGAGGAGATTACAGAAGAAACCATTGCTTCTCATCTATGCACGAGTTTTATGCCAGACCCAGATCTATTGATTCGTACAGGAGGAGAATTACGGTTGAGCAACTACCTTTTATGGCAATGTGCCTATACAGAGCTCTACTTCTGCGACACTTATTGGCCTGATTTTGGAGAAGAAGAATTTTGTAAAGCCATATACGATTATCAACAGAGAGAACGCCGATATGGCAAAACAAGTGAACAAATATAAAGATAAATATACTAGAAATGCGATATAGATTCATCCTTTTCATATTGTCACTGATTTGCTTGTCAAATATCCCTATCAAAGGAAAGGCACAAGTAGAGACGGATACCATATATAATCCATCCATTCTATATTCCAGTACCCCGAAGAAGTATACTATTGCAGGTATCAGCGTAAAAGGTATTGAGAACTATGAAGATTATGTATTGATAGGACTTTCCGGCCTCTCTGTCGGACAAGTCATTTCCGTTCCAGGCGATGAAATTACTAGCGCCATCAAACGATATTGGAAACATGGTTTGTTCTCTGATGTGCAAATCACTGCAGAAAAGGCCTACGGGAGTCAAATTTGGTTACATATAGCTCTGTCACAACGTCCTCGTATTGCCAACATCAACTACCATGGTGTTAAAAAGAGCGAACGGGAAGATTTGGAAGCAAAACTAGGATTAGTAAAAGGTAGCCAAATCACACCTAACCTGATTAGCCGTGCTAAGATTCTCATCAAGAAACATTTTGATGATAAAGGATTCAAGAATGCACAGATTAATATTATTGAGAGGAATCTTCCAGATAATAAAGATCAGGTGAACGTGGATGTCATGATTGACAAAAAAGAGAAAGTAAAAGTTCACCAGATTATCATCGAAGGAAACTCTATCCTTAGTGATCGTAAGATTAAACGAGTAATGAAGAAGACCAATGAAAAGAATAAGCTGGTCAATTTCTTCAAGACTAAGAAGTTTATCGAAGACAACTACGAGAAGGATAAAGGCTTTATCATCGACAAGTACAACGAGCTTGGATATCGTGACGCTATGATTGTGGAAGACAGCATATCTCCATACGACGAACGGACCGTGGATGTTTACTTGAAGGTTGAGGAAGGACAGAAATACTATGTCCGTAATATTACTTGGGTAGGTAACACTGTTTACCCTTCTGATAATCTTGCCCTGCAACTTCAGATGAAGAAGGGAGATGTTTACAACCAGAAATTGATGAACGACCGTCTGACTAAAGATGATGATGCTATCGGTAACAATTATTATAATCGAGGATATGTATTCTACAACCTCGACCCTGTCGAAGTCAATATCGTAGGTGACTCTATCGATTTGGAAATGCGTATTATCGAAGGTCCACAGGCAAGCATTAGCAAGGTTCGTATCAACGGTAACGACCGTTTGTACGAGAACGTCGTTCGTCGTGAGCTTCGTACGAAACCAGGTGACTTGTTCAGTAAGGAAGCATTGGAACGTTCTTATCGTGAAATCGCCCAGATGGGACACTTTAACCCAGAAAACATCAACCCAGACATTCAGCCAGATGCAACTTCAGGTACCGTTGATATTAACTGGAACCTAGAATCAAAAGCGAATGACCAAGTTGAGTTCTCTGCAGGTTGGGGACAAACAGGTATCATTGGTAAGTTGAGTTTGAAGTTCACCAACTTCTCAATGAGCAATCTATTCCATAAGAGCGACAACTACCGCGGTATTTTGCCACAAGGTGATGGACAGACCTTAACCTTGAGTGGCCAAACCAACGCCCGTTATTATCAACAATATAGTATTTCGTTCTTTGACCCTTGGTTCGGTGGTAAACGACCGAACTCGTTCTCGGTATCTGCTTTCTACTCTAAACAGAGTGATATCAGTAGTAACTATTACAATACTGCTATGCGAAACAGTATGTACAGCATGCTTTATGGTAACTACTATGGTATGTACAACAGTGGATATTACAACAATTATGAAGCTTACTACGACCCTGATAAGTCCATGAAGATGTATGGTGTTTCTGTCGGACTTGGAAAACGATTGAGATGGCCGGACGACTATTTCGTTCTTCAGGCAGAACTCTCTTTCCAGCGATTCATCTTAAAAGATTGGGATTATCTGTATATCCGTTTGAACAACGGTGATTATATGTCAACAGGTAAGAGCAATAACTTAAGTTTAGGTTTTACCTTATCACGTAACTCTACTGATAACCCTATTTATCCTCGTCATGGATCAGATTTTACAGCATCTGTTCAAGTAACACCTCCATACTCATTGTTCAGTAAGAAGGATTATTCTACTTATGGAAAGCATAATTATGATGAGGCGGCAAGTGTGTTCAACTGGATTGAATACCACAAGTGGAAATTCAAATCCAGGACATACACTGCTTTGACAGATGGATCAAAGGCTCCTGTTATCATGACCCGTGTAGAATTCGGATTGTTAGGACATTATAATAAATATGTGAAGTCCCCATTCGAGACCTTCTATGTCGGTGGTGATGGTATGAGTGGATATAGTACAAGTTATGCATCAGAGACTATCGCCTTACGTGGTTATGAAAATGGCTCTTTGACACTATACGGAGATGAGGGATATGCATATACACGTTTAGGAGCAGAGATACGATATCCGTTGATGTTGGAAAATTCGACCAGTATCTATGTTCTGGGATTTGTGGAAGGCGGTAATGCTTGGCATGATGTAAGTAAGTTCAATCCATTTAATATGAAACGTTCTGCCGGTGCCGGTGTCCGTATCTTCTTGCCAATGATTGGTATGATGGGTATTGACTGGGCATACGGATTTGATAAGATCAATGGTTCTAGACAATATAGTGGCAGTCAATTCCACTTTATTTTAGGCCAAGAGTTTTAACCATTAAAACACACTATTATGAAAAAGGTATTATTTGTAACCGTATTGTTGATGGCTTGTGTATTCACAGCCAATGCGCAAAAGTTTGCATTGATTGATATGGAATATATCACACAGAACATTCCGGCTTATCAACAGGCAAATAACCAACTGAGTACGCTTTCTGAGAAATATCAGAAAGAAGTGGAAGCGTTGTCAAAAGAAGCTGAAAATCTTTATAAACAATATCAACAAAATGTTTCCAAGCTTTCAGCGACCCAACGTAATCAAAAGGAAGAAGCTATTGTAGCAAAGGAAAAAGAAGCACAACAACTCCGCCAAAAATATTTTGGTCCAGAAGGTGAAATGGCAAAGAAACAAGAAGAGCTGGTTGCACCTATTCATGACAAGATTTATGAGGCTGTCAAACAATTGGCTCAACGAAACAACTATGATGTTGTCTTTGATCGTGCTTCTGCTGAAGGTACAATGATTTTTGCCTCTCCTCGGATTGATATTAGCGATCAAGTGCTCGCAAGATTAGGATATTCAAAATAAATCCTTATATTTGCAGCATATTTGTGAATGAAATAACTAAAAATGAATAAAACAATGTTGAAGAAGATTTTACTTTTCATGATGCTTATCGCACCGATGAGTATCTATGCACAGAAGTTCGGCCATGTCCGTACAAATGAGATTGTTACCGCAATGCCTGAATTTACAAAGTATCAAACAGAAATGCAAGCCATTGCTAAACAATTCCAGGATGAGGCTAAGATTATGCAGGATGAATACACCAAAAAAGCGACTGAACTGCAACAAGAGGCTGAGAAACTTCCAAAGAACATCTTGGAAAGACGTCAGAAGGACTTACAGGATATGATTACTAAATATCAACAGTTCGAACAAGAAGCACAACAAAGTTTGCAAAAGTCTGAACAAGAGAAGTTGGAACCTATCTACAAAAAATTGCAAGACGCTATCAAAGCCGTTGGCGATGAAGGTGGTTACACATTCATTGTAGAGGAAACTGCTGAATCAATTATTCCGTATATGGGTTCTTCTGTTACAGATGTAACAGCTGCCGTTAAAGGGAAATTGGGTATTAAATAAGATTTGACGTCTGAAACATATTGAATCCTGACAGGATGAACCTGTCAGGATTCTTTTTTACTAAAAAAAACTAAACCCACATTCATCCATCACTATTATTACAACCTTTGTCGTATCTTTGCACCATGCCTAAAGAGAACAAGGATGATTTACTTTCTTTAATTCGGCAAGGTAAGCCGATGACTTTACGTCAACAGCTGCGCTTGACTGTGCAGTTGAGTACACCTGCTATTCTCGCTCAACTATCCGTAACCATCATGCAATACATTGATGCTTCTATGGTAGGTAGTTTAGGGGCTAATCAATCCGCCTCCATCGGCTTGGTTGAGACGACTCTTTGGCTGATGTGGGGCGTATGTTCCGCTGCCGCAACAGGCTTTTACGTACAAGTAGCACATCACATAGGTGGTAAGCGCAACAAAGAAGCGCGTTCTGTTCTTCGCCAAAGTATTGTCTCTGCTTTTCTCTTTGGCCTTATCATGATGTTGATAGGTGTAAGCATTAGTCCTTATCTCCCTGGATGGTTAGGAGGAAATGCAGACATCGTTAAGGATGCTTCAACCTATTTCCTTATCTTTTCATTGTTCATGCCTGTCCTGTTGATGGAGATGTTGGGAGCTGGAATGCTGCGATGCAGTGGAAATATGTTCATACCTAGCATGCTGAATATCTTAATGTGTGTGATGGATGTCATCTTTAATTTCCTCCTTATCTTCCCGTCTCGAACAATAACAATCTTAGGACAATCACTCTTTATTCCGGGTGCAGGTTTAGCTGTGAAAGGTGCAGCCATGGGTACTGCTCTCGCTGAAGTGATCACAGCAATTCTTATGTTATACTTCTTATGTGCTCGTTCGAAGGAGTTGAGGCTAAGCTTAGATAAAGGAAGTTTTATCCCTACCTGGTCGTGTATCAAAAAGGCATTCCGCATTAGTTTCCCAATGGGATTGCAACATATCGTTATGTGTACTGCCCAGATTACGACAACCATTATCGTAGCTCCGTTGGGTACATTTGCTATTGCAGCCAACTCGTTCGGTATCGTTGCAGAAAGCCTCTGTTACATGCCTGGATACGGTATTTCTGATGCTGCTACAACACTTGTAGGACAAAGCACAGGAGCAGGAAGAAAAGACCTGATGAAACGGTTTGCCTATATCTGCGTCATCATGGGTATGATAGTGATGACAGTTATGGGATTCATCATGTATGTTGCCGCACCGCTTATGATGGGTATGATGACACCTGTTGAGGAAATCCGTGAACTTGGTGTCATGGCTCTTCGCATAGAGGCTTTTGCTGAACCAATGTTCGCGGCAGCTATTGTCAGCTATGGAGTTTTTGTAGGAGCAACCGATACAATCATACCGAGTGGAATGAATTTCTTCAGTATGTGGGCAGTTCGTATCACTTTGGCAGCTATCCTTGCTCCTATATATGGGTTGAAGGGTGTGTGGATTGCTATGTGTGTGGAATTGTGCTTCCGTGGATTCATCTTCCTCATACGATTAAGGAGCGGGAAATGGATGAATAAAGCTGTTGTTTAATGATTATCAGTATTTTGGGTAAATAATACAACTTTTTTTATAAGTTTAATAAAAGAGATTACCATATATTTGCAACTAAAATCAATAAAGTAAAATGGATATAATAAGAAATAAAGAATTCGGGGGTGAACGTCCATTGTTTGAAAGTCACAATCTCCGTCTGGAGTACGTTGCCATCTTGGAAGGTGAGTCTGGAATTAAAGAGTGCAGTAATATTGAATGTGATCATTGTCGCTTTGAAGGGAAATATCCTTTGTGGCATGTCGAAGGTTCTGTCATCTCAAACTGTTATTTCGCTGTTGGCTCTCGCTCTGCTATTTGGTACTCCAACAATATGAAGATGCGCGATTGCGTTATCGACGGCCCAAAATTTTTCCGCGAAATGAAGAATCTAGAGCTTACGAACGTAAAAATCAACGATGCTGATGAAACTTTCTGGAATGTTGATGGACTGATTATCAATAATGTGGAACTACACGACGGTACCTATCCATTCATGGGATGCACGAACATCAAGGTTGACGGACTGATCAGCGATAGCAAGTATGTCTTCCAATATTGTAAGAATGTCGAAGTTCGAAATGCTAAAATCGTCACTAAAGACTCGTTCTGGGAGGTAGAAAACGTAACCATCTACGACAGTGTGATAGACGGCGAATACTTGGGATGGCACTCCAAGAACCTGAGGTTGGTAAACTGCCACATTGGAGGTGAGCAACCTCTTTGTTATGCTGAGAATTTGATTCTTGAGAACTGTACATTTGATAAGGAGTGTGACCGTGCTTTTGAATACAGCACTGTTCAAGCCGATATCCGCGGATCAATCAAGAGCATCAAGAATCCAGCTTCCGGCAAGATTGTTGCTGATGAGATTGGAGAAATCATCATCGATAAAAACATCAAAGGCCCTGCCGACTGCATTATCCTCACCCGTTAAGAAATAGAAAAAGAAGATGAAGTATTGTTTTGACGAACTGACCAACCGCCGCGGTACAAATGCATACAAATGGGATTCCTGTCTCGATGAAGAGACAATACCTTTGTGGGTTGCCGATATGGATTTCAAGACTTTCCCAGGTATCATCGAGGTGTTGAAAAGAAGAGTAGAGCATGGCATCTTTGGCTATACCAAAGTGCCGGATGCCTATTACCAGTCGGTTACGAACTGGTTTGGCAATCGTCATCACTGGCATTTCCCAAAGGAATGGATTCTCTATACATCCGGAGTCGTACCAGCTATTTCTGCTGTTATCAAGGCCATGACTCAACCAGGCGATCAGGTCATCGTCCAAACTCCTGTATATAACTGTTTCTTCTCGTCCATTCGGAACAACGAGTGCGAGATTGTTTCGAACCCACTCATCTATGAGGGGCAAACCTATCATATTGATTTCAATGATTTGGAACAGAAGGTGGCAAATCCTAAAGCTAAGCTCCTTTTACTATGCAATCCTCATAATCCTGCGGGAAGAGTATGGACCAAGGACGAATTGATGCGCATCGGAGAGATTTGTGTCAAACATCAGATTTGGGTCGTCTCGGATGAGATTCATTGCGAATTTGTCTATCCAGGACATACCTATATTCCGTTCGCTTCGTTGTCGGAAGAGATTCAGCATCATACCATCACTTGTAATGCTCCCAGTAAGGCTTTCAACACTGCCGGACTACAGATTGCCAACATCATATGTGACAATGAAGAGGTAAGACAAAAAATTGACCGAGCTATTAATATTAATGAGGTATGCGACGTTAATCCGTTTGGAGTGGAAGCTCTGATGGCAGCCTATACACCGGAGGGTGCGGAATGGCTTCGTCAATTAAATGCTTACCTACTCGATAATTATCATATGGTGCAGACATTCTTCCAAACCCATCTTCCCCAATTTCCAGTAACGGTGTTGGAGGGAACGTATCTGGTCTGGGTGGATTGCTCTGTTTGTCGCATTGATTCCGAATCCATCATGGAACATCTCCTCAAGCACAAGGTGTGGGTAAACGAAGGTTTGATGTACGGAAAGGAAGGCGAACATTTTATCCGCATTAACCTGGCTTGTCCAAGACAGCGTCTGATGCAGGGTCTTGAACGAATCAAGGAAGGCCTGCTGACGCTTTAATCAATCGAAGACCTTGAAGCTGTAGCCTTCATTCTGAAGCCATTCGATGGAACGCGGAAGAGCATATTCCAATTTCTCCTTCGACTTCAGTGAATCATGGAAGGTAATGATGGAACCGTTGCGAACATATTTCTTCAAGATTTCGAAGACCTGAGGACCATTCAAACGTTTACTGTAGTCGCGCGTCACGACATCCCACATCACCATCTGGTACTTGTCGCGTAAAATCATGTACTCTCCCCACCTCATGAAGCCATGTGGAGGACGGAAAAGATTGGAATGAATCAGTTTGTCTGCCTTCTCGACATTCGCTAAGTAGTTCTTACTGAGATAATCCAGCCCACGTATATGATTATATGTATGATTACCGACGCGATGTCCTCGATCTAAAATCATCTGAAACTCTGCCGGATGCTTCCTAACGTTGTCACCTACCAGAAAGAACGTTGCCTTTATCTGATAACGGTCTAATAAATCCAACACCCACGGAGTGACTTCGGGGATAGGACCATCATCGAAAGTCAGGTAAACGGCTCTCGTATGCTTATCCATCCGCCAAAAGGCACGTGGAAACATCCATCGCATGAGTAAAGGGGGTTGCTCTATCAGCATGCTATTCAGCAATTATCATTTGTTATCGTCTATACGTTGCTTGAATGCTTCGTAAAGGCTATTGAAAGTCTGAGCATAATGAACAGCTGTACGGGTTCCGATACCCTCTTTCTCGTCACCTTCCTTCAGAGCAATCTCTGACAAGCTCTTGTTCACATCATCTAACATCAAGAGTTGACGATAACATGATTCATAATTATCATAAAACCGCTGGTCATCCAAACTCTCATACCAGGTGATATATTCAACAGCCTTGTTGGCCAGTTCATTCAAGATAGGCAAAGCTTTCTCTGGATGACCTATCTTAATATAGTCATCTGCCATCTCCTTCGAAGAACACAAGATAAAGTCATGAGGGACATTATAAGTTGGAATCACTTCCAAACTCTTATCCAAAACCTCCAAAGCCTTCTCGTTCTTGCCTTCCTTAACCAACTGGCTAGCGAGGATTACAAACAGACGACGATGAGTACGGCACATACCCAAGTTTGTCTCATCAAGATAGATATTCGGATTCTGCAATCCACCATATTTATATTTGTTCATCAGGTTGTCGTACATTCTCTCACTATCGACTCTTACACCCGTTTGGTCACTGTTGAACGGCGTAATACGATAAGCCAATCCTTCCTGCATAAAGTACTTATCCAGATTGAGGTGATTCTCGGTGCCAACTGTGATGGCCATATAGATAGGACGCTCCCAGTTTGTATTGGCTAGCATCTCAAGCATCATCAGTTCGCTCTTGTACAAGATACGCTTACCCTTCAGTGAGATATGCATATATTCAGGAATTTCACCATTCAATGAGTCAGGAATCAACATACCCGAACGTTTGATGGCCTCCTTGTCAAGTTTGAGAACTATACTGTCGGTCGGAATAATCTGCAGTTCACTGTTCTGTGGATGGCGAACCCAATGATCGAGAATGTTTCTCAGTTCGTATGGATTCTCACCGAAAGTTTTGGCTGCCTCTTCTGGGTTCTGTTTATAGAACTCGTCCAGATGCTTCATCATATCTGGCTTTACCTGAACACCTTCGTTCTCACCACTCACATATTCTAATCGGCTCCAGTTGATAGGAACAGCTGGAGAATCATAAGCAGGACGCTTCATCTGATCAATGTACCAGTCGGTCTGCAAGTAGCTCAGATTACAAACGCGAACATCGGTACGGAAACCTTCTGTCTCCTGGTTATACCACAACGGGAAGGTATCGTTATCTCCATTGGTATAGATAATCGGCGCACCTTCTTCCTGAACTGTACTCAAGTAATTCTGACCAAAGTCGCGGCATGTATAGCGGTTACTACGGTCATGGTCATCCCAAGTCTGGGAAACCATCTGGATTGGGACGAGTACACATATTAGCAGAGCAACGATAGCTGAGACCTTTGCATTCAATTTACGCTTTGCCAGCCATTCAGAGATAGCTGCCACAGCCATACCAATCCAAATAGTGAATGCATAGAACGAACCGGCATAGGCATAGTCGCGCTCACGTGGCTGCATTGGAGTCTGGTTCAGATAGAGAACGATGGCAAGACCCGTCATGAAGAACAGGAAGAATACCACCCAGAACTGACGGATTCCTACTGGTTGCTCGATCTCAGTGCCATTATCATCTTTTCTGCGATGCACCTTATTGGCCTGCCATAATAAACCGATAATACCTAAGATTAACGGTAAACCATAAAAGACATTATGACCTTTATTCTCCTTCAGTTCTGTTGGAAGAAGGGTCTGATCACCCACCAACATGGTATCAATCGGCTTGATGCCCGTTATCCAATTACCATGTTCTATCTCACCATGACTCTGGATATCGTTCTGACGTCCGGCAAAGTTCCACATGAAGTACCTCCAGTACATGAAATTCACCTGATAAGAG